>JBFMFT010000409.1:0-4819 GCA_040751925.1 Chloroflexota bacterium
ATGGCCGTTCGGCCGGCGGGTGGCCGCTCTACCTGGCGGCCGGCGCCTGTTTGGGCCTGTTTGTCTGGATAGAGAGGCGATTGGCCTTCCCTCTGGTAGACTTGCGCCTCTTTCGTCGCCCTAACTTCACCCCGGCCGTCCTGGTCAATTTCCTGGTCGGCGGCGTCTTGATTATCGCCATGATAAACGTGCCGCTGCTGGTCAACGTGTTGGAAGTGGAGGTGGAGCGGGCGGCTCTGGTCAGTGGTTGGCTGTTGAGCGCGTTGACCGGGGCAATGGCCCTTCTGGCTTACGTGGGCGGCCGGTTGAGCGGCCGGTGGAGCTACCGGCCGGTCGTGGCCGCCGGGCTGGTGGCTTGCGCGGCCGGCTTCGCCCTCATGGGGCAAGGGCCGGCCACTGGCTTGCCTTATGGTCAGATGGCCGGACAGTTGGCCCTCCTGGGCGCGGGTTTTGGTCTGGTCATTGCGCCGGTGGGCGCGGCCGTCATCAACGCCGCCCCGGAGACGCAGCGCGGCGTGGCCGCCAGCCTGGTGATTGTCTTACGGTTAATGGGGATGAGTGTGGGATTGGCCGGGCTAACCGCCTGGGGTTTGCACCGTTTCCAACTTCTCCGCACCCAATTGACCCTGCCCCCACTGACCGACCCCGGCTTCGCCACCGCCTTTGCCGAGGGGTTGACCCGCGTGACGGTGACGGTGTTGACGGAGACGTTTTGGGTGTCGGCCGCAGTGGCGGCCGTTGCTCTCCTGGCTGCTTGGTGGTTAAGACCGGAACTGGATACGAAGATAGGACGCGGATGACGCGGATTCAGCGGATTGGCGCGGATTCTCTTGATGTTGTAGGGCACACTGACAGTTTGCCCGTGCTAGCGCGCAAACTACAAGCGTGCGCTACCGGGTGGGGCAGGATATACTTGAGGTCGCAACGATTCGGATAAGGATAACGACTATGCTATTCATGTACTTGTTACGCGGTCTCGTTCGCTTCCTCCTGTTGTGGGTGGGCAGCCTGAAGGTAACCGGCCGCGAGAATATCCCGGCCACTGGCCCATACATCATTGCCGTCAATCATCTGAGTAAAGCTGACCCGCCGATATTGTTGCTGGCTTTCCCCCCCATGCGGCTGCGTTATTTTGCGGCCGAGAAGTGGGAGAAACATTGGTTCTTTGGCCCCATTCTGGCCTGGTCGGGAGCCGTCTTCATCAACCGGGGCGAGGTGGACCGGCGGGCGTTGGGCCAGGCCGTCGAGGTTCTTAAAGAGGGTGGCATCTTTGGCTTGGCCCCCGAAGGGACGCGCAGCCGGGTGGGGTCACTCATCCAGGCTAAAGAGGGTGTGGCTTACCTGGCCAGCCGGGCCAAAGTACCCATCCTGCCGGTGGGGGTGGTCAACACCGACCGCGTGGGTCACAACTTCAGCCACCTGCGGCGGACCAGGCTAGAGGCGCACATTGGTAAGCCGTTTCTGCTGCCGGAATTGGCGGACGGCCGGCGGGCTAAAGGCGCTGACCTGACCGCCTACACCAATTACATCATGGCTCACATTGCCGCGCTGATTCCTGAGCGGTATTATGGGTATTACAAAGACAGCCCGGCCGTCCAGGCCAGGCTGCGCGGCGAAGACCCCTGGCCTTATTGTCAAACAGCCAGGGTTGGTGAAGAGGTAACGAACTGAGGGGGGTGAGGGAAAGAGGGAACCATGGCGACTCCAGATTCACAAGAGGACCAGGGTGGTATTTGGCGGGAGTTATTACAGGCGGCCGAAGGGCTGCCCGCTCCCCTTCGCTTTGTGATCGTCTTTGGCGTGCTGGTGGTGATTGGGCTTGTCGTCAGTGGGGCCACCATCTCGCCTGGCTTGCTGCCCCTCATTTACGGACTGTTTGTGGTAGGGGCTGGCCTTTACGTCTGGTGGGAATGGCTACAATTTAGAGAGCGGGCGGCCGAACGCCAGCACGAACTAGACCGCCTGAAGCTAGAGGGTCAAATGGTTGAACGGACAACCGTCTTGCCTACACCCACGCCAGAACGACAGCCGGCCGCCACCCCTCCTACGGAAGCCACGTGGCGACAGCGCTATTTAGACGAATTGGCTACCGACTGCGCCCACCTGTCCATGGCCAGTATTGACCCCCGGGCCCGCCAAAGCGACGCGGCCCGCCTGGCCTTGCAGAGCATTTTTACCGAGTTGGACGTAGCCAGGCGGCCGGAAGAGGAAGAACTAAGAGGGGGAAAAAAGGCAAGGCCAGAAGAGCCAGAAGAGAAGGAAGAACGGCAGCCAGCATTAGCGGCGATCAGCCGGCACGGCCGTCTGGTGTTGTTGGGCAAGCCGGGTTCGGGCAAGTCCACTCTGGTCAACTTTGTGGCCCTCTGCCTGGCCGGTGAGGGGCTGGGTTGGGGCGGCGGGTTGGCGCGGTCAGGAGACCGGCCACAGCCTGAGGAGCCGGTCAACCTGAGCCGGCTGGCCGGCCAGGGCTGGACGCTGCCGGCCCTGCTGCCTGTGCGGGTTATCCTGCGTGACTATGCGGCGCGCGGCCTGCCGGCCGGCCAGGGCCTGTGGGCCTTTATCGTGGCCGAACTGGAAAGTGTGACCTGTGAGGAGGGCACGCTGGCCGGCTTTGCCCCTTTCTTGAAGCCCCACCTGGAAAAGCAGGGCGGCCTGTTGCTGCTGGACGGCCTGGACGAAGTGCCAGAGGCCCACCAACGGCGACGGCAGCTTCGCCAGGCCATTCAGGGCTTCGCCCGCGATTTTCCCAGGGTGCGGATCGTCGTCACCAGCCGCCCCTATGCCTACGACGACCCAGAGTGGCAGTTGCCCGGCTTTGACCGGGCTGAGTTGTTGGATTTTAGCCCGGAGCAGATCAAGACCTACGTTGGCCGCTGGTACACGGCTACCGGCCGCCAGGACAGGGAACTCGGTCCTACCAGGGCCGGCCAGTATGCCGAACAGTTGAAGCGGGAAGTGGAACGCAACCCCAGCCTGGCCGAATTAGCCCCCCGGCCGCTCCTGTTGGCCCTCATGGTTTCCCTCCATCGCTGGCGGGGTGGGGGCGCCTTGCCCCAGGAGCGGGAGAAGCTGTACGATCAGAGCGTAGAACTGCTGCTCGACTTATGGCAGCGACCCAAACAACTATACGACGCTCAGGGCCGGCCGCTGCGCGAAGAAACATCGGCCCTGGCCGAACTGGGTATCAGCACGGCCGATTTGCGCGACGCCCTCAGCACAGTGGCCTTCCAGGCGCACCGCGATCAGCCTAATAGGGTGGGCACGGCCGACGTCGCCGGTAGCGCCCTGGCCGCCGCCCTCTTTGATGCTCCCAGCCGCCGGCCGGACGTAAGCGAGAAGCGCATTATCCAATACGTCGAAGAACGGGCCGGGCTCCTGGAGGAGCGCGGGCTAGACCGCCAGGGCCATCGCATCTATGCTTTCCCCCATCGCACCTTCCAGGAATACCTGGCCGCCTGCTACTTGCTCAAGCGTGATACCTTTCCCGAGGAGATGGTTGAATTAGCCACCCACCAGCCCGAACGATGGCGCGAGGCCGTCCTGCTGGCGGCCAACCGGCAGTTGGAAAGATCCCCCGCTCTGGTGTGGGACCTGATAGATGCTCTCTGCCTCCTGGCCTGGCCGATGGCCGATCAAACGTTTGCGGAGCCGGAGGGGTGGGGAGCGGCTCTGGCCGGCGAACTTCTGGTTGAAACAGGGCTGTACGAGAATCCATCGGCCCGCCACACTGAGAAGTTGGAGCGCGTGCGAACCTGGCAGCGGGTTCTGTTGACCAGTGGGGCCCTGACGCCACGGGCGCGGGCCACGGCCGGCGTCTCGTTGGCCTGCCTGAACGACCCCCGCCGTGAGGTAACGACAGTGGAGGCGATGCGCTTCTGTTACGTGCCGGCCGGCCCCTTCTGGATGGGCAGTGATGGCGAGGAAGCCGACGAGCAACCGTGCCACCTGGTCAACCTGGAGTACGATTACTGGCTGGGTCTTTACCCGGTGACTAACGCCCAGTTCCAGGTTTTTGTGGATGAGCGCGGTTACCACGAGCCGGCCTATTGGCCGGAGGCGCAGGCGGCCGGTTACTGGCAGCCGAAGAAGTTCACTGGCTTCCAGGGCCGTTGGGACGGTGCGCCACGCCAGCAGCCTGCTGATTACGGCCGGCCGTTCAACCTGCCCAACCACCCGGTGGTGGGCGTGACCTGGTACGAGAGCCTGGCTTTTAGCCGCTGGCTGACCCGCCAGTGGCAGGAGGAGCGGTTGTTGCCGGCCGGCTGGTCGGTCACGTTACCCTCGGAAGCGGAGTGGGAAAAGGCGGCGCGGGGTGGGGTGGAAATACCGGCCGAACCGATTGAGCGGGCCATTCTATCGCGCCAGGTGGGGACATCGTTCCGGCCGCCGATGCAGCCCAATCCCGACCCCCGCCGCGTCTATCCCTGGTTGGGCCAGGATGACCCCAACAAGGCCAACGGCCAGGAAAGTGGGATTGGGACGACCAGCGCGGTGGGCGGCTTCCCGGCCGGGGCCAGTCCCTACGGCTGCCTGGAGATGAGCGGCAACGTCTGGGAGTGGACACGCAGCCTTGACCAGAGCTATCCCTACGCGCCTGGCGACGGCCGGGAGAAGCTGGCGGCTGGCCCGGATGCACTGCGCGTTTTTCGAGGTGGGGCTTGCTATAGCAATTCGTCCAGGCGTCGCTGCTCGTGCCGTAGCGGGTACAGCCCGGACTACCACCTCAGGGACTACGGGTTGCGGGTGGCGGTGTCCCCATTTCTTCACCTCTGAACTCTGAACCCTCTGATCTCTGGCACTCTGATCTCTCTGTACCCTG
>JBFMFT010000041.1:0-18971 GCA_040751925.1 Chloroflexota bacterium
AAAACCCCGTTCCGGCTCATTGGCCACCGCCTCATATTCCTCACGGATGGCCGAGCGCAGCGCCTCCAAATCCAAGTTCGCCCCATTAACAGCAACGTTTTGCACGATCTTCCTCTCCCTGTCATTCCCTCACCGCCGAGACGCGGAGGACGCAGAGGCTTCTCGTGATTCCCTCTACGCCCTCCACATCTGTGCGGTAGGACTGAGCAATAACTTTCTCCGTCGCCTACGCGCTGAGAGAGAGCGAAACCGGCACCGGATTGCGGATAATGTCCAAAACTGGCGAGGTCCTCTGGACATACTCGCACAGCTCTAACAGCTTCTCGCGGGGAGCGTCGGCTTTGACGCGGTAGGTCAGGTTGATGCCCTGGTAACCCGGCCGCACCTGGTCTGATAACCCCAGGAAGCCGTGCAGGTCAATGTCCCCTTCCAGGTCGCACTCCAACTCGTCTACCTTGATCCCTTGCGCGGCCGCGTTGTAGATCAAGCCGACAGCCAGGCAGGAGGCCAGGGAGTGCAAGACAGCCTCGACGGCATTGGGGCCGGCATTGGCGCCCAACAGCACCGGCGGCTCGTCCCCCTCCAGAACAAAGGGTTCGGCCCGCGAACTATCCTCGGCACCCGCACCGTAGAAGCTCGCGATGGACGTGCGCGAATGGCCGCCGTCAATCCAACGGTTAGTCGCCCGGAACTTGAATCGGGCCAGGTCCGGGTTGTCTTTGATGGCGTTAATGGTGCCAATCAATTGGCCAACATTGACGCCGTTCAGAGAAGAATCGGTTTGAGTCGTCATCGGAATACCTCCAAATAGGTGAAAATTTAATCTTGCCTACAGGATAGCATCCCGATCTCCCAACTTTCTTACCCTGGCCTTACCCGACCAGCCAAAATTCGGCGAGATTTAGGGGATTTTATGAGAGAATGGGGGAGGTGCAACGCACCGAAGTGATTCGTCAGGCGGAGACAAGCCGGGCCAACATGTGCTCGGCCTCATTCTGGGCCTGCCTGGCCACTTCGGTATCACCCGGTGCGGCCCGTTGGCGGCGCACGTCGGCGGCCGCTTCCAGGCAGCGGGCGGCTTCGTAGTCGTAGCTGGCCCGGCGGAAGCGTTCGTGGGCCTCATTGTAGCAGGCCAAAGCTTCGTCGAAGTCTCCGAATGCGGCCGATAGCTCCCCGCGGGCCTGGCGGGCCATGGCCACCCACGTCTGGCTGCCATATTCGGCCGCAGCCGCCTCCAATTGGCGGCAGAACTCCGCTGCGCCTTCCAGGTCACCCTGGGCCACGCGGACGCTGACGGCCGCTGGCAGAAGGAGGGCACTGCAGGTTGTACAGTGGCCGTGCCGCTCACGCATAGCCAGCCCCAAATAGAGAGCATGATCGGCGGCCGGAACGTCGCCAGCTTCCAGCCGGTTGCGGGACATGGCTGCGTAGAGGCGGGTCAGACAATGGGCACGCATGACAGCTCGTTCGGCCGCCAGCACCCCTTCCTCCAGCACGGCCAGGGCTTCGTCAAGCTGATGGCGGGCTGTGAGTATCACTCCCAGCCGCTGGCAAGCCAGGGCCTCGCCGGAGGCCGCGCCAATCTCCCGGTAGAGCTTGATAGACTCCCACAGGGCTGCCTCGGCGGCCTCCCAACGGCCGGCCTGGAATTCCAGCGCGCCGTTGAAGCACTGGCAGAGGGCGACGGCCCGCGGCGCACTCATGCGCCTGGCCTGGGCCATGGTGGTGTCTACCGTTCGCTTGACCTCTTCGTACCCCTTATCACCATACAGGTGATACTCCCATAGTCAGAGGTGGACGTCGAAGGCGTCGGTCACGTCGAGACCATGACCCGTCAAGCGGGCGCGTTGTTCTTCAAAGCTGAGACCTAGCTGCCACTCTCCTAGTGAGTGGCAGGCCAGGGCCAGCATCTCAAAAGCGCGGGCGATGGCCTGGGCGTTGTTCAGCCTTTCGGCAATAGTCAGGCTGCGCTGGGCCACGTCGAAGGCCGCCTGGTATTCGTTCCGATGCCAGTGTAAGAGGGACAGGTTGTAGAGGAGGTCAGTGTATTCGGCCGCGTCGTCTTCTTCGTTGACTTCCAGGAGAGCGGTTTGCAGATGGGTGTCGGCCGCCTGGGTATCGCCGGCTGTGAGCAAGGCCGTCGCCGCTCCACAGTGCAGGCGCACCCGGTCCTGGCGCTGGGACTGCCAGTTGCCTCTGGGCGGCAGGGCCAAAGCCTCCTCAAAGCGAGCCACCGCCCGCGGCGTGTTGGCCAGGATGATACCCCACCAGCCCAGTGACTCCAGGATTTTCCAGCGTAGCGGTGGATCGTCAAGTTGCAGCTCGCCCAGGAGGGCCAGGGCTTGTTCAAAGTAATCCACGGCCACTTCAAAGGCAAAGAGCCTGGCGGCTTTCTCGCCCGCCTGTACCAGATAAGGCAGAGCACGCTCGCGTGTGTCGCTCAAGAGATAATGATGGGCGAGAGCCTCGACGTAAGGCTGGAGTCCCCCCGGCCGCGATTCGTAAGCGGCCTCCACGGCCCGGGCGACGACAGCGTGCAGACGGGCGCGGCGCGGCCGGCTCTGGCCGTCGTACAAGACGCCGCGAATGAGGTTGTGCCGGAAGCGGTAGCCAGCGGCCGTTTCTTCAATCAGGTGGGCAGCTAAGGCTTTATCCAAAGCATCCAGCAGATCAGGGGCCGTCAGGACCGAAACCGACTGTAAGATACGGAAGCTGAACTCGCGCCCGCTGATTGAGGCACTCTCCAGGCTAGAGACAACGGCTGGCCCCAGGCGGGCCACTTGCTGGTGCAGAAGCTCGCTCAGACCGGGTGGCACAACCAGATGGCCCTGCGTTTTCAATCGCCATTGCCCCTCGCGCCGTTCGACTTGTTGACCCTCCCGTAGGGCGCGACAAACCTCTTCGGTAAAGAAGGGATTGCCCTCGGTTACGCCGTAAATCGCCTCGACCAGGTGCGGGTCAACGGCACTGCCCAAACGGTCGGTGGCGATCACTTCCACGGCCTCCCGCGCCAGCGACGCAAGAGGAATGTCAATCCGAAGGCGTTCGCGGTATAGCGCGTTAAGCAGGGAGCCGAAGGGCGAGACAGGATCACTATGAACGTCCGTGCGGTAAGTGACCAGTAAGATAAGGGGGACGTTGCGGGTGTGACGAGCCAGGAAGTGGAACAGTCGCAAGCTGGCTTCGTCAGCGGCGTGCAGGTCGTCCAGCAGCATAACCACCGGAGCCGAGCCGGCCAGGCCGCTCAGAAAGGCGGCCGTGGCGTTAAACAAAGCCCACTGCTCCTGCTGGGGGTCGCCAGTGCCCAGCGGCTTGAAGTGGGTGATGGGGTTTTGGTTGAGCGGCTGGTGGTGGTCGGCCAGGTAGCGATTGATGGCCTCAATAAAGGGCTGAAAGGTGATCTGCCCCTCTTGTTCGTAGGCAGCGCCAGTGAGTGTAACCATTCCACTGGCGGCCGCTTCCCGCAAGGCTTCGTAAGCCAGGCGCGTTTTGCCCATACCAGAGTCGCCACTAATCAGGATGACACTGCCCTGCCCGCGCCGGGCCATCGTCAGAGCCGTGCGTAGTTTGTCCATCTCCGCCTGGCGGCCGGCCAGGGTTGCGCCGGGCTCCATTTCGACGGCCAGGGGTGCGGGAGTCAACCCCACCAGTTTCGGCCCCGGCGCAGGCGGCGCATAGAGTTGGCCAGCCAGGATGCTGTTGTAAAGTTCTTCGGTCTGGGGGTCGGGTGATACGTTCAGTTCTTCGGCCAGGGCCTCGACACAGCTCTGGTACTGGCGCAAGGCGTCATGGCGGCGGCCGGCCAGCGCGTATAGGCGCATCAACTCGCGGTGGACAATCTCATCGGCGTGGTCGTACCCCAGGAGAGGGAGCAAGCGGGCAATGGCCTGGTCGTAGTCACCCCGGCCGGCCAGGTGGGCGGCCGAATCCAGGCTGCCCTGGCGATAGAGGCGCTGGAGAGCCTCGCGTGGGCCTATTGTCCAGTCAGCGTAACGCTCATCTGGCAGCAGTTCGCCTTGATACAGGTTGAGGGCACGCTGCAAATCGGGCACAGATGAGCGGCCGACCGCACATAACTGCTCGAATTGGTGGGCGTCCACCCATACCGCTGGCTCAAGGATGAGTACGCCATCCACAAAGCTAAAAGTGGCGGCGGCCGTGCCGGGGCCGAGGTGCTCATCGAGTGTCTGCCGTACAGCGTACAGGGTGCGGTATAGATTGTTGGCAGCAGCCGAGGGATGGGCGTCGGGCCACAGGAAGTCCAGGGCCTGGTCGCGCAGCAGGCGCTTCTCCAGGGCTAGCCGCTGCATGAGGGCGGCTGCTTTGCGGCGTAGCCAGCGGTCGGCCGTCAAGACTTTCGGCCCGCGCGCGATCTCGAAGCGGCCGAGCAAATGAATCCGGACTAAACGCTCCGGATCACTGGACATGAGAGCCTTTGCTGCCTTCAGCAAGTATTGTTAGACGGTCTGGCTGACAAACTCTGTTCACTATGGTAAGGATTTTATCATAAATTGCTCGTCAATCGTATTTACAGCCACCCCCTCCCTAACCCTCCCCCTGGCAGGGCGAGGGGAAAGGGGAGAGGGTGAGCCGATTCGATTTGACATAACCTGCTTACATGGGGCAAACTATACTGGCAACGGTCATAAGGAGGAAAAATAGGCTAAAGATGCGTGAAATTGTTGAAGGCAGTTTGCTGTGGCGGCCGACGGCCGCCGTCGTCGCCAACGCCAATCTAACCCACTATATGAAGTGGCTGGCCGGCCGTTACGGGCTGAAGTTCGACTCCTACCGGGAATTATGGCAGTGGTCAGTGGACGACGTGGCCCACTTCTGGCAGAGCTTATGGGACTATTTTGCGGTCAAGGCCTCACGGCCGCCCACGGCGATCCTGGCCGAAAAGAGGATGCCAGGAGCGCAATGGTTCACAGACGCCCGTCTGAATTACGCCGAAAACATCTTCGCCCGCCTGACGGCCGACCAGCCGGCCGTTCTCTACCAGGCCGAAGACCAGCCCATACAGGAGATTGGGCGGCCGGAACTCTACGACCAGACCAACGCCCTGGCCCAGGCCCTCAAGGCAATGGGGGTGCAAAAGGGCGACCGGGTGGTGGCTTTCCTGCCCAACATCCCCGAAGCGATCGTCGGTTTGTTGGCGACGGCCAGCCTGGGGGCCATCTGGTCCAGTTGCTCACCCGATTTTGGCAGCCGCAGCGTCCTCGACCGTTTCAGTCAGATTGAGCCGAAGGTGCTGCTGGCTGTAGACGGCTATCGCTATAACGGTAAGGACTTTGACCGCCTGGCCGTGGTGCAGGAGTTACAGGCGGCCCTGCCCACCCTCCAAAAGACCATCCTCGTCCCTTTAGTTAGCGATGGTTCGGCCGCCACCGACTTGCCCCATACCATCCTGTGGCAAGACGCTTTGGCCCAGGCCAATCCCTCCCCTACCCTGACTTTCGAACAACTTCCCTTTGACCACCCGTTGTGGGTTTTGTACTCCTCCGGCACAACCGGCCTGCCCAAGCCCATCGTGCATGGACACGGCGGCATTATCTTGGAACACCTGAAAGAACTTGTCCTGCACATGGACTTGAAGCCGGCCGACCGCTTCTTCTGGTACACCAGCACCGGCTGGATGATGTGGAACTACCTGGTGGGCGGGTTGCTCACCGGCGGGACGATTGTCGTCTACAACGGCAGTCCGGGCTACCCTGACCTCTATGGATTGTGGAAATTGGCCGCCGCAACAGGCGTGACTTACTTTGGCACGTCGGCCGCCTTCATCCACGCCTGCCTGAAGGAGCATATCGAGCCATCCGAACACTTTGACTTGAGCCGGATTCGGGCGCTGGGTTCGACCGGCTCACCCCTGTCGCCGGCCGGTTTCGCCTGGGTCTACGACCACGTCAACCCCGACCTGGCCCTGGAATCCTTCAGCGGCGGCACCGACCTTTGTACCGGCTTCATTGGCGGTGTCCGCACCGAGCCAATCTACGCCGGCGAACTCCAAAGTCCATCGCTGGGGGCCAGCGTGCAAGCCTTTGACGAGGACGGCCGGGCCGTTATCAACGAAGTAGGCGAGTTGGTCATTACCGAACCCATGCCCAGTATGCCTCTCTATTTCTGGAATGACCCCGACGGCCGCCGCTACCAGGAAAGCTATTTTTCGGTGTACCCTGGCGTCTGGCGGCACGGCGACTGGATCAAGATCAACGAGCGGGGAGGCTGCGTGATATACGGCCGTTCCGACTCCACCATCAACCGCCAGGGCGTCCGCATGGGCACCAGCGAGATTTACCAGGCGGTCGAATCTATCCCCGAAATCGCCGATAGCCTGGTGATTGACCTGGAAGCGTTGGGGGGTGAATCCTTCATGCCCTTGTTCGTCGTCCTGCGCAAAGGGGCGCAACTAGACGACGCCTTGAAGCAGCGCATCAAGCAAAAGATTCGCCAGGACCTCTCGCCGCGCCACGTGCCGGACGACGTGATTGCTGTGCAGGAGATACCCTACACCCTAAGTGGCAAGAAGATGGAAGTGCCGGTGCGGAAGATATTGCTCGGCCGGGCGGTGGAGCAGGTGGCGAACCCCGGCGCGATGCGGAATCCGGCCGCCATTCAGTTCTTTGCGAAGTATGCAGCCGAACGGCGGCACATGGACGATGCTCAGCGAACGAGGAGTTAAGCGAGCGTTAGATGAAGCGTAAGAACCAACAAAGGCTAGGCGAGTGTGTCTATTGTGACGAAAGGAAACCTTTAACGGATGATCACGTTCCTCCTAAGAACCTGTTTGCAAAGCCAAGGCCGGGCAATCTGATAACCGTCCCTGCTTGTGCAGAATGCAATAAGGGATTCGAACGGGACGATGAGTACTTCCGTACAATGTTAGTATTATGGGAAAAGACTGGTGACCATTTTGGGGCAAGACGCTTGGCCGATAGAGTTGTCAAAGATCTGAAACGACCCGAAAAAGTGCGGTTCAGAAGCTCAATTTTTCACAAAGCCCGTCCTGTAAAGTTATTTACAAAGAGTGGCCTTTACGATGGTGAAACAGGCCTTGTTGAAGTGGATGTTCTGCGTCTTCATCGTACTGTTACACGAACAGTTAGGGGCTTGTTTTACCACCATGCCGGCCACCGCCTGGACGATTCTTATGAAGTCCAAATACGGGTTAGCCCGATGTCAGGTATGATTCTGGACTTGATTATCGCCACTTTGCCAGGACTTTCAACAACTCCTGAGATAATTGGAGATGGCGTATTCAAATACTGGTTCCAGGTCTCAACAAGAGATGAAAAGGTATCCACATGGGTCCTCATGTTCTTTGAGAACTTACCATTCGTTTGTGCCACTGTGCCTAGAGGGTTTCTCGGAGATCTGCAGGAGCTTTCTTGATTGGAGCGCGTGGCAGCTAAGAGCTATTTACGGCGACAAGAGTTGGTCATGAAACAACTTACCGTTGATTGGTCCGAACTGGAACTGGCCTTCGACAATTCCTTTCCAGAGATGAGCTATTATCTGGACACCGAAACCGGCCGCGTCCTCATGGTCTCAGACGAGATTCGTGAGCAGTTAGAAAGCCTTTATGAGGAATTCTTCGACCCCGACAGCGAAGAGAACTTCGACCTGCCGGCCGTCCTCCAACAACAGGCCATAACCGAATGGGAACAGGAGCAACTCCTGGAGGCCGATCAGATGGAGGCCGGTTACGGCGACCGCTACGTGGTTATCCCCACCGTCGAGAGCCGAACCGCTTACGAGGACATGGAAGATTTCATCAGCACCGTTCAGGATAATGGGTTGCAAGACTATCTGTGGCGGGCCATCCAGGGGCGGGGGGCCTTCCGCTACTTCAAAGATGTCCTCTCAGACCACCCGGCCGAACGAGAACGCTGGTTTGCCTATCGGGACGGCCGCTTACGGCAACGTATCTGCGACTGGCTGGCCGACGTAGGTATTGAGCCAATGTCATAACCACGAGCAGAGAGGTCAAACATTCGCAAAGGGCTAAAACGACACCCGGCTGAGAACCTCATTGCGAAGCTAGGTCTTCAGGAGCTAATCGTCTCAACTGGCTCAAAGCCACCAGTTTTCTTGAATTTCATCCGATGCACGAAGTTGTTCAGCGAATCGGATGGATCCAAACGCTCAAAGTCAAGCTTCGCCAACGTCGCTTTAGGAACGAGTACAGAGAGTATCGGTTTTTGCTCTATATGCCCGGTTTGGGTGTTGAGAACCTCTCCAATTGCCGTTACTATAGTTGTCTCGATGGGTAGCAGCGCAAATAGCTCGCGGGCAATCCGCAGCACACAACCACACACATAATCCTGGTAAACCTCGTAGAATCTACCCTTCGGCATTTTCTTGACAGACAGCTTGCCACTTTGTAACAAACTCTTGACTTCAGAGGGAATTATGTCTGCACCATGAACGTCAAACGTTACGTTTACGGCCGATACATGGTCAATGACAAAGTGAATGCGCGAGCCTAACGCACTGATTTCACTAAATGGGTCTACCTCTCGGATGGCATCAGTAAATGCCTCAATGTCTCGGCCGAGAATTCGTCCGGCTAAATTACGGGTGTCTTCCCAGTCTTGATACTCCTGTCGGTACGCGGCAAGTGACGCTTCAAACTCAGTCCGGTCAAGCGTTTGGGCTTTCTCTAGGTCAGCTGCCAAGTTATCAATTCTAGATTGAGTGCGCTTCAATAATTTGTCCGTCACCGAAGGTTTGAAAGTGTCTAACCTTCGGCGGGCTGCTTGCTCGTGCGTATTTCCTGGTGTGGGTTCAGACGGAGCGGGCTTTTCATAGATACTCTCCCAATTCCAAACCTCCCCACATTCCTTGTGAACAGAGGTAAGGAGGTCAATGCGATTCTCGTATTCCTCGACCTCAAAGGCGGCACGCTCCAACTCCTGCATCTTGGCAAGTTGCTTGCGTCGTCCTTCAAGTTCGTTTTGGCGTCGCCTAGCCTCCCTTTCCGAACGGCGTTGAGCCGCCTGAATAGAACGAATTGCACCTTTCCAGCCCATGGGGTCATCCTCCTTTTCTACCGCGTGACCGCTTGAGAAGTGCTGAAAACTTACGAACGGAACACCAATCAGATTGCAAGCGATTGGCAGGAAAGCGCAATGCGGCCGGGGATGAGGTAATGATCCCCTGGTATTCGCAGAGCGCTAACCAACCGCCGCCGCCCTGACTATCTGTTGCGCTTCCAATACCTCCCGCATCACTTCATCAGGGTCTCCAATACCACTAGCCTGTTGAAACTGGCGAACGAGGTCAAATAACTCCTGTCGCTGCTGCCACCACGATTCATACCCCTCTAGCGGCGTGACAGTCCTGGCCGGCTGACCACGACGGTTGATGATATTTACGCCATGCTTATAGAGAACCATACGTTATCCGTGTTTCCTACCTTCTAATCCGGGCAGATGTCGCCCACACGCACAGAAAAAGCAGGTAAGACTTCTGAAGCGGTCTGGTCGTTGCGGCCGAAATTGCCCAACGGCGCGTAAGCCCGGCCGCGCAACACGTAAACGTCCACACGGCAATCGTCAGGGTCTACGATCCAATACTCCCGCACCCCCGCCCGTGCATAAAGCTGAAACTTTCGCCGCCGGTCATGGGCCGGATTGGTCGGCGAAAGCACCTCCACAATCAAGTCCGGCACACCCTCGATGAACTCCTCTTTGACCATGCCCAGGCGGTCTTGGGTAATGAAAAGTACGTCCGGTTGCACCGGGCTAGCCAGGCCAGGTAAGATCAAGTCTATAGGGGACAGGAAAGCTTCTCCCTGGGGGTGGTCTTGCAGGAAGTCCCACAGATAGCCAAAAAGGGCGGCAATCACGCGCTGATGTTTGGGGCGAGGGGCTGGGGCCATGTAGAGTTTTCCTTCGATGATTTCGTAAGAGATTCCGTCATCAGGCAGGCAACGATAATCCTGGTATGTCCACAAGCCCTGGGGTGGCGGCCACGGCCGCGCCGGTGATTCTTCAAGGATAGGCGGGGCAGTAAGTTGGGTTGTCATTTTCGGGATGCCTCATCAATCAATTGCTCACCCCATCCTACTCTCTGGCAACGGTGATGAGCAAATCGGCAATCACGTCGTCCGGCCGCACCCCTTCCGCCTGGCCCTCGAAATTGAGCAGGAGGCGGTGGCGGAGGGCGGCCGGAGCCACGGCCGTCACGTCCTCGAAACTCACGTTGTAGCGGCCGGCCAGTAATGCGGTAATCTTGGCCCCCAGAACGAGGGCTTGCCCTCCGCGTGGGCTGGCTCCATAGCGGACAAATTGATTCACCTTTGGGGTAGAACCCTGGCCGGGGTGGGTGGCAATGATCAGCCGGCTGACGTAATCGCTAACGTGGCTGGGAATAGGCGCCTGGCGGGCCAGCCGTTGCATCGCCTGGATACGTGGGCCATCGGCGACGGCCGCCGCCGTTGGCTGTTGCTTGCCCGTCGTGCGGGCCAAAATCTCCGTCAGTTCGCCGGCCGAAGGGAAAGGCACGTTGATCTTAAATAGAAAGCGATCCAACTGAGCTTCGGGCAGGGGGTACGTCCCCTCCATTTCCAACGGATTCTGCGTCGCCAGGACGAAGAAGGGAGCGGGTAAGGGGTAGGTCTGGTTGGCGACCGTCACCGTCTGCTCCTGCATGGCTTCCAGGAGAGCCGATTGGGTTTTGGGCGTAGCCCGGTTGATTTCATCGGCCAGGACGAGGTTAGCGAAGACCGGCCCGCGCTGGAAGCGAAAAGCCCGCCGGCCGTCAGCCGCTTCCTCCATAATATCCGTGCCGGTGATGTCGGCCGGCATCAGGTCGGGCGTGAACTGGATGCGGCTAAAGTGCAGGCTAAGGGCCTGGCCCAACGTGCGGATGAGCATGGTCTTGCCCAATCCTGGCACCCCTTCCAGGAGGGCGTGGCCGCCAGCCAGAATCGCCACCAGCACGTGGCGCACCACCTCTTTCTGGCCGACGATCACCCGGCCGACTTCCGTCTCGATGTCAGCCGCCGTCTCCCGAAACTCGGCCGCCGAAAGCTCTACTTCCAAACTCTAAACTCCTTTTTCTCACCGCCGAGACGCAGAGAACGCGGGGGGATGGTTAAAGGTTGAAGGTTGAAAGTTAAAGGTTTTCTGAACTTGCAACTTTCAACTCTTAACCTCCGGATTCTCTCTGCGCCCTCCGCGTCTCGGCGGTTATCTTATGAAGGGGTCACGTTTTCCAACTTGTCCGAGAGGGCCTGCAATTGGGCCAGGAGTTGTTGGATGTCATCGTGGGTGGGTACGCCCCGCGCGGCCAGGGCCTGCTCTAGCTCCTTTTCGTCCAGGCGAGCCGTTTCACGGAGCCGGCCGCCCACCGCCAGCAGCTTTTCCAGAAGATGTTCCCCTTCTTCTTCGGCCAGTTCACCACGGCCGACCAGTAGCCGCACCCGCCGCTCTATCTCCTCATCCACCTGCCACAGAAGGCCCAAAGGGGAGGCCAGGCCGCGTCGAAGCGATTGCAGCGTCTCCCCACCGGCCTGAATGAGGCCCGTCAACACTGGCCGGGGCAAAAAGCCACTCTGCTTCTTCTCCTGCTCAAAGATAATCTGGGTCAGGGTCAGGGTGGTCAGGTCTTCGCCCGTGGCGTAGTCCACCACCTGTACTTCTTGGCCCTGACGAATGAGGGCGGCCATCTCTTCCAGCGTAATGTACCGTTTGGCCTCCGTGTCATATAACTTGCGGTTGGGATAGCGTTTGATAATCAGCATGAATAGCCCTACAATCAGCGTCGAAACATCGGACGTTTCGGAAGCGTTCGCTTTTTTAAGATATAGCGTATTGACTCCTATCATACTAGGATTGCCTTTAGGCGCAAGGCACTTCCGAAAGTGCCTTTCGCCATAACCAATCCCATCCATCCTGTGCATCCTGTCCCTCTGCGAATCGCCATGGTGGGGCCGTTTGGCTTCCACCCCAACAAGACCATGCGGAGCCGCGCCCTCAAGCTGGCCCAGGCATTGGCGGAACGCGGCCACCAGCTTCACCTTTTTATGCCGCCCTGGCAAACTCCACAAGAGGCCGGCCGTCACTGGCAAGAAGGGGGCGTAGACATGACTTATACGGGGTTGTCGGGTGGGATGGTGGGCATAACCGGCCGGCTCATACGGGCGACCCTGGCCTGGCGGCCAGACGTAGTTCACTGCTTCAAGCCCAAAGCCTACAGCGGCCTGGTGGCCTGGTGGCTGTGGTGCTTCCACCGCTCGCGCCTCCGGCTGGTGACAGATAGCGACGACTGGGAGGGGTGGGGCGGCTGGAACGACCTGGCTCCATATACCGCTTTACAAAAACGGTTCTTTGCCTGGCAAGAGCAGTGGGGAATGGGCCATTGCCACACGCTGACGGTAGCCAGTCGCGCCCTCGAGAGTCTGGCCTGGGCCAACGGCGTGCCGCCAGCGCGAGTCGTCTACTTACCCAATGGGCCAGGGATTGGCGGCGAGGCCCGTGGGGCGGCCGCTCGCCGGGCCGAATTAGGGCTGGCCGGCCGGCCCACCATTCTGCTCTATAGCCGCTTGTTTGAGTTGGATACGTCTCGGCTAGTCGAGATACTCCGGCGCGTCCAGGCGGCCGTGCCTCTTATGGCCTTCCTGATCGTGGGGAACAGCCTCTACGAGAAGGACGCGGCCCAGTTCCGGCGGCAGATAGAAGAGGCTGGATTGGGTGAGGTGATGGTCGAGGCTGGCTGGCTGGCCGAAGACCTCTTGCCGGCCACCCTGGCGGCGGCCGACGTGGGGCTATACCTGATGGATGATACCCTGCTGAATCGCACCAAGTGCCCGGTCAAGTTAGCCGACATGCTGAACGTTGGGCTGCCCGTCGTGGCCGAGGCGGTAGGCCAGACGCCGGAGTACGTCGTCCACCAACACACCGGCCTGCTCTATCCAAGTGGAGACGTAGAGGGAATAGCGGCCGGGTTGATCAGCCTCTTGCAAGACACAGAGGCGCGCGGCCGGTTGGGGCATGGGACTAAGTCCCACCTGGAGAAACACTTTAGCTGGGAGCGGTTGGCGGAGACGGCCGAACGGGTGTACGGGCGGCCGTTGCCTCCCCCTTAAAAAAGGGCCGGTCAATTGACCGGCCCTTTCGTTTACACATATTCGCCTTCGACGATGTCCTCTTCGCCCTCGCGGCGGGCCTGACCAGTCCCATCGGCGCGGCCGGACTGCTGGTAGGCCGCCTGCCCAATGGCCAGGCTGGCCTGCTGCACGGCCGCCGTCAAGCGTTGGATACGGGCCGCATCCTCGCCCTTGACAGCCTCTTTCAACTCGGCGATCTTACTCTCCACATCCTGCCGGACGTTGGCCGGGGCCTGGCCGTTCAGGTTGCCCAGGCTCTTTTCGGTCTGGTAAATCACCTGGTCGGCCGCGTTGCGGGCTTCAATCAGGCTGCGTCGTCGCTGGTCTTCGGCCGCGTTCTTTTCAGCCTCTTTCACCATCCGCTGCACGTCATTCTCCGTCAGGTTGGTCGTGGCCGTGATTTTGATGGATTGGCTGCGGCCGGTAGCCTTGTCCTTCGCGCTCACGTCCAGAATGCCGTTGGCGTCAATGTCGAAAGTCACTTCGATTTGCGGCAGACCGCGTGGGGCCGGCGGCAACCCTTCCAGGCGGAAGACGCCCAGGTGGGTGTTGTCGGCGGCCATCGGCCGTTCCCCTTGCAGGACGTGAATGTCAACCGCCGTCTGGCCGTCCTCGGCCGTGCTGAAGACCTCTGACTTGCGGGTGGGGACGGTGGTATTGCGGGGGATGAGGGTGGTCATAATGCCGCCCAGTGTTTCCAGCCCCAGGCTGAGGGGCGTTACGTCCAGCAACAATACGTCCTTGACCTCGCCGCCGAGTACACCCGCCTGCAAGGCCGCGCCCAGAGCCACTACTTCGTCCGGGTTCACGCTCTTGTTCGGTTCCTTGCCGGTCAGCTTACGCACCAGGTCTTGCACCATCGGCATCCGCGTCGCCCCGCCGACCAGCACCACCTGGTCAAGCGCATTGGCCTTGAGGTTAGCGTCCTGTAGGGCTTTCTGGAATGGCCCGGCCACACGCTTCAAGAGGTCGTCTGTCAACTGCTCGAATCTGGCGCGGGTGAGAGTCATTTGCAGGTGCTTGGGGCCACTGGCGTCGGCCGTGATAAAGGGCAGGTTGATCTCCGTCTCCATAACCGACGATAGCTCAATCTTGGCTTTTTCGGCCGCCTCGCGGACGCGCTGCAAGGCCTGGCGGTCGTGGCTCAAGTCAATCCCCTGGTCGCGCCGGAACTCCTCGATGATCCAGTTGACGACGGCCGCATCCCAGTCGTCCCCACCCAGGTGGGTATCGCCATTGGTGGCCTTGACTTCAATCAGGCCCTCGCTCACTTCCAATACTGACACGTCGAACGTGCCACCGCCCAGGTCGAAGACCAGGATCGTCTCATCGTTCTTCTTGTCCAAACCATAAGCCAGAGCGGCCGCCGTCGGCTCGTTGATAATTCGCAGCACTTCCAGGCCAGCGATGCGGCCGGCGTCTTTGGTCGCCTGACGTTGGCTGTCATTGAAGTAAGCCGGTACGGTGATGACCGCCTTCGTCACCGGCTCACCCAGGTAATCTTCGGCGTCTTTCTTGAGCTTGCCCAGGATCATGGCCGAGACTTCCTGGGGGGTATACTCTTTGCCCGCGTGGGGCAGTTTGATGCGAATGTCGTCTTTTGGCCCCTTCACCATTTGGTAAGGGACACGCGACCGTTCGGTGACTGTCTCTGAGTCGCTGAAGCGGCGGCCCATGAAACGCTTGACTGAGAAAACAGTGTTTTCGGGGTTAATCGTCGCTTGTCGTTTGGCGACCTGGCCAACCAACCGCTCGCCATTCTTGTTAAAGGCGACGACCGAGGGGCATAGACGGCCGCCTTCGGCCGTCGAGATGACGGCCGCCTCGCCACCTTCCATAACAGCTACGACCGAGTTCGTCGTACCCAGGTCAATTCCTACAATCTTGCTCATCTTACGTCACTCCTTCGTTGAGACACGGAATGTCTATTCGCCATAAAATCACCCTATACATTAGCAGAGGCGCGTAAGAATTCTATTGGCACTGTGTTTGCGTTACATTAGCGGAGAAAAGTCGGTATAATTCTATCTAACCTATAAGGTAACGCATCTGGTCAAGAGGGAGCATGATGGTACAATGGGGCTAAGACGCTGCTGCCTACGAGAACCATGGTGAATTGTGTTGACAGAAATTGAGAACCGAGTGAATCAAACGAATCCAATTGCCCCGGCCGGAAACCCAGCCCCGGCCGCGCCACCCGCTTCAATGGGTTGGCAGTCTATCTTGTTTATCGTGGCCGGACTGGTCATCACCATTGACCACCTGACCAAATTGCTGGTCGAGGCCTGGCTGCCCTTGAACACAACCTGGGCACCCTTTCCAGCTCTGGGAGATTATTTTCGCCTGACCCACACCAGCAACACCGGCGCGGCCTTTGGCCTATTTCCGGGGGGCAGTCCGGTGTTCGCCGCCGTCGCCGTCGGGGTAGCCTTGTTCATCCTCGTCTACAACTATCGCCTGGAGGCCGGCCACACCTTGTTGCGGGTTGCCCTGGGTCTCCAACTGGGTGGAGCGATGGGCAACCTGATTGACCGGCTGCGCCTGGGCCACGTCACCGACTTCTTCGACTTTGGCCCCTGGCCGGTCTTTAACGTCGCTGACCTCGCCGTTGTCACCGGCGTTGTTTTGCTAGGCTTCCTGATGTTCCGCGAGCAACGGGAGGAACAGAAAGAGCGAAATGAACGGCCTGGCGCGCCCAATTGAAGTCACGTTGGCCCAGCCGGGTGAGCGATTGGATCGGGCCCTGGCTGCGGCCGAGCCTTCTCTATCGCGGGCGCAATGGCAGCGGCTCATCTACAAGGGGCTGGTCACGCTGGACGGGCGGCCGATCAAACCCAGCCGCCGCGTACTAGGGGGCGAGGTTGTCCAGGCTCTCCTACCAGAGGTCGTCGAAAAGACTGAGTTGGCTGTGGAGAGGATTCCCCTGGACATCGTCTACGAGGACGGCGACCTGCTGGTGATCAACAAGCCAGCCGGGATGGTCGTCCATCCGGCCGTCGGCCACAGCCAGGGAACTTTGGTCAACGCCATCCTGGGCTACTGTCCCGACCTGCCAGGCATAGATGGTGAGAAGCGGCCGGGGATCGTCCACCGGCTGGATAAGGAGACCTCTGGCCTGATCGTGATCGCCAAACACGACCTGGCTATGCGCCACTTGCAGGCCCAATTCAAGCAGCGCACTGTGGGCAAGAAGTACCTGGCTCTGGTGGAAGGGCAAATTCAGCCACCCCGCGCCCTGATTGACGCGCCCATTGGCCGCGGCCCCCACCAGCGCCAGAAAATGATCGTCCTTGCCGACCGTTCGGCCGCCGCCCGGTCGGCTCAAACCACTTACGAGGCCATTCACTATTACCGCGACTATTCGCTGGTAGCCTGCTACCCGCGCACCGGCCGCACCCACCAGATTCGCGTCCACCTGGCCTACGTGGGCTATCCCATCGTCGGCGACCAGATGTACGGCCGGCAAAAGCAACGTTTATCCCTCTCGCGCCACTTCTTGCACGCCGCCGAACTCACCTTCCGGCGGCCATCCGACGAGCAGGAACTCACTTTTACGGCCGCCCTGCCCAGCGAATTGCAGGCGGTATTGGACGACCTGGCACAACGTGAAACGTAAAGGGTTCTTATCACGTTTTACGCTTCACGTTTCACGAATTACGCATTACGCAATATTCTCCCATGCCACGACTAACCGGCCTCTGGCGCCACAAGGACTTTGCCCGGCTCTGGCTCGGCCAGACTATCTCCGAACTGGGCTCACGGATCACCCGCGACGGAGTGCCATTACTAGCGGTGATCACCTTAGGAGCGACACCCCTCCAAATGGGTATCCTGTCGGCGTTGGGCAGCGTAACCATCTTCCTGTTCGGTGGAATAGCCGGTGTGTGGGTGGATCGCCTGCGCCGCCGGCCGATCCTGATTGCCGCCGACCTCGGCCGGGCCATCGTTTTGGCAACCATTCCGGCGGCTGCCCTCCTCGGCGTCTTGCGGATTGAACAGCTGTACGCAGTCATCGTCCTGACCGGCCTGTTCACTGTCTTCTTCGACGTGGCCTACCTGGCCTACCTCCCCGCCCTGGTCGAGCGCGAACATCTGGTGGAGGGAAATAGCAAGCTAGCCCTCAGTGATTCGACGGCCGAAGTGGTTGGCCCCGGCTTGACCGGCGTGCTCATCCAGGCCATTACCGCGCCGATGGCGATCCTCTTTGATTCACTATCCTTTCTAGCCTCGGTTGTGTCGTTGGCTTTGATTCGCAAGCCCGAACCACCGCCCGCGTCTCCGGCCGCCCGCCAATCCCTGTGGCGAGAAGCCAGAGAAGGGTTCCGTTTTGTCCTGCGTACGCCCATTCTACTGGCCCTGGCCGGCAGCGAGGGTACGTTGAACTTCTTCGGGGCCTTCTTTGGCGTTCTCTATAGTCTATACGCTATCCGGGATTTGGGGATGGGGGCGGCCGCGCTAGGTCTGACTATCGCGATGGGTGGCGTAGGCAGTTTCTTAGGCGCATTGCTGGCCGGCCGCCTCGTGTCGCGCCTGGGCCTGGGGGTTACGTTGGTCAGTAGCCTTCTCCTGTTGGCCCTTTCCGCCTTCCTGATTCCCCTGGCGCGCGGGCCGCTGGTGGCGGCCGTTACTCTGATGATGGCCGCCCAACTTTTCGGTGATTGCTTCCGCGCCATCTATTTTATCCACGAGGTCAGTCTGCGCCAGGCTGTCACGCCCGACGCCTTCCTGGGGCGGGCCCACGCTACACTCAAGCTACTGGTGGCCGGGGTCAGTCCGTTAGGCGCGCTGGTGGGTGGAGCGCTGGGGCAGGCGATTGGCGTCAGAGCGGCCCTGATGGTGGCGGCCGGGGGAACGTTACTAGCCACCCTGTGGCTATTTTTCTCGCCAGTCTACAAGCTGCAGAAGCAGCCGCCATTCGCTCGAGAAGTGATTTAACAAGACATCGGATGTTTCCCAAACATCCGATGTCTGAACGTCTAGAGTCTGAGGAAGATATGTGGAGAGCAGCTTTCTTGCTTGTTATGGGGCTGGCGCTATTGGCCGGGTGTGAAGACACGAAGATAGAGCCGACGCCCACCTCCACCCCGGCCGCCAATACGCCAACCGGCCCTCTACCCACCCGCCAGCGCGGCCGGGTGACGATTCCGGCTTTTGAGACAGACGTACAATACGTGAAGATGCTCCAGGAGGTGGCTATCTATGGCGGCCCGGCCGATACCTATGAGGTGGTCGGCCGCTTCGCCGCTGGTGTGACGACCTTTGTCACCGGCGTTAGCGAGAATGGAGAGTGGTGGCGCACCCTTTGTCTAAATGGCCTCATTGGCGATTGCTGGGTATCGGCCAACCCCTCTCTCACCCAGCCTCTAACGCCTTAGACCATTCCCATTCCGCTATTGCTTGCTATAATAGAGATTATCGAAAATGAGAAATCTCACGCAAAGGCGCAAAGCCGCCAAGAGAAAACCCTTTGCGTCTTTCGCTGGTTGGGAATGGTCATAGAGGAGGGATCATGTTGCGCCAAAGGCCCTCGCGCTTCGTTGCCGTCGTCGTTCTCACCATCATAGCCCTCTGTTCCGCGTTGCTGGTGATCATTGGCGGCTTCCGCTCACCGGCCGCCAGTGAAGCCGCCGTTGGTGAACTAGCAAACGCCACATCCAGCCAGGGCTTTCTCCAACTTCCCTTCCGCCCCCTACCCGGCCAATCCTACACCGGCCTGGACAACGTGATTGTCTGGTTCGACCACGAATACCCGTTGCTCCCCAGAGCCATTTTCCCCCAGACCGGCCTAGAGCCGGAAACCGATGGGGTAGGGAATACGGTTATGATTTACACCGGGGATGAGAAACCCTGGTGCTTC
>JBFMFT010000410.1:0-4778 GCA_040751925.1 Chloroflexota bacterium
TCCTGATCAACGGGGGCCAGGCCCCAACGACCCGGCCCCGGCCGATACGACCGGTCTCCTGATCACGATGCACAGCTATAGTGAACTGGTCTTGTGGCCCTGGGGCAACAAGACGACGGCCGCCCCCAACAAAGTCGGTCTAAAGGCTATCGGCGATAAGTTTGCCACCTACAACGGCTATACGTCCTGCCAGCCTTCAATCTGCCTGTACATCACCAGTGGTACCACTGACGACTGGGGCTATGGCGTGCTGGGCATCCCTTCCTTCACTTTCGAGGTGGGTCAGCAGTTTATGCCTTCCTACAGCGAGATTGATAGCGCACAGTGGCCGCTCAATGGCCCGGCCCTGCAATACGCCGCCAAGATTGTCCGCACACCCTATATGTTGGTCAACGGGCCAGACGCCCTAAGCGTGGCGGTGTCGGACAATGGCAACGACACCTACGACCTGACCGCGACCATTAACGACAGCAGCAATGGTGGGCAGACCGTGAGCCAGGCCCTCTACTACGTGGACACCCCACCCTGGGATGGTGGCACGGGCCTGCCCATGGCCGCCAGCGACGGCAGCTTCAACAGTGCAGTCGAAAATGTAGACGCAACGATTAACGGGAGCGGTTTGGCCGCCGGCCGCCACACCATCTTTGTCCAGGGTACCGATAGCCAGGGCAACGCCGGGCCGGTCGGCGCGGCCTTCCTCTTCGTCCTGGAGCCGGGCGTCTCGCCTACCATTCGCGGCTACGTCCGCGAAGCCGGCACCAACGCGCCCCTCTCGGCGACGGTCAAGGCTGGCTCGCTCTTCCAAACCAGCACCAATCCCACCACCGGCTATTACGAGTTCCAGGTGGTAGCGGGGACGTATGACCTGTCGGCCGAAGCCGACGGTCACGCAACCGTGACCCTTTCTGGGGTGACAGTCAACAACTACCAGACACTTGACCAGGATTTCTCGCTATCTCGGGTCTGCGACGCTTTCAGCGAGGACGTAGAAGCGGGTCAGAACGGCTGGCTGCGGCAACGGCCGTGGGCCATCACCACCGAGAGTTCCCACAGCCCCACCCACTCCTGGACAGACAGCCCCGGTGGTAACTACCGCAACAACCGCAACGTGGGCATTGGTTCACCCATCATTAACCTGACCGGCTACACCGACGTAACCCTCAACTTCTGGCAAATCTGCGACACCGAAGCCGGTTACGACTACTGTCGCGTAGAAGTCTCCAATAACGGCGGGGCGACCTGGACCGAGGTCGCTACCTACGATGGCCCCAGTTCGCAATGGGAAGAAGTCAGTGTAGACGTTTCCGACCTGTTGGATAACCAAGCCAACGTCCGTCTGCGCTTCCGCCTGACGACGGACGTGGCGATTGTGGACGACGGCTGGCACCTGGACAACATTCGCCTGACCGGGGCCAGCGACGCCTGCTACTAACTTGGATTTTGGATTTTGGATTTTGGATTTTGGTCCAAAATCCAAAATCCAAAATTTGTTCACTAGAGGATCATAATGAGACGAATATCCTTCTTTTCGATGGTCGGCGGCCTGGTTCTGCTGACCATCGTTTTGCTTTTGGCAGCCTTGTACGGCCGCCCGGCCGGGGCCGAATCCTACGAACAGGACAACGGCCTGCCGGCCGGCGCTTTCGTGGCCCGCGTCTATTACGAGCAGGTCTCGGACATAGACGCCCTGGCCCGCTACGACGTATGGGAGTACAACAACCTGCGCGAGAAGTACGTCCTGGTTTCCATGGATCGAACGATCTACCAACACCTGGCGCGACTGGGTTGGCGGTTGGAAATTGACCAGGAGGCGACGGCCATGCTCACCGGTGGTCTGCCCGACACCTTCTATGGCGGCTACCGCACCGTGAATGAACTATACGCCGACCTGGCCACCATCAACGCCGCTTACCCAGGCATCACCGAACTGGTAGACTACGGCGATAGCTACTGCAAGACGCAACTGGGCTGTGTGACGTTGGGTGGAGACGTACAGCCTGGCTATGACTTGCTGGCCATGCGCGTCACCAACCGGGCTATCACCGGCGCAAAGCCAGTCTTCTTCCTCATGGCCGGCATCCACTCCCGTGAAATCACGGTGCCAGAGATCGCCATGCGAATGTTGGATTGGCTGGTAGAAGGTTACAACGTCAATCCTGACGCGACCTGGATTGTAGACCACCACGAAGTCTGGATCGTGCCATCGGTGAACCCAGATGGTCACTGGCTGGTTGAGCTAGGCGAGCAGCCGCCTTACAATGGCGACCCATTCTACCAGCGTAAGAACGCCAACCGCAGTAACGGCTGCACTACCTGGCCGCCCAGTTCCTACAGCCAGTATGGAATTGATTTGAATCGTAACCATAGCTTCATGTGGGGATTGAATGGCAGCAGCCCCTACCCGTGCGACCAGACCTATCGCGGGCCGTCGGCCGCCTCCGAACACGAGGTCAACGAACTGCAAAACCTCGTCTTGACGCTGATTCCCGACCAGAAAGGGCCCAACGTCAACGACCCAGCCCCCGATGACACCACCGGCCTGCTGATTACCATGCACAGCTACAGCCAGTTGGTCTTGTGGCCCTGGGGTTACACGACGGCCGCCGCCCCCAATCGCGCCGGTCTGGAAACCATCGGCGACAAGTTTGCCACCTACAATGGCTATACGTCGTGCCAGCCCTCGCTCTGCCTATACACCGTCAGCGGCTCTACTGATGACTGGTCTTATGGTGAATTGGGCATCCCTTCCTACACGTTCGAGATTGGCTACCAGTTTATGCCGCCCTATAGCGAGGTTGACAACGTGCAGTGGCCGGATAATGGGCCAGCTCTACAGTACGCCGCCAAGATTGCCCGCACCCCTTATATGTTGGCTTATGGCCCGGACGCCCTCAACGTGACGGCGGCCGACAACGGCGACGGCACGGCCACCTTGACGGCGACGATCAATGACCAGACCAACGGCAGCCAGGCGATTACCGCCGCCAATTACTTCATTGACGTACCTTACTGGATCACCACCACTACCCCTATCTCCCTGCCGATGACGGCCGTAGATGGCACGTTCAACAGTTCCGTCGAAGCCGTAGAGGCGACGGTGGATTTGAGCGGATTGGCCGCCGGGCGGCACACCCTCTTTGTGCGTGGCGCCGACGCCGGCGGCCACTGGGGGCCGGTCAGCGCGACTTTCCTCACAGTCACGGTGCAGATGCCCCAGGCCGGCTTCCTCTCCTCCAGCCCCGACCTGGTGGGCGAGACGACGGTCTTTACCAATACCTCTAGCGGCGTTGGTCTCACATATCAATGGGACTTTGGCGATGGCAGTCCGGTCAGCAACGAGGCCAATCCGACCCACGCCTACGCCGCCGCCGACACCTATACGGTAACATTGACCGTGAACAATGAACTGGGCAGCGACACGGCCGTTGGGCTGGTAGAAATCTACCCGGCCGACGCCATGCCGGCCGCCAACTTCGTCTCCACCAGCCCGGACACATTGGGCCAGACGACCGTCTTCACCAATACGTCCACCGGCCTGGACTTGACCTACGCCTGGGACTTTGGTGACGGCAGCCCAACCAGTAATGAGGCTAACCCCAGCCACACCTATAGCTCGATAGGCGCGTACACCGTCACTCTGACGGCAAGCAACTTCCTGGGTTCGGACACGTACACCCTCCAGGTGGAGGTTACGGATCCGTATCCTTACCGGCTATACTTCCCAATGAGCCGACGAGATTGACGCTCCTGTAAAACCCCGTAGGTTGAAGAAACCTACGGGGTTTTGCTTGTAGAGGAGTTTTCATGCGCGGCGACACACCACGATGAATGAAAATCCGCGTTCATCCGCGTCCATCCGCGTCATCAGCGTCCTATTTTCGCAGAAGAGCAGCTACAACAAACTCCGGTACAAATCCACAATCCGCTCCGCAATGATCGCCCAGTCATACTGCCGGGCGTAGATAGAGGCGTTACGGCCGAGTTCGGCCTGGCAATCGTTGTCGGTCAAGAGCAACATAATCTTCTGGGCCAGGGCCACCGGGTCGCGGGCGGGAACGTGGAAACCCGTCTCGCCGTCGCGCACCAAAAAAGCCAATCCACCCACCTCGGAGGCGATGACTGGCGTCCCCATGGCCATCGCTTCCAGGGCGACCAGACCAAAGCTCTCATAATCAGAAGGCATGACCACCATCTCGGCCGCCGCGTAGTAATAGGGCAAGACCGCCTGGTCTTTGGAGCCGAGGAACGTCACCAGATCATGGATGCCCAACTGCTGGCGCAGGCTCTGTAGACGGGCCATCTCCGCGTCTATGTTATCTTCCCAGGGATCTCCCCCGATAATGGCGACGCAGACGTTTTCCACCACCTGGGGGCACCGTTTTTGCAGGAGAGCCATGGCGCTCAGGAGGGTGTCAATGCCCTTGAGGGGTTCAATGCGGCCGGCAAAGAGAATACTCCGGTGATGCGGCGGAATACCTACCCGCCGCCTGGCTTCCTGTTTGGGTATGGGGCGGAACAGTTCCAGATCAACGCCGGGGGGAATGACAACCGTCTTCCGAAGGTCAGCCCCATAGAGCCATTGCAGTTGGGCTTGTTCGGCCGGGGTGGAAACGATGATCCGGTCAGCCACGTCCATAATGTGCGTCTCGCCATCCAGCCGGCTCCGCGAGACTCGCTCGGCCGGCGAGAGGGCCACGCGGTTCTTCATGTGACCCAGGGTGTGAAAGCTCTGCACGAGGGACAAACGAAGTGAGGGGGTGACAGGGTGAGGGGGTGAG
>JBFMFT010000411.1:0-4753 GCA_040751925.1 Chloroflexota bacterium
ACGCTCTACGTCAGCCAGGCCGCCTTTATCTCATTGAACCTGGAACATCCCCAACCTCGCGTCAAGGTCAGTGTGCGGCTGGAAGCAGGTGGAACCACTGCCAGCTACGTCACCCTGGACGTAGACAGTGATCTGACCGGCTGCGCCGCCCGGCTATCCCCCGACCTATTGCAACTGCTGGGCCTTACCAGCGATTTGGACCTGGTTGCGGCGGCCAGGCTGGACCGCCGCCTGGTCCTGGCGGAGATGCCCATTACCATCGAAATCATCAGCCCGGCCGATGACACCGTCGTAGGACCCAGCATTGATTCGCCTGGCGGCGTCCATTCAGGTATTCCCGCTGACCGCCAGTTGTGGTTGGTGATCTTCGTGGACGACCATTACTTCCCCCAGAGTGGCCCGGCCGCGCGGGTGTCCCCCACGGAGTGGAACTACGGTAACATCTTCTTTGGTGGCACGAATAAAAGTTACACTGTTTTGGCTGTTTTGGCCGACGCTGAGGCGTCGGCTACTCTTGAGAACTATACTGACGGGCCTCCCCTGCCCGAGGGTTTGCCTGTGGGGGCCATCATTTACGATCGCGTCAATGTTTTCCGTGAGACGCCGGGCTATAGCGTGTCTATTCTGTCCCCCCTAAGCGGCCAGTTGACGTGTCCAGGCGACAGAGCCTGTATCGTCAAGGTCGAGAGAAGCTTTGAAGGGCCGGAGGATAGACAGGGTATTACTATCCTGGTGTTAGTATCACCCGGAGGTTCGCTAGGCGGCGGTTGGTACATCCAGAGCGGGTTGCAAATGGATCGTCTGGAAGGTGAGTGGAGTATTTTTGCTACTCTGGGTCAGGACGTGAAGCCACCAACGATTGGTGAAAGGTGGAGCTTGCGGGCTTTGTTGGTTGAACAAAGTGTGGCTGAAGATCCACGCTACCAGCCTGGAGCCAGGCTGGATGACTACACCATAATACCTTTCCTGGCTACCTCGGAACGGATTGACCTGGACATCGTATCGCCGTAAGTTGTGGTTCGAGAAAGACGCTGTAGCATTATCAGGAGATTGAAGCCTTGATCATTCATCTTGGCACTCTCCTGGAAGGCGTAAGTTCCAGAGCCTGGCATTCCGCCGTGTAAGAATAGACCTCACCCCGGCCGGAAAAGGTAAACAGTTCGTGGGCCGGCGATTCACACTCCAGGCAAACGTCGCGAGGGGGAAAGAGCTTGCCCCCACACTTGGGGCAGGTCTCCCCCACCAGGTTGTATCGCTGTGATTGTAAACGCCAATGTCTTGATACTTCCATCGTTTATACCTCATATTCACCGCTGAGACGCGGAGGACGCGGAGACAAAGAAAAAAACCTGTACGCTCTAGCGAAATAGCCAGGTGTCGTTGGTCTCGACGCCGTAGAAGGTAGCGCCCCCAAATAGCACGAGGCCATGCAGAATGGGGTCGTATACCATAGCCGTACAGCAGCGCCCCCAGGGTCGCGGCTCAAAAGTGCGCGTGCGCCAATTCACGCCATCCCATATCCAGGTATCGTCGCGCCGTGTCCAGGGATCCAAACCGCCGAAAACAACGGTGCGCTGAATGTCCGCGAAATAGGCGGCGGCCATTCGTTCGCGCATGGGCGGCCGTTGCGGTGGACTTATCTCCACCCAATCACCCCCGTTGGTTCGTTCCCAGGTATCGTCGAAGTAACTGTACCAACCACTGGTGTCGTCACCGGCAAAAATGACCATCGTGTGGCGCGGCCGGTCATAGACCATCGCCTGACCAATACGCCAGTTGGGATTGGCGACGGCCGGCTGGCTCCAGTTCAGGCCATCCCATTCCCAGGTGTCGTCATAAGCGTAGAGGCCACCGAACATGACTGTGACCTGGCGATCACTGTCATAGGCCATACCGTGAACGTAGCGATCTTCCGGCACGGTGTCGGGAAAGAGTTGCGTCCAGTCGCTGCCGTCCCATATCCAGGTTTCGTTACTGCCCCCGAAGTTGACGGTACCACCGAATAAAACGGTGACGCCCCGCGCCTCGTCGTAGGCCATAGCGTGACCCCAGCGGCCGGAAGGGTGATGGGCCGGGAAGCGCTGGTTCCAGGTGCGGGTACGGCTATCCCATTCCCAGGTATCATCCAGGTCTTCGTAGCTGCCGCTGCCACCACCAAAGAGTACCGCTACTCCCCGTGCCGTATCGTAAGCCATAGCGTGACTGGTGCGGGCCGGCGGACTCACAGGCGGAAAATACTCCCGCCAACCGCGAGCTTGAATCTCGCCATCGGGCGCGCCGGCCGCCGCCGGCAACGTCATAGCGATCAACGTGGATAGGATCATCAGGGTAAAAGCCAGGTGTTTCATCACTGTCTCCTCTTCGTCGCCCTTAGCGGGTGGCTATGACACACCATTGAGTCAAGGCCCCTACATCACTTTGGGCCAGATCGGCCGCCGTCAGCCGCCACGTGCCAGCCAGGTCTTCACCATCAAAGCCAGCCAGGGAGCCGTTTGGCACAAAAACACCGAGGATGGTGGGGGTCGTGGGCGCGCACGCATTTTCGACGGGATCGGCCGCCTCGTCGTCCAGAGTGGCGTCTATATCGTCGCCATTGCAGGAAGGAGGTGGGGGCAGGCCCGGCCGGTCTATGATGGTCACGCTAGTTCCGGTATCTACGTGGGTGAGGGTAAAAACCAGGTCGCCGACCCAAGTATGAGCGACTTGCAAAGACACGTTGAGATCCGTGATAGCTCCTGAATCGGTTAGGAGTAAGTCGTCGCTGGCCCCGGCCGGGTCGTTATCGGGAATCGCCAGACCAGGGGAGCGGCAGGTGAGGGGAAGGGCCTCTAGCTCAAAAGCGCCTTTGTCGCAGCCGGCCCCCTGCGGCCGGGCCACCCCTCGTTGGTCGGTGGTGGGGCAATAGCCGGGATGGCCCCGGTCTATGGCCCAACTGTAGGGCAGAAGGGCGTGCGTCCAGGTTGGTCCACCGTTATTTTGCAGTGGTCCTAGCAACGGATCAATCTCATTGCCTGGCGTGCCTACATCGTCGCCTATGCTGCTGGCAAAAGCGCAGTATTCATTCGTTCCCAGCAGATTGTAGCCGGCGGAACTCATCCCACCCCAGCAATCATCGCCGTGGCTCAGGGCTACATTCCCAGCCCAGACGGTATTACGCAGGGTCATAGAGGCATTAAGCTCGTAGAGGCCGCCTCCATCGCGGCTGGCGAGGTTTTCGGTCACGGTGCTGTCGTACACGGTGATCGAACCCGTGTCGCCGAAGATGGCCCCGGCGTGGCCCGCGCTGTTGCCAGAGATGGTCGAGTTCTCGATGGTGGCCGTTGGGGAACTGCCCGTGTTGTAGAGGCCACCACCGCGGTCGCCAGAGACGTTGCTGGATAGAGTGCTGCTCCGCACGACCAGTTGGCCGCTGTTGTAGACGGCCCCACCACCGGCCAACAACGTAGCGGTGGAGGTGTTGCCGGAGAGGGTGCTTTGGGTCACGGTCAGCGTGCCACTGTTGTAAACCCCACCACCATTGTCAGCCCGGCCGCCGCTCACGGCTACCAGCGACAGGCTCAAGCGGCCACCGGCCAGGACGTGGAAAACGCGGTCGTTCATGGTGCTGGCGTCAATCGTCACTGAAAGGGAACTCGAGGAACTCAGGGAACTTGGAAAGGCCCTTTCAGTTTCCCTAGTTCCCTCCATTCCCAGGATGGTGACGTTGCCAGTAATGTCCAGGTCGCCGGTGGCGGCCGCATCTTCGCCGGAGCCAGTGCGGGTAAGGGTATAGAGGCCGGCGGGGAGAACGATCTCCCGTCGCTCGTTGCCCGGTGTGGCGTTGGCTTCCTGGACGGCCGCCCGCAGAGTGCAGGTACCGGCCACCGTGAGGCACAGCCCATCGCCAGGGTTGGTATCCACACCGTCGGCCGTGCTGTCTACGATCAGATCCCCGGCAGCGGTGGTGAAGCTGAAGACGGTCGAGTAGCCGCCAGAGCCACAACTGTTGCTGGCCCGCACCCGCCAGTAATAGAGAGCCTCCCGTTGCAGGTCGGCCGTGGGTGTGTAGATGGCTTCAACCAGACCAGGAGCAGCCAGGATGATATTGTTAAAGCTACTATCGGTGGCAATTTCCAGGTCGTAGGTGACAACGGAGGGGGGTTCCCCGGCTGCGCTCCAGGTGAAAGTCGGGCGCAAGGGTTGGTCTATGGCCCCATCGGCCGGGGTAAGCAGGGCTGGCGGTTCGGATGGGCCGCCAAACAGTTCCAGGGCGGCCGTAATCGTGTGGGTGCGGGTGATAGTCTGGCCGGTGAGGGCCAGGTCGTAGCGGCCGGACGGGGCCGATGGGGCGGCCGTCAGGGTCAATGCGCTGCTGCCAGGGGGTGTAACCGGATTGGGGTCGAAGCTGGTGGTGACACCAACCGGCTGGCCGCTGGCGCTCAAGCCGACGGCCTGGCTGAAGCCCAACAGGGGAGTCACATCTATCTGGTAAGTCGCCTGACCGGGAAGACAGATACCGGCCGCCACCGGGGTCACGGCTAGGCTGAAGTCAGGCTGGAAGGTAGAACCATACTCGAAAGCCCCCACGTCGCAAATAGCTGCGCCATCGGCGTCGGCGTCAATGGGACGCACATAGCCACGCTGGTCAACTGTGAGCAGATGGCCCTGGTCGTCCACACAGCCGGCCGGATTGCCGGTCTCAATAGCCGGGCTACCTTCCAGGAGAGCATGGGTGAAGGTGGGGCCGCCGTTATCTTGCAGGGGGCCAAGCAAT
>JBFMFT010000412.1:0-4732 GCA_040751925.1 Chloroflexota bacterium
CTGCGCGAAGAACGAGTCAGGCAGGTGATCAGTCCTATCCTCCAGGGTGGGACGATTGACGAAGCCACCCAACGCGACAACATTCAGTACGTCATGGACCTGGGCCTGGTTAAGCGTGGGCCAGAGGCCTTACAGATCGCCAACTCCCTCTACCGCGAAATCATCCCTCGTGAATTGACGGTTATCACTCAAATCAACCTGGAAAGCCAGTACCGCGTGGCCTGGTACGTTCAACCGGACGGCCGCCTGGACGTACCTGGCCTGCTAACGGCTTTCCAGCAGTTCTTTCGTGAACACTCGGAACATTGGCTGCAACGTTTCGAGTACCAGGAAGCGGGACCGCAACTATTGATGCCGGCTTTTTTACAGCGTATCGTCAATGGTGGCGGCCGGGTCGAACGTGAATATGGCCTGGGGCGCGGCCGGACAGATTTGCTCGTCTGGTGGCCCTATGGTGGTGGGGTAGGGGTGCAGAAGGCTGTTATCGAACTCAAGGTACTGTATAAATCTTTGGCGGCTACTATTGAGGAAGGTCTGGCCCAAACCTACGCTTATGCGGATCGCTGCCAGGCGGCCGAGGCTCATTTGATTCTCTTTGACCGGCGGGGCGGCCGGGCCTGGGAGGAGAAAATCTTCCGGCGTGAGGAGCACTACCAGGACACCCTCATTACCGTTTGGGGGATGTGAGGGTGGGGTGCGTAGATCGCGGCTAGGCCCTTTGTCAATTCTACATGGGAATTATATGATTAAACTAATCATTATTAGCTTAACTATATTTTACTGCACTGTTGTCGACCCATGAATCGCCACGACTTTCGAGAACGACTGAGGCAAGGCCCACTTTTGCTAGACGGGGCTATGGGGACAATGCTCCATAGACGAGGCATCCCCATTGACCAGTGTTTCGACGCGATCAACCGCCAGAACCCGGCTCTCGTCGCCGACATTCATCGCGGTTACATCGAAGCAGGGGCGGATGCCATCGAAACCAACAGCTTTGGGGCTAATCGCTTTAAGTTGGCTGAACATGGCTTGCAAGAGGAAGTGGCGGCTATTAACCAGGCGGCCGTCACCTTGGCCCGTCGCGTGATTGACGCTTCTTTTAAGCCGGTCTGGTTAGCTGGCTCCGTTGGACCATTGGGGGTGCGGCTGGCCCCGCTCGGCCGTGTCAGCCAGGCCCAGGCTCAAGCTGCCTTCGCCCAGCAGATTGAGGCGCTGGTGGGGGCAAGCGGTGGCCTGGGTGTGGATTTCCTCCTCATCGAAACCCAATCCGACGTCAAGGAAGTCGCGGCGGCCGTGGCTGCCGCCCGCGCTATTTCCCCCGAAATTCCGATTGTGGCCCAGATGACCTTTACTCGCGACGACCGCACGCTGTTAGGGGCCACCCCGGCCGACGTAGCCGCCCCTCTGGCCCACCTGGATGTGGACGCCATTGGCGTCAACTGTAGTGGCGGCCCGGCCCAGGTCTTGCGCCTGATGGTAGTCATGCGTCACGTCATCCCCGACAAAACGCTGGCCGCCTCGCCTAACGCTGGTTTCCCTGAACGGACGGAGGGCGGCCGTGTCCTTTATCCAGCCACTCCCGAATACTTTGGCGACTACGCCCGCTCTTTTCTGGAAGCCGGTGTGTCGCTCATTGGCGGATGTTGTGGCACGACGGCCGATCACATTACGGCCATGCGCCATGCCCTGGATACACCCGGCCATCGCTACCACTCCTTGCCCCCGGTAACCGTTGTCAAACGAGAGGAGGACATCGTCGCTGTGACCGACCGGCCGACCCGCCTGGCCGAAGCCCTGGCCGAAAAGCGGTTTGTAGCAACGGTAGAAATGAGCCCGCCGCGAGGCATCGCTGCCCAACGACTGATTGCCGGGGCGCGTATGCTCCAGGCGGCCGGGGCCAACTTCGTTGACGTAGCCGATACGCCCCTGGCCCGCCTGCGAATGAGCGCGTGGGCCGCCGCCCACCTCATCCAGCGCGACGTGGGGCTGGAGACCATTCTCCACTTTCCCACGCGCGGCCGTAACCTCCTGCGTGTTCAAGGCGACCTGCTGGCCGCCTACGCCCTGGGTATTCGCAACCTATTCGTGGTGATGGGCGACCCCACCCAAATTGGGGATTACCCGGAGGCGGCCGACAACTACGACATTGTACCGACTGGCCTGATTCACCTGATCAAGCGCCAATTCAATGCTGGCGTAGACCAGCGCGGCCGTTCCATTGACCAACCTACCAACTTTGTGGTAGGGTGTGCCTTAGATTTAGAGGCCAGGGAACGGGAGCGGGAGGTGAAATTGCTACGCAAGAAGGTTGTCAATGGAGCTGACTTTGCTCTGACTCAGCCCATCTTCAATCCTGCCCTGGCTAAAGAGTTTATCGTTGCTTACGAGACAGAGTATGGCGAGCCAATCTTGCCTATCATTGCTGGTATCAAGCCACTCTACAACGCCCGTAACGCCGAATACCTGCACAACGAGGTACCCGGCATTACCATCCCCGATGCCTTACGGGAACGGATGCAAGCAGCGAGTGATCCGCAGCGTGAAGGAGTCCGCATTGCCCAGGAGATCGTGGAAGAGTTGCGAACCGTAGCGCAGGGTGTTTACCTGATGCCCGCCTTCGGCCGCTACGATTTAGCGGCCGATGTACTGGACGCCACCCTCAAGACAGGCCGATGACCGCCCGCGTCAGTGTCATCATTCCCACCTATAATCGGGCTAGCCTGGTCGTCGAGGCCATCCAAAGCGTCTTAGGGCAGTCTTTTGGCAACTACGAAATCATTGTTGCCAATCATGGCTCGACAGACGAGACGGCCGCACGCCTGGCCGCTCTATCAGGCCCTATCCGCTGCCTGGCAATGGAGCAGACCGGCCGGCCGGCCGTTCCACGCAACCAGGCCATCCGCATGGCTCAGGGGGAGTTTCTGGCCTTTCTGGACGATGACGACCTGTGGCATCCCCATTATCTGGAGCGCCAGGTAGCCTTACTCGATGAGAATGGTGAGATCGGCCTGACTTACGCTGGCGTGCGCTATCTTTACCCAGATGGTGCGCTAGGCGAGCCAGATATGGCTCCCTATTACCAGCGAGCCAACCATCTCTTCGACCACCTGCTGGATGGTTGTTTCATTTACCCCAGCATGATGGTCGTGCGGCGCACACTGGTTGAGCGCGTTGGTTTGTTTGACGAAGGCTTGCCAACGGGCGAGGATTACGATTTTATCCTACGGCTGGCCTACGCCACCCGCGCTGGTTGCATTACCGAGCCACTGGTTATTATCCGCCGGCATCCAGCCAGTGTGTCGCAGCAGGCGCAGAGTCGCAGCTACCAGGCAGCGGCGGCCGTCCTGGAGCAGTTTATGGCAAGAAACCCTCTGAAACTCCGCCAACGGTGGCGCGGCCGGTTGGCTGTGTCCCGCTTCTATACCCACGTTGGCTTGGCCGAACTAGCCAGCGGCCGGCCGGCCCTGGCCCGGCGGCACTTTCGCCATTCTTTGCGCGCCTATCCCTGGCAGCGGCGCGCCTGGGTCGCCTGGATTGCCAGTTACCGCAACCAATGATGAGCCGGGGTGGGCGGCTGCAACAGATTCTGACCGCGAGTTGGGCGACGTTACGAGCCGATTCACGCGAGGGGGTGGCGCAAGGGTCGGCCGCCATTCTGCTAGGACACCTGGCCCGCCTGGCACTTGGCTTGATTAGCAGCGCGTTGTTAGCCCGTAGCCTGGGGCCAGAGGGTTTCAGCGTCTTTTCGGTTGTAGGCGCGGTGGCGACCATTGGCGCGGTCGTAGCCGATGGTGGCCTAAGCGGTAGCGCCGTCCGGCTCATCGCCGGCGACCTGGCTGAACAGCCCCATCGCGCCCAGCAGACGGTGGGCCAGTTAGTGCGCCTGAAATTGGTTCTAATGGCCCTGGCCCTGGCCCTTATATGGACTTTGGCCCGGCCGCTGGCCCAACTCCTAAACTTACCCGCAGGATCAGGCCCCACCCTAATCAGCGTGGCCGGCCTGAGTCTCGTGGTTAGTAACTTGAACGGGTTAAGCAGGACTCTACTCCACGCCTCGCGCCATTTCCAGGCTATGTCGGCAACCCAGGTGGTCAACGTTCTGGTTACACTCCTGCTGATGGTTGCCCTCTTTGTAACCGGCCGTCTGGCGATCGTGCCGGCCCTCGTCGTAGGCATCATTGCCGGCCTGGTGGCAGCGCTATTCGGTTGGCGGCTGCTGCCGGCCGCCTGGCGCATGGCCGCTTACAACTCTGTGCCACCATTGACTGGGCAAAATCGCGAACTGTTTGGCTTTGCCAGGTGGCTGTGGTTAGCCAGTATCTTTTGGATTCTGGCGGCGCAACTGGATTTGCTCCTGCTGAATCGTTGGGTTGCGCCGAACGTCGCTGGTTTCTACGCCCTGGCCCTGAATTTGTATATCAAGGCCGATCTGGTCAACGACACGTTGCGTACTGTCCTATTGCCCAGCGTGTCCACGCTGAACTCCAAGATCGCCATTCACGCTTACATCCGCCGTAGCCTGGTTCGCAGTTTGCTCCTGGCGGCCGTCGTCGTTCTCGCCCTGCCCCTGGTGCGGCCGTTTATTCTGACTGTCTACGGAGAAGCATACACTCCCTCTGTCACCGTTTTCTATCTCTTTACGGCGATCTTGCTGTTCGACCTGCTGGCTACGCCCCTCTTACTTCTCGTTTATCCCCTCAACTTACCCCGTTTCATTGCGGCGGCCGAT
>JBFMFT010000413.1:0-4723 GCA_040751925.1 Chloroflexota bacterium
GGCGGCTAACCGGCGGCTGCGGGCCTTCAACGGCCAATTGAGCGACACCCTGAACCTGTGGGTCAATTCCCTACGCTCCGGTTACAGCGTGCTGCAAGGGATGGAGGCTATCGCCACCGAACTGCCGCCACCCGTGTCCAAAGAGTTCGAGCGGGTCATTCAGGAGGTGCGCCTGGGCCTGAGCTTAAACCAGGCCTTGTCGAATATGCTGCGACGGGTACCGAGTGATGATCTGGATCTGGTGGTGACGGCCGTCAACATCCAGCGCGAAGTAGGCGGCAACCTGGCCGAGATACTCGACATCATCAGCTACACCATCCGCGAGCGGGTGCGGATCAAGGGTGAGATTCGCACCCTCACCGCCCAGGGTCGTTTTTCTGGCTGGGTGGTAAGCTTGTTGCCCATTGGTCTGGCCTTACTCCTCTACAAGATTAACCCAACCTACATGAGTGGTCTATTTGGCAAGGGCGCGCCCTGGGTACTGCCAGGGGTGCTACCCTGCGGCTGGTTGGTCGTGGGCATCGGCCTCATGTTCATTGGGGCCGGCGTTCTGGCCGTCAAGAAGATTGTGGATATCGAAGTTTAACTTGGAGGTTAACCATGTCCCTGGCCCTTATCTTCTTAATCGCTATGGTCGCCCTGGGCCTGGTTGGTGCGAGTATTTACCTCATGCGGCGGGCCGAGGATGATCCCCTGTCGGCCCGTATCAGCGAATTTGCTGCCCGCGATGAGCCGGTTTCGATAGAAGAGATCGAGTTGTCGCTCTCATTCAGCGACCGGATCGTCTTGCCATTGGTGCGGCGGGTGAGCGACTTTGTCGTACACCTGACACCGCAGACAACCCTCGAACGGACGGCCCGCCAGTTGGAATTGGCTGGCAGCCCGCGCAACATGACGGCGGCCGAGTTCTGGGCTATTCGCGGCGTCGCCACCATCCTCCTGAGTGGCCTGTTTTTCCTGCTCATGGTACGTTTCAACGTAGACCCCAGCAAGCGACTGTTGTACACGGTTTTGATGGGCGCGCTAGGCTACTACTTGCCCCAACTGATGCTGCGGGCCAGGATTGACCGGCGCAAACGAGCCGTTGTCAAGATGTTCCCCGACGCCCTGGATTTAATGACCATCTGCGTAGATGCCGGCTTAACCTTTGATGGAGCGATGGCCAAGGTGGACGAGAAGTGGGATGATGACCTGGCGCGGGAGTTCGGCCGCGTCGTCTACGAAATGCAGTTAGGCAAGGCCCGCCGCCAGGCCCTCCGCGACATGTCGGATCGGATGGACGTGCCAGACGTGACCAGCTTCGTCGCCGCCATTCTACAGGCCGATCAGTTAGGGGTGAGCATTGGCAAGGTGCTACGCATCCAGTCAGAGCAGATGCGGATTCGCCGCCGCCAACGGGCGGAGGAGAAGGCCCAGCAAGCGCCGGTGAAAATGTCCTTCCCATTGGTCTTCCTCATTTTCCCCTCGGTTTTGATCGTCTTGCTGGCCCCGGCCATTTTGCAAGTCTTGAAGAACAATGCCCTGCGCGGGCTGGCCGGCTGACCGAATCCCCCAAAACCTGACAGGTTTCCGAAAACCTGTCAGGTTTGCCGCGCTCAAAGCTCCACTAGCCGGTGCGGATAAACGTTGACGACGGCCGTCTCGTAATACCAGCTTTCGCGCTCCACGTCATTCCGGTAGAGATGAACGTGGCCGTGCAGCAGGTAGCGCGGCCGGAAGAGCCGCATCAGCGTCCGAAAGACCTTGAAGCCAGTGTGGGCCAGGTCTGGCCGGTCGTGAATTTGCCAGGGGGGGGAGTGGGTCACGAGAATATCCAGAGACCGGCCGTAACGCGACCAATTCCACAGGAGGCGAGGCAGCAGGCGGATGGCGTTCCAGAGCATCTCCCCTTCGGTGTACATGTGCGGGGCCTGCGGCCGGTAACGCATAGACCCCTCCAGGCCGGCAATGAGCAACCCCTTCACCTCCACGCAGCGGCCGTGAACGTTTATCCCACCGCGCACGTTGGTTAGGGTGCGGCCGTCGGCCGTGAACTGCGGCCCGGCGTCGTGATTGCCGCGCACGTAAACCAACGGCGCATTGAGAACCTCCAGCAGAAATTCCAGGTAATAATAGGGCAAGTCCCCACACCCGATCAGCAGGTCAATGTCCGGGTATCGCTGGCGGAGTTCACTGTGATACAAATGGTCTTCAACGCGATCACTGACCGCCAGGATTTTCATAGGAAATGAACAATGGACAACGAACAATGAACAATTCGCCACTGTTCATTGTTCATTGTTCATTGTCTCGTCACGTCCACACCCGGCCTTGATTGTGGGCCAGCTTGTCCAAAATGGCTTGTTCCAGGTCTATGCCGCACACGCTGGCTAGTTGCAGCAAGTAGAGGGCCACGTCAGCTAGTTCGCCAGCCAGAGCGGCCGGGTCGGCCGTCTCCTCCCGCCATTGGAAATGCTCCAACACCTCGGCCGCTTCAATCGCCAGCGAAGCGGCCAGGTTGCGCGCCGTCTGCGGCTTGGGTGAGCCGGCCTCATACCAACCCTTGCTCCGCACAAAGGCGTGCATCCGCGCTTCCAATTCTTGGAGTTCCACGCGAAACTTTACCCCTTACGCCTTACAAGCATTTTGTAAGGCGTAAGGCGTAATCCGTTTTGGGTTAGAGTCGCTCGGCCAGGAAGGCCGTCAGGTCAGCCAGGCGCGACGAGTAGCCCCACTCATTGTCGTACCAGGAGACGACCTTGACCAGTGTGCCGCCAATAACCTGGGTGGATAGCGCGTCTAAAGTGGACGATTTGGCGTTGCCAACGAAGTCGCTGGAAACCAACGGTTCTTCGGTGTAATCCAACACCTTGCCCAACCAGCCGCCGCCCTGGACGGCGGCCTTGAAAGCGGCGTTGACCTCGGCCGCCGTCGTCGGCCGGTTCACCTCAGCCACCAGGTCTACGACGGAAACCGTCGCCACCGGCACGCGGAAGGCCATCCCGTCGAACTTGCCCTCCAATTCAGGGATCACCAGGGCCACCGCTCTGGCTGCGCCAGTGGAGGTGGGGATGATGTTGATGCCGGCCGAGCGCGCCCGCCGCAAATCCTTGTGAGCCAGGTCGAGGATGCGCTGGTCGTTAGTGTAAGCGTGGATCGTACTCATCAAGGCCCGCTTAATGCCAAAGCTATCGTTCAAGACTTTGGCTACCGGGGCCAGGCAGTTCGTCGTGCAACTGGCGTTGGAGAGAACGTGGTGCGAGCCATTATCATAAACCCCTTCGTTGACACCCAGGCAGAGGGTAATGTCCATGCCCTTGCCAGGGGCCGAAATGACCACCTTCTTGGCCCCAGCCTGGAGGTGGGCGGCGGCCTTATCGCGGTCGCGGAAGATGCCCGTACATTCCAGTACAACGTCCACTCCCAGGTCGCCCCAGGGCAGTTTGGCCGGCTCGCGCTCGGCGTAGCTCTTTAGCTTATTGCCATCCACGTAAATGTCACCCTCACGTACCTCCACCTGGCCGGGGAAGCGGCCGTAGGTTGAGTCATACTTCAGCAGGTGGGCGTTCACGTCCACGCTCATCAGGTCGTTGATCGCCTCCACGTCCAGAACGTCGCGGTAATTCTCACGGATAGCCTTGAATACTTGGCGGCCGATGCGGCCGAAACCATTGATACCAACTTTGACGGTCATAGCAAATCTCCTTGTCGTAGAAAGATAGGTCTCAACTGGCTCACGTGTTGCGAATTACCTATTACGCAATACGCAACACGCTTTACGTTTCACGCCAAAAATCTCATCATCGCCCTGGCCAGCTTATCACTGTCGTGCCGCCACGGCCGCCCCTCCTCCACCAGATCCATCTGTTCCAGGCGCATCCCTGGCGGCAGCGCGGCCGGCCGTACCAGGATCGTATGCCCGCCGCCAGCGTCTGGGTCTACGTTCAGCTTGTCATTGGCTAACACCACGTCAATACAGTCAGGCGGTACGTGACGGGTCAGGGCAGCTACGTGATCAGCCACTGTATAATTATCCGTCTCCCCTGGCTGAACGGCAAGATTACACACATAGACCTTGAGGGCTTTGCTGTGGCGCAGGGCGTCGGCCAACCCTGGCACCAGCAAATTGGGCAAAATGCTGGTGAACAGGCTGCCCGGCCCAATGGCAATGAGATCAGCTTTGAAGATGGCCTGTACGGCCGGTGGGTAAGCCCGCACGTCCGACGGCTCCAGGCTAATGCGCTGGATCTGCCCGGCGGTCATGGGAATCAGCGACTCGCCGACCACCCGTTGGACGGCCGGCGGCCCGGCCGGATCATTCGCTACCCGCACCTCGGCGGCCAGGGTCACGTTGTCCAACGTCGAAGGCAATACCTGTCCTCGAATGGCTAGAACACGGGCGGCGGCCAACAACGCCTCCTCAAAACTGCCCGTGATGCCGGTCAGGGCGGCCAACAACAGATTGCCAAAAGCGTGACCCTCCAACTCACTGCGGTCTTTGCTAGTCGGGCTGCCGCCAAAACGATATTGTAACAACTGAGTCATCAAGGCTTCGTCGCGGGCCAGGGCGGCAATGTTGTTGCGAAAGTCGCCCGGCGGCAGCATCTCTAACTGGCGGCGCAACCGGCCGCTACTCCCCCCGTCGTCGGCTACCGTCACAATGGCGGTGATGTTACTGGTGAACTGGGTCAACCCACGCAAAAGCGTGGGCAGCCCCGTACCCCCACCAATGGCGACGATGCGC
>JBFMFT010000414.1:0-4702 GCA_040751925.1 Chloroflexota bacterium
AGCCGGAAGCCGACAAGGCCGAAACGGAAGAACGGAAGAAGGAGGTCGTCGCGGGAGGCCGCCGCGAGCGCGGCGCGCCGGGCGAAGTCCCACGAACCGCCGCGCAACCCGCGCCAGGCGCCGCTCTTGTCCACGGCCGTGTCCTCTGGATTCTTATATTTGTTGCGGCACCATTCCCACACGTTGCCGCTCAGGTCATACAAATCCAGGGCCGGATTCCTACCGGCCGGGAACCGACCGGCGGCCGTTGTCTGCCCAATGCGGCTTTCGCCTGTGTTGGCTTTCTTTTTGTCAAACTTGTCACCCCAGGGGTAACGACGACCATCGGGATAGCGCGCCGCCACTTCCCACTCATATTCATGGGGCAGGTCAATCTCCTCACCCAGCTTGTCGCGCAGCCAGCGGCTAAAGGCGATGGCCTGATACCAGCTCACACGCTCTCGTGGATAGTTCCAGAACTTGAAGGCTTGTTCGCTCAATTCGCGCAGTCGGTAAACGGAACCATAGGCTTTTTCTTCGGCCGGCATTTCCGCCCACCAGCGCGGGTCGAAAAAGTCGGCCGCCGTCACAAAGCATTGAAACTGGGCATAGGTTATGGGATAGCGCGCCAACTGGAAAGGACGTTCAATCGCCACTTCTTTCGGCCCGAAGCTGCTCCAGGGGGCGTTTTGACCGCCCCCAATCGCATAGCTTCCGGCCGGCACGACCTTGCCCCAGGCGACGTCGGGTAGCCATTGCCCATTGTGGATAACGATACCCGCCCCCGGCCGCGGTTCGCTCGCCTGCCCCAGTACTGCTTCATACAGCACGCGACGATTGGCCGGGGCCCGCGCTAAAACGTCTTGTATAACGGTGTCGTTACGTGTTGACAGTATCCGCAGCCCTAACCATTGGCGCGAGACGTCGTTTTCTTGCAACATCCCTCTCAACTCATCCAAGCCAACCAATTCTGTTAGCAGGACACGGGCCGCTTGCCGCAGCAAGGGGTTGTCTGTTGACAGCAGACCGGTGAGGAGGGCCATTACATCCTCGCGGACGATTTGCGCCAGGGCCACAACGGCCGCTTTGTGATTGGCGGTCACACCACCAGACAAGCTGATCTCTAAGGCGGCACCCATTTTCTTACGCATCTCTGGTTCAGGTTGACCGCCGCTCTGCAGCATCCCGGACGCCAGGAACAGCCGCTGTTCGCTGCGGCCGTCGCCCAAAACGGCAACGACCAGGCCAGCGGAATCATCGGTCAGGTCGGCCAGCATCAGTAGCGTTTCCCACCAGGCCGTTTCGGCCGCGTGTTGCTCGATGGCTTCTCTACACAGAGCCTTGTTGCGGGCCAACACCCAGGCGGTTAATGCTTCTTGCAGGAGGCGATGGCGAAAACGCAGCGGTCCCGGCCAGTAGACGAGCAGTTGCGCGTCGCGGCCCAACCCCACGACATCCGCCGGGCGCAGCCGGCCGGCACTGCTGCGTTGGGCCAGCCACGGCTGTAAGATGTCCTGCACTACCCCGTCGTAATCCATAGCCACCAGACCGGCTTCCGACATTTGGTAAGCCAGCCGGGCCAGCGCGCCACGCGTTTCGGCCAACTGCTCCTCGCGGGGCAGCACGCGTTCCCATCCCGCTCGCTTGATGGCCGGTTTGTCCCACTCGCGCGCCAGCAGCGTATCGAGTGCCTGATTCAGGATCTGCCCTTTTCGCCCCTGAAAAGCGCGGCTTTCAACAACAAGTTGCAGCCAAAACGGATTGCGTCCCAGGCCGCCTGGTTCCAGCAAACCGGCTCGCTCCAGCCGCGCCAATACCTCGGTCTCGTCATCCCCTTGCCGGCGATACACCTGCACAAAGGCGCGCACCGCCTCGTCATTCAAATCTTGAATCGTGAACGGTTGCAGGGGGTGGAGCCGGTTACCCGGGTCTTCGCGGGTGCGGGCGGTGATGACCACGGCTACTTTGTCGTACAGCCGGCTGGTCAGCAAACGAGCGATTTCCGCCAGTACCAGGTCGCGCCGGTCACCCAAAGCCTCGTCCAGGGCGTCGCATAGCAGGGCCACGTGTCCCTTCTCCAGTAAAGTCGCCAGGCCGCGGCTGATCACCTTGCCGCTGTGGCCGCCGGCCACGTGCCGCACCTCCTCGGCCGCGAATTCCATCAGGCTGCCCGCCTGATAATTGCCCAGGCGTAAAAGAACAGGCATGGGCGTACCCCGGCCCAGCCGGCGCACCCCCTGCCGCGCCACTTCCCAAGTCAGTCGTTCCATGCCCGTTGTTTTGCCCGATCCTGGCTCGCCCAAGACTAACGCGCGCGGCGCAGTTCGTTCCTGGGCCAGAACCAGATGACGCAGGAGCGCGACCATATCCTGGCGCTCACCTTCAGCTACCACTTCGGCCATTACGGGTGGCCGCCGGCCGTGGGCCAGCTTCAAGGGCGCAAATTCAGTTTCCCAACGCCGGAGTTGTGGGCTTTTGGTCAGCGCCCGCAGATACCAGTAACCGTGCCAGCGCCAGTTCCAGGCCAGATGGCGCTCGCCCTCCAGCCAGGCAATGACGACCAGCATAAGGACGGCCCCGGCGGCCGTTCCCGCCAGGCGGATAGGCGTGAACAGGTTTTGCCAGGCGTCTTGCTGGATCCAGCCGGCCACCAGATTGCCGGCCAGGCCGGCCCCGAATTCTAATAGCAAAAGAGTAAACCGCTTGAGCACGCTGCTTATACCCCCATCCGGTTACTTCAGTCACGGGAACGGCGGTAATGATAGGGCAGATGGGGCGATTTGTCGAGAGGCAAGCCGGCGGCTTGCGCTACAGGGCGAGGGGCGTCAGACAGCGGGGATCGTCGTTGTGGGGGGAGTTGACGAGGGTGCTGACGGGGTAGGCGGCCATGAGGTCGGCCGGATAGGGACGTAGGAGAGGTTGTAAGCGTCCTGTATTGTGCATCAAGGGGTCGAGCCACAAATCGTAGTCCTGGAAGTCCAAAATGACGGGCATCCGGTCGTGCAGCGGCCGCATCATCTCATTAGCCTCAGTAGTCAGAATCGTACAGGACTCTATTTCCGAGCCATCAGGGGCTTGCCAGTGTTCCCAGAGTCCGGCGAAGGCGAAGGGGTCTTCGTTACGCAGGTGGATGAAGTAGGGTTGCTTTTGGCGGCCGGTTTTCTGCCATTCGTAGAAGCCGCTGGTGGGGATGAGGCAGCGGCGGTATTTGTAGGCGGCGCGGAAGGCTGGCTTTTCGGCCACGGTCTCCGAGCGGGCGTTGATCATCCGCGCGCCGGTGGTGGGGTCTTTGGCCCAACTGGGAATCAGCCCCCAGGTCAAGAGGGTTAGTTCACGGCCGCCGCTATCGCGCAGCCGGCGCACGGCCGCTACCGGCTGGGTTGGGGCAATGTTATAGCGAGGAGCCAGCGTAGGTGGCTCTGGCAGATGAAACTGTTCGGCGATGGCCTCGCCGGAGGTAATCAGGGTGAATCGGCCGCACATCGTTTAATGTCTCAATGGCCCGTTGCGGGCGCTGCAGTGGCGGTTGACGTTGCTGGAATGGCGCCAAAAATAGGTCATCGTGCCATTATCCATCGTGCGCCGGTGGCGCAGGGTTAGAAGGCCACCGCAGCGGGGGCAGATAGCCTGGAGGGGAGCGGCGGCGGTAGCCTCAACCAGTTTCCCATCAGTGGTTTGCGCTGTTTTCATGGTAATAAGTCCGGCCGGTTATAATGAGTGTGTGTTAAAAAGGATCGTCAGCGAACCGTGAAAAGCGAGACAGACAACGCAATGGGTGACTGCTGGCTTGAGTCGTGTCTAGTTTACGCGATTTCGGGCAAAATTTCCAGTCTAACTTTACCTTTTTGGCCGCTCCGTTTCAGTAAAAAGGGGGTGAAAAAGGGGATCAGAAGGGATGAAGATGGGGGTTCACCGCAGAGACGCGGAGGGCGCGGAGAAGAGAAAGAGAGAAAAGGAGACAGATGAAACCTCTCACGGGAATGCAGGTGTTGAGTTTGGCAATCAATATACCGGGGCCGGTGGCCGCCGCCCGGCTGGCCCAGATGGGGGCGGGGGTGGTGAAGATTGAGCCACCAGGCGGTGACCCGCTGGCGTTGGCTTGCCCGGCCTGGTATCAAGCCCTGCACGAAGGGCAAACGGTTATCACGTTGGACCTGAAGACGGCCGGCGGCCAGGCCAGCCTGGATGGCTGGTTGGCGCGGAGTGATTTGCTGTTGACGGCGACGCGACCGGCCGCCCTGGAACGCCTGGGATTGGATTGGCCCTCTCTGTCGGCTCGCTATCACCGGTTGTGCCAGGTGGCGATTGTGGGCTATGAACCACCAGAGGAGAACAGGGTCGGCCATGATTTGACCTACCAGGCGGGGATGGGGTTATTGCAGGTGGCAGGTAGCAGGTGGCAAGTGGCAACTGGCAGGTCAGGTCCAAAATCCAAAATCCAAAATGCAAAATGGGTAGAGGAAAGGGAGCAACAACCATTGTTGCCGAAGGTGTTGGTGGCGGATTTGGCGGGAGCGGAGCGGGCGGCGATGGCGGCGGTGGGGTTGTTGCTGGCGCGAGAGCGGGGGATGGGGGCGGGTTACGTGGAAGTGTCGTTAGCGGAGGCGGCGCGGGCCTTTGCCGAACCCTGGCGGCGTGGCCTGACGGCCGCCGGGGGTTTGCTGGGGGGTGGGCTGCCGGGTTACAATTTGTACGCGGCGAAGACGGGTTGGATTGCGGTGGC
>JBFMFT010000415.1:0-4702 GCA_040751925.1 Chloroflexota bacterium
CGTCATCTGACGCCCTTATCAGAGTTGCAGCAGCGGATTCTGTCCCTGCTGGAATTTCCGCCAGCCATTTATACCTGTCTGCTTTCCGGGTTCTCCGAACCCTCAGGAAATATGACCGAACCTTGAGCTCCAACTTTCAACCTTCAACTTTCAACGATTCGGCCGCCCACTACCTGCATCGTGGTCGCTTTTTGGCGGAAGTCGGCCGCGATCATAGCCGGGTCGGTAGCCGTCAAGATGGCCTGGGAGACGCGGCCGACCGCCTGTAAGAGCAGGGCGCGTCGCTGCTCGTCCAACTCGGCCACCACTTCGTCTAACAATAGGACGGGGGCTTCCTGGGTGGTGGTGGTCATCCAGTTGATTTCGGCCAGCTTGAGGGCCAGAATGGCCGTGCGCTGCTGGCCGCGTGAACCAAAGTGGTCGAGTTCGCGGCCGTTCACCCAAAAACGCCAATCGTCGCGGTGGGGGCCAACCAGAGTGGTGGCGCGGGCGATTTCCGCCTCACGGGCGGCGGCCAGGGTTTTCTCAAAGCGTTCGGCAATCAGGTTCACCTCGTTTTGATGCTCCTCCAGCCATTCAGCCAGCCGCAGGAACGGTTGCAGGTCCAAGTGATTGGCCCGGCTCAAGCCGTTGGCTTGCAGGCGCGGCAGATAACCCAACCGCACCGTCTCTTGACCATTGGTTAATTCTTCGTAATGGATGCGTTGGGCTTCACGGGCCAGGTCGTGGACAAAGGCGGCCCGCCGGGCCAGGATGTGGCTGCCCCATTGCACCAGTTGGTCGGTGAAGACGGGCAACACGTCGCCTCCGCGCCCCTCTTCGGCGATCCGGCGTAAGAGGGCGTTACGCTGCTCCAGGACTTTGTTGTAGTCGGCCAGGGCGCGGCAGTAGGCGGCGTCGCTTTGGCAGAGGGTAACGTCCAGATAGCGGCGGCGGCCGGCCGGTGAACCCGTCACCAGTTGCACGTCCTCTGGCAAAAAGAGGACGACCCGCAAGTTGCCCAGCAGGTCTATGAGACGTACTTTGCGCCGGTCAACCAGAGCTTCGCGCCGGAAAGCCACCTGCCGCTCCCGCTGCTCTTTGATGAGACGCAGTTCGACGTGGCGGGGGCCGTTGCTGGTAACAATCTGGGCGGTGGCCCGGCCAACCACCACCAATTCCTCCGGCCGGTCCGCTTCCCAATTGATTAACTGCTGCTCCTCCTCCACGTGGGGCGAACGGCCGGTCGCCAGATAGTAGATGGCTTCCAGCAGATTGGTTTTGCCCTGGGCGTTGGCCCCGTGCAGCAAGATAGAGCCGGCCGGCAGGTCGAGTTCCAGGCGGCCGTAGTTGCGAAAGTTGGTTAGCGACAGGTGGGTGACGTGCATAAAGCTAGCCTCCCGGCGGGTTCTATCCACCGGGAGGCTTTATCTTAGCATAACTCCCCCTACCAGGCACATAGCCCTCTGGCCCTTATAGAACAACAGATGAGAAGGGTTGAGCGGATTTTCAGGGTTTTCATCCGCTCACCCTGTTCATGCCGATTCACTCCGCCGTCAAGGTTAAGGGTACAAGTGTCGTGGGTGTCTGCGGGTCACTGCTATTGACACAGAGTGTACCCGTATACGTTCCGGCCGCCGGTCCGGTGGAATCAAAGAGAACACTGGTGGCTCTGGCTGTGCCGGGCGGAGTGATACCGCTGGCGGGTAGAACCGCGACCCAGGTGATGTCCCCACCGCAGCTTGCCGCCTGACCCTCGATGATGAATTGTACCGTCCGCTCTGTCCAGCCCCACTGGCCGCCAGTTGCAAAGTCCATGTCTGCCCGTACAGATACCCAATAAGTACCACTGGTCAGGACAGCCGGTGAACCTGACAGGTCAATGGTCAGGCTGCCACCCGCGTCGGTAAAGGCGGCCGAGTTCGTGTTGGCGTATACTTCTATACCGGGTAGGCCACTGCTATCATTGTAGAAATAGACGTCCACCAGGGGTGTAGGGCCGGCGCCGTTAAAGTACACCCCACCCACGTAGACCGTGCCAATCGTCCAGGTCTCCCCGGCCGGTACGACAAAGTCATCGGCCGCCTGGTTATCGAACGTGGAAAAGCCGGCCTCAAACTCCTGGGAAGTGATGCTGTTCGTTGCCACAAACGTAGCCGCAATCGTCCTTATGCGTCCACAGAGCAGGAATCTTTGTCACAAAACCACCCCGGCCGGTGTTTATTGTGGTAGAGTAGCGGGGCGATTCAGGAATCGCTCCGACGATGACTGAGGGTGACGAACTGACCACACTGCCGGATAGCCTGCTGCTAGAGGGTCTCGGCCGGGGCGACGCCGCCTCGTTTGAGGTCCTCTTCTACCGCCATTACGAGCGGGTCTACGGCCTGCTGTTCCGGCTGGTAGGTAACCAGGCCGAGGCGGAGGATTTGACCCAGGAGGTCTTTCTGCGGCTCTACCGCCGGCCACCGGCCGGTCGCGCCGAACACAACCTGGCCGCCTGGCTCTATCAGGTTGCCACGCGCCTGGGCTATAATGCCATTCGCGGCCGGCGGCGGTTGTGGCAGCGCAACGTCCACTTACTGCCTGATCCGGCCGGCAGCCCCGACACCGCTCTCCGCGTGGAGGAACGGGAGACGCGCCAACGGGTGCGGGCGGCCCTGGCCCACCTCCCCCAACGCCAGGCCCAACTACTCCTGCTGCGGCAGATGGGCTTGAGTTACGAGGAATTGGCGGCCGTCTGCCAGGTAGCCCCCGGCTCCGTCGGCACGCTCCTGGCGCGGGCGGCCCAGGCGTTTAAGCAGGTGTATGGTGATGAAAAAGAGAGGCAGGTATGACGAGAGACGAGGCCGAATTGCAGGACACCCTCGACCAGCTTTCTGTTTTGGGGCCAACGGCCGCCGAGCGACCGCGACCGGCCGGCCAGGCTTTGGCCCGCCTGCGTGTACTCACCGCTGAGACGCGGAGGACGCGGAGAGTCGTGCGGGCGAGTTGGCATCCTTTAACACTATGGAGATTTACGATGACTGCTAGACCTAAGACCATGTTTGCTATTCTCATCATTGTTTTACTCTTTGGAGTGGCTTTCAGCTTCCCGGCCGTGCGCGCCGCCGCCAGTGATTTCCTGGGGCTGTTCCGCGTGCAGAAGTTCGCCGCCATCTCCATTTCGCCAGAGCAACTGGCCCGGCTGGAAGAGATCGCCGAACAGGGGCTATACCCTGGCCAGTTGGAGATGATCAGCGATCCCGGCCAGCCGCAGATAACCACCTCGTTGCGCGAAGCGGCCAAGTTGGCCGGCCAGCCGGTCCGCAGCCTGACCGCCTTGGGGCAGCCCAGCCGTATTGAAATTACCCAGGGGGGCAGCGCGCGGCTGACGATTGACCTGCAAGCGGCCCGCACACTGCTGGACATCGCCGGGGCGGACCCCACCCTCTTACCCGACAGCCTGGAAGGGGCGACGGTAGACGCGACGATTTATCCGGCCGTCTACCAGGAGTGGTCCGACGGTACGGCTTTCGTCCAGACGGAAAGCCCGTTGGTGGACTACCCCGATGACGTGGATCCGGCCGTGATTGGCGAGGCTCTCTTGCAAGCCCTGGGCATGGAGCGGGATCGCGCCCGCGACCTGGCCCAAAGCATTGACTGGGCCAACACCCTCCTGCTGCCCGTACCCACCAACGTCGCTACCTTTAGTGAAGTCCGCGTGGAGGGACAGGTAGGGCTGGGCCTCAGCAGCATTGACGGCCAGGGCAATGTCATCCTGTGGCAACGGGGCGGCCGGGTTTATATGCTGATGGGCGACCAGGACGTGAATGAGCTGGTCCGCGTGGTCGAAAGTCTACGCTAAATGACTATCCGGTGAGTGCCCACGAGTTCCCTCAGTTCCCAGGGAACTCAAGGAACTTATGGGAACTTTCGTTACCCCAATCGGATGCGCGGGTTGAGCCAGGCGTAAAGGAGGTCGGCCGCCAGGTTGGAGAGGGCGAAGCCCAGGACGGTGATCATGGTCACTGCTTGCAGGAGGGGTAGGTCGCGGCGGTCTATGGCAAAGACCAACAGGCGGCCGAGACCAGGGTAGTTAAAGACGTTCTCAATCACGATTAGCCCACTGATGAGCCAGCCGAAACTGATCGCCACCACCGTAATGGTGGGCAAGAGGGCGTTGCGTAGCACGTGCTTGACGACGACGGTGCGCTGGGGCAGGCCCTTGAGGACGGCCGTCCGCACGTAAGGCTTCTTCAACTCCTCCACCACCCCGGCGCGGGTCAGCCGGGCGATGTAGGCCAGGAGAACGAGGGTGGCCGTGACGGCCGGCAGGATGAGCATCGGCAGGGCTTCGGCCAAGCTGGCCTCCTCGCGCACGGAGGAGTTGGCCGGGAACAGTTGCAGCCGGTGGGCGAACAGTTGAATGAGGAGGACGCCGGTTACAAATTCGGGTAGCCCGACGACGGAGAGGGAGGAGATGCTGATGAAGTTGTCGGCCGCTTTGTTCTCATTCAGACCGGCAATCACCCCCAACAGAACGGCCAGAGGCACGGAAATCGCCATCGTCAACAGGGCCAGGCGCAGCGAGTTACGCAAGCGGAGCATGACCACCGGCAAAATGGGTGAGCGAGTGCTGAAGGATTGGCCCCAATCGCCGGTGACAAAGTTCGCCAGCCAGCGAACGTATTGCACGGGAACCGGGTCGTTGAGGCCCAATTCCTCGCGTAGGGCGGCCAGGGCC
>JBFMFT010000416.1:0-4684 GCA_040751925.1 Chloroflexota bacterium
GAGCGACGATGACCGGCTCGATGGCGATGGGCCGCTCAAGGGCGGTTAGAGGGGCAGGTTCATCGGCCGCTGGCTTCAACCGTTGCACCCAATCCGGTAGGGACCACTCCTGGGCCCCGACCATTGGCCCACCCTCCTCGACCTCAGCCATCTTCCCATCCAGTAGAGCGGCCGGCGGCCGGTCGGCGGCGACCTCGGCCAACACTCCGTCCAGGTCCAGGCCCTTAACGTCCAGGGTGGTCAACCAATCGGGCAAATCGCTGGCTGGTGACAGGCTGTTTAGCCAGAAGTTCGTCTCGGCCGGGCCAGCCGTCGGCGCGGCGGCCTCTAGCGGGGCCAGGTCGGCCAGCCAATCGGGCAAATCGGCCGGCCGCTCAGGGGGTTCGGCCGGGGGTGTGGTCTGTGGAAACCAGGTTTTCTCTGGGGTGGTGGGCGATTCGGCCGCCGCAAATAATCCAGCCCCACGAGGCGTCAGCTCCACCAACCAGTCGGGTAAGTCGGCCTGGGTAGCGGGGGAGACGATGACGGCCGCTGGGGATGGATTGACTGGCGCGGCCTGAACAGAGGGCAAATCCAGGCCGGTCAATGGCAACTCCTCCAGCCAGGTCACGTCCGCGGGCTGGCTGGACGGGGCGGCTTGTTCGGCCGCTTGCAACCAAGCCGGTACGTCGGCGGCCGCCGCCGCGGCTGCCAGCCACTTCCCACAGTTATTACAGAACTTACTGCCGGCCGGGTTATCCCATTGGCAGTTGAAGCAAATAGTCATCAGTAGTCAAAACCTGTCAGGTTTGCCATGAATCCTGCGAATCATAAGGGCGTTCTACGCCGGCGAGCAGGCGCAGGCTGATGGTCACCGCGCCCAGGGCGACGCCAATGAGCAGTCCGCGCACACCGGCGGTGACCGTCACCTTTTGGATCAAGGCCCGCCCCGGCTCTAACCAGGCTTGCCAGGCGGCCGGTAAGGGCAAGCTGGCGACGAGCAGAAACAACACCACCCCTAAGAAGAGATAAGTGTTCAAGTCGCGCCGCCGTCGCCACAAGCGCATGGCGGCGAAGACGAGCAGGAAGGCCAGCAAAGCGGCCAGGGCCGCTTCCAGGGGGGCCTGGATGACTTGAAATACCGTCGCCACCCCACCGGCCGTCAGCCCCAGGCTGTCGGTAACGGCCAACGCCAATACAATGACTGCGCCAGCTAAGAGAACGAGACTGTAGAAATTGCCCCGCAAGGCTCGGCGGCTATGAACGGCTAGCAGATTCAGCAGACCCAGCAGCAGAGTGACGGCCGCCAAGAACGACACCCAGCCCAGGAGCAATTGGGCCAGGGCTGGAGCGAACAACAAGCCAACCAGACTAGCCGCGCCGGCCAGCCAGGCTACGATCAAGGGAACTCGTCGCCGCCAACTCATTTCGCTATTATCGTAGATCGAATTGAGGAGTAAGCACCCCCAGGTGCGGCTCGGCACGTGGGCGTGCCTCACTCCTCAAGCATTTCGAGATTATCCCTGGGCCAGCTGGAACAGGGCCAAACCCATTAGCCCCAAAGCAACCAGCCAACGCAAAACATCTTGCGTCTGCAAAGAGGCTATCTGGGACGGCCGCCCATCCAGGTAAGCTCCGGCGGCCAGCATCTCTTCAGCCAACAATGGCTGGCTACTTGCCGCCGCCGCCACCGCCAGGGCTGCCGGTTCGTCCACGCCGACGATCAACTCCGCTTGGGCGCGAGCGGCCGCCTCGGTGATCAAGACCAGTTCCGGGCCATATCGCCCCACCACGACACAACTGGCCGCCGCTTCACGGGGTAGGGTCTGGCTGACCCCGGCCGCGTAAGCCAGCCCATCTTGTCCGGCCGCCACAAATTCTACCTGGGCCAACGAGAAGTGGGCCGCCCGCCCCACCGCCTGGAAAGCCCAGCGTAATTCATCCTGGGCGGCCGGCAGAAGGGTAGCCTCACCAACGGTGACGGCCGGCGGCGTGCCGGTGGCGCAGCCGTCCAGGGCCGCCCGCCGGAGAACGGTCAAAGCGGAGACAGAAGTGGGAGTGGCCTGGCGGCCGAGGGCTGCTCGCCCCACGCTCACCACCACCACCCGCCCCGCTTCCAGGGCGCGGGCGGCCAGGGTGGTCAATTCGTCGTAGGCAGGCAGCGGCCGGAGAGTGGGCCGCGCCCCGGCCGCGCCCCGCCGCGTCCGCCACGCCAGCAGCAACGCGACCCCGACAATGACTCCTGCGACTACCAGTTCCGTATTAACCGCCATAGCCCCCATCCGCTAATCTTGCCCATCCGTGTCTAATTGCCTGAGCAAATCATCCAGCGCGGCCGGCTCCTCTAGCAGCCGGGCCACCTGGCCCACCGTTTGGCGCGACCACAGGAGGGTCAGCGCGGGTTGAGCTACCCACAATAATTGACCAGCCACGAAGGCCAACGGCCGTAGCTCTTCCAACAATACCTGAGCCGGCCCGGCCCACCCCCGTTGCTTCAGAACACGGATCAGAGGAAGCAACGGATCCGATGGCGATGACGATGAATGACTACTCCGGATCACAGCCCATTCAGAAACCGGGTTTTTGCAAAAAACCTGGTTTCTACTCAACTCGAGACCTACGTTTGTCCAGGGAGAGTATAGCACGTTCAGGGTGAATCCAAAATAGACCTTTCGGTAAGACCTGACAGGTTTCTATACTGCCAACGGCCATAAACTGACATTTTCTTCACCTTGTCACCCTGTCACCTTGTTACCTTGTCAAGTATAAAACCTGCCAGGTCTACCGGCCGGGGATGGCGCGGGCCGGGCAAGGTTGGCGGTTGGCCGGGTCAGGCAGGTCAATCTGAACGTCATGGGGGTCTACCCGGCTGTTAAACTCCGAGATGGCTACGTCTTCGTGGATGAGGCCAGCCCACATCGGCTGGGGATTCCGCACACCCAATGGCCCGGTGATGCGAATCCCGCCGGAGACGACGGCTCGCTCCCCAGGCATCAGATAAGAATAACCGTCAATCTCCTGTAAATCATCGGGGCCACCCACCGCCCAACGGTAGGGGTAATCGCTCGTAGCATTCTCAAAGCCAATGCCCACCCGCCAGGCCCCCGACTCGGTGTGCCAGCCCAGGGTATTGTAATTCCAGTCGGAATCGTAGACTGTGCCGGGGGCCGGGCCGGTGGTGCGGATGGGCGTCGCGCCGTCGTTTTGGACGGTGATGGTGAAGAAGAGGGTCTCACAGAGCGCAACGGCCGTCGCCTCAAAGCGGAGCGTATCGCCGGCCGCTGGCGAGATAATATAGGCGCGTGGCACACCGCCATATTGAATCGTCAAGGTCTCCTCCACCCGTATCTTCTGCCCTTCGGCGTCCTCGGCGATGGCTACCACCGGATAAGTCCCATCTGGCGGCGGCGTAGCCCCATTGTCTACACCCCCCTCGTAATCGAAGAAGTGGCGGCCGGGCAAGCCAGGCGGTACGCCCAGGTCAACTTCGCCAATGGGCAACTCCGCCCCTTCCGGCGTCAGGACGAAGACCCGCGTCGTAGCCTCTTTCTGCAAGTCAAATTGAATCTTGGCCCGGTCGGCAATCCCATCCTGGTTGGGGGTAAACAGATGGGGGGTCAGGCTGAAGTTTCGCATATCGGGCAGGAGTGTGTCGGCCTCAGCGATGGTCAACCGGCCGCTCACGCTCTCCGTGACACCCTCCTCGTCGGCGGCCGTCACCGTCCAGGTATAGACCCCATCTTGCAGCAAGCGGGCCAGAATCTCCCCCTGGAGCACCTCACCCGGCAGTTGGTAGCCATCCACCACCCCGCTAAAGAGAACGCGATAAGGGCCGGCCCCACGCGGCTGCTCGCGGCGGAAGTAGTGGCGCTGGCCGGCCGCATCCTCGAAATAAATAGAAACGGTAGCGTTGCGGGTGAGTTCGTATTGAATAGGTGTAGCGTCCGTCCGGCCGTCGGCGTTGGGCGTGATTTCACTCTGCTCCACCAGCACGTCGCGCAGCAAGCGCGCATCGCCCCGGTAAAGCCACCCACCACCCAGCACGGCCGCCAGAACCAGCAGCAGAGCCACCGCCGCCACCGCCAGAGGCATCATTTTATGGTCAGACATACAGGGGAGTTTACTGGGAAGCGGCCGGGGTGACAAATCAGGCGCGTCGCACTTTCCAAAGTGCGCCCCACCTAAGCGATAGCCGCTTGCAGCCGTTTGGCCTCGACCAGAGCCAGGGCATAGGCAAAGGAGGGATCCTCACCAGTAGCGTACTGCTGGGCCAGGGCGGCGTGCCGGCCGGCCAGCGTAGGCGAACGAGCGTCCAGGGCCATCTGCGCCAGCAGGTTGTGAACGTCGGCCAGGTGCAAGACGTAACCACCCCGCTCGCCAATCCACCGGGCCTTCTGAGCCAGTTCCAGGCCGGGCGGCCGCCGGCGACCCAACCCGGCCGGGCCAGCTTCCACCCACGCCAAACGGGCCTGGGCGAGCAAGATGACCAACTCTAGCTCCGACTGCCCACCCGCCCGGCCATAAGCTTCGGCCAGGCAACGGCCGGCCTCAGCCAAATTCCCCCTCTGTAGCTCCGCCCAGCCCAGCAGCCAACACATCTTGGCCTGTGTTCGCTCTCGATGGGGATGGCCTTCTGGGGCCAGGCGGCGGGCTTCCTGGAGGGCCGTCCAGGCCGGGCCGCCCTTGCCGCGCAGCAAGGCGGCCC
>JBFMFT010000417.1:0-4633 GCA_040751925.1 Chloroflexota bacterium
GGTGACGGGGTGAGGGGGTGACAGAGTCCTTCTCTGTCACCTTGTCACCTTGCCACCTTGTCACCCTGTCATCTTCTGTGTCACCTTGCCACCTTGTCACCCTGTCGTCTTCTGTGTCACCTTGCCACCTTGTCACCCTGTCATCTTCTACCGCGTGCCGTCGCCATCGTTGTTGCAGTCTCTCAGCCACCAGCCCCGATAGCCAATAATGGCTGTGAATCAGGTCATAGCGCAGGTCTTCGGCCGCCGCAAAACCAACCACCCCCTCCACAAACTCGTCCAGGTACTTCTCCACTTCGGCGACGGGGATAGGTTTCTCCGGCCCGGCCGGAACGTGGATGACCCGCGCCCCATAGCCCAGGTCGTGCTTGACGCGGGGCTGGCAGTCATCTTGGGAGCGGGTGAATACGTCCACCAGGATTCCGCGCCGGCCGAGTTCGCGGCTCAAATCGCGGACGTAGACGTTCATGCCACCGGTCTTCTTCCCGCCCAGAAGGGCCAGGGGACAGGTGTGGACGCTCAACATAGCGAGACGTTGCAGTTGGCGAGTTCGATTCATGGTTGATAACAGGCAATGAACAATTGTCAATGAACAATGAACAATGGGTCAAGCGTTCTGCATTGAGCATCGTTCATTGTCCATTGTTCATTTTACCAATGACCCTCTCATCACCCACGCGGCGGGTGAGGCGCAATTCGTCCAGATGTTCCAGCAGGGCAATGGCGTATCTGCGGCTAGTGCTGAACAAGTCACGCACCTGAGCGGCATTGATCCGGCCGTGCTGCCGCAAATAAGCCAGAACAGCCGCCGTCAGCTTGTCGTATTCGGCCGCCGTGTAGACCACTTCTTCATTGAGCGGGCGCAATCTCCCTTGCCCTACCAGAAGGTAATAGAGTTCGTCGCCGACGGCCGCCTTACATTCCTTCACACTAAGCGAATTGACGCCCAATAGCTCAAAGCGGCGCATCAGTTGTTCGATTTGCGACCGTTGAGCATCGGACAAGCGCACTTCGTGGTCAGGTGTATAGATGGCCGCTTGCTGCTCAACCAGTTGGCCGTCACCCACCAGCCGGGTGATAACCTGGCTAAAGAGAGCGGCCGGCAAACGCAGGCGGCTGCGTAACTCCTCCCGGGGCATCCCCTGGCGCAAGGGGAACTCGCGCTGGTAGTCAGTGACGGCCGCCTGGATACGTTCAACCAGGCGGCCCCAGCCCTGGCGGGAGAGGACGTGTTCTTCGAGGCTAACGACCTGCCCGGCGGCCACCAGATCATTCCAGGCTGCCAGGGCCGTCTTCTCATCCAGGTTCGCCTGCCTGAGAAGTTCAGCCAGACTAACCGGCTCCAGGCGCAGGAGCTTTTGCCGCAGCAGATCGGCCGGCGCGCCCTGGGCCAGCGTTTGCAGCCGTTGGGTCACTTCTGGCCGGAAGCGGCGGTGGCGGCGGCCGGGGTGCGGGTCTAACACCTGTCCACCCCCTAGCGTCTGTCCAGGCGACGGCCGCCGCATAATAAAGTGGTCGCCGCGACTCACCGCCACCGGCTCGGCCAGGGCCAGTTGCAGCCAACCCCTTTCCCCCGGCTTCACCTGCTGCGCGCCCAGAACGCGGGCATGGGCGACGACTTCGGCCGCGCCGGTAAACAGTTTGACCTCTTCGTTGTGTTGGAGCGGATCGCCCGCGTCAGACAAGTGGCGGTAAGAGGCGTCTAGCAAAACGGTTCCTCTGACCACCCCAGGCCCAGCCACCACGTCGCCCCGCTTCACCTCTTCCTTGTTGACGCCGGTGAGGTTGACGGCGACGCGGCTGCCCGGCCGGGCCACCTGTAGTTTCGTCTTGTGCGTTTGCAGCCCACGCACCCGCCCTTTCAGGCCGGCCGGCTGGATTTCTACGGCATCGCCGCTCTGTAAGGAGCCGCCAATGAGCGTGCCAGTTACAATAGTGCCAAATCCAGCGAGGGTAAAGACGCGGTCAATCGGCAGGCGAGGGCGGCCGCTATCCAGGCGCGGCGTCGTAGCCGCCAATCGTTCTAATAGAGCAGCCTTGAGGCGGTTCAGGCCTTGACCTGTGCGGGCCGAAACCGGCACAATAGGGGCGTCGGCCAGGACAGTGCCAGCCAATTCTTCGCTCACATCCAACGTGACGAGCTCCAGCCAGTCAGAGGCGGCCGGGCCATTGGCTTGCTCTACCAGGTCCGTCTTGGTCAGAGCCACCACGCCACCCTGCACTTCCAGCAAATCCAGAATTGCCAGGTGTTCCCTGGTCTGGGGCATGACCCCTTCATCGGCCGCTACCACGAAGAGAGCCAGGTCAATCCCCCCCACACCGGCCAGCATATTCTCGATGAAGTCACGGTGGCCCGGCACGTCTACCACCCCCACCTCTTCCTCGCCCAGCTTGAGCCAGGCAAAGCCGAGGTCAATGGTCATTTCCCGTTCTTTTTCTTCGGCCAGGCGGTCGGGGTCAATGCCGGTCAGGGCTTTTACCAGGCTCGATTTGCCGTGGTCAACGTGACCGGCCGTACCAATGACATACATCATTCTCTTCACAGCGCCAGGCTAATTTCTGGTTCCGGGTTGGCCTGGGCCAGACGGAGGCGGACAAAGAGCATGGGCGCGTAATAAGCGGCCCATAGCCCCAAGAGCAGGTAGCGCAGGATACGCAAGGGTATAGCCAGCCACAAGAGGTCAACGGCAAAAACGATACCCAACCCCCGCCAGATGAGGAGGGCGACGAAGATGCCCAACAAATAGCGCAGAATCTTTTTCCAGGCCGGCCCGGCGACGACAAAGCGCACGCGACTGCGTTCCAGAACGAAGCCGACCCCCAACCCAAACAATGTACCTACACCTGACGCCACACTTTCCAGGCTTTCCTGTTCAGCGGCCGGAATATAAAAATTCCAGGTCGCCGCCAGGTCAGGTGCGCCAACGAGCAACCGCCCGGCCGTGTAGAGAACGGCCATCACGGTTGGCACGAGCAAGACAATCAGTAGACGCTGGCCCAGAATGCGTTTCACAAAGGATTGGGCCAGGTAACGCTCCCAAACCGAAAAGCCGAGGAGGATGAGGATGCCCAGCATAAAGCCGGCCACGACCTGGTGGAGAAAATGCACCCCCAGATAGAGTCGGGCCAGGCCAGTCAGAATGACCATCAGCAAGCACAGCAGCCACACCCAACCCCGCCGCAGCCAGGCCGCCAGGAAGACGTAGGCCACGACGACCGATTGGGCGTGCGCGCTGGGCAGGCCATAAGTCGGCTCCGAACTCAGTTGCAGGCGGCCGTCCAGCCAATAGGGGCGCGGCTCACGCGTGAGATGCTTGACACCGGCGTTGAGCAGATCAGAAAAAGCCAGGACGTAAGTCAGGTACGTGCCTAATCGCTTGTCCAGGCACCAGTAAATAAGCGGTAAAATTGCCAGGTAAAACTCAAATCGGCCGAGGTCGCTGATGAGGCTAAAAAAGAGAGCCTGCCCCGGATAGGTCTCTTGTAGCCACCTCGATACGTCCAAACCAAAATCCCAAACTGCTTCCATTGTTACCCCCAATCATCGCTATCTCCATTTATGGCGCGAAGACAAGCGCTAAATTACCCCAACCATGCCCTTGATTGTCCCTGTAAACAGGCAAACCGTCAAGCACCGTTGCGCCGGCCGGCCGGCCGACTATAATCTAGGGTGTTAAATAACACGCGGAGAATGCTGAGATGCTCCTAAACTCTCTCTGCGGCCTCTGCGTCTCAGCGGTGAAGTTGAGTAGATACAAGGAAAGAATATGTCCGCACGAGTTTTAGTCATTGAGGACGAAGAACGTATTCGTCATTTCTTACAGCGAGGTCTGACATACGAAGGTTATCGGGTGGATACGGCCGCCGACGGCCGCGCCGGGCTGGATATGGCCCGCGACAATCCGCCCGACCTGGTTCTGCTCGACCTCATGTTGCCGGGTATTGACGGCTTCGAGGTGTGCCGCCGGCTGCGCGGAGTCAGTGACGTACCGATACTGATGTTGACAGCAAAGGAAGCCATTGAAGATCGAGTGGCTGGCCTCGACGCCGGGGCCGACGATTACTTGGTCAAGCCGTTCGACCTGGGTGAGTTGCTGGCCCGCGTGCGGGCTTTGCTGCGCCGCGCCCAACCGGCCCAGCCACAGGTCTACCGCTTTGGCGACCTCGAACTGGACACTGGCACTCGGCAAGGACGGCGAGGCGGCCGCACCTTCGACCTCACCGCCAAAGAGTACGAGTTACTAGAATTATTCATGCGCCATCCGCGCCAGGTGTTGACCCGCGAGGTCATCTTTGACCGGGTCTGGGAATATGACTTCGGCGGAGAAAGTAACATCATCGAGGTCTACGTGCGCTACCTGCGCCAGAAAACAGAACAGGGTGATTTGCCCAGGTTGATTCACACAGTACGTGGTATCGGTTATGTGTTGCGTGAGGAATAGTTCAGTAGGATGGCCTTCATTACTCATTCTGGCCTCATGTAACCATGCTAGGATCGAACTCTCGATATGGCCGGGTTTTTTGTGTCTACCCGCTACCGCCTGACCTTCATCTACACGCTGATTTTGGCCGTCGTGCTATTCTTATTTGGCGTGGCCGTCTACTACGTGTTCTATCAGACGCTGGTCAGAGA
>JBFMFT010000418.1:0-4617 GCA_040751925.1 Chloroflexota bacterium
AGAGACGGCCCGCCGGGCCGTCTCTACCTCTGATAACGGATAGCCCCACCCCCGCCAGCAATCCCAGGGGAATCTGCACCCCCTCCAGAAAACGCCTCTGCAGATGGGTAGGCGAATAGATGAGGACAGCTACCAGGAGCAACCAAAGCCAGGCAAACGAGAGGCGCGGCCGCCAGACCGGACCGGTTTTCAGAAACCTGTCCGGTCTGACCAACCCAATCGCCGCCAATGCCAGCAGCGCGCCATAACCAGCCAGAAAGATCATAGGTGGCGGCGAGAGGGTCAGGTTTTGCGCCGCCCACTCCGCAAAAACGGGTTGACGATAGACCCACAATTGATAAAGCACCACCGGCGTTTGCGTCAGGCCCATGAGCAAAACCACCCAAATAATCCGCCACTCCCCTGCCCCTCTTTGCGCCCTTTGCGTCCTTGCGTGAGCCATTTCCACTCCCACGTACAGCAACGGCAGCAAGTCAGCCACAAGCAGCATATAGGGGTGAATCAAGGCCAGACCCAGCCCGGCCAAAATAGCCAGCCCCCCGTCAACGGCCGTCGGGCCATCCGGCCGCCGCAATAACCCAATAAAGATCACCAATAATAGGCTAATCGCCGCGCAAAAATGGGGGACGGCCAGCAAGGAGAGATAGATGTAGCCATCCAACAGCCAGAAATCCATCGGCGAAATAGCCCCCGGCCGCGTCGGAGCGATACTCTCAGTCAGCCAGCCCAGCCCGGAAGCGGTCGTCGCCAGCAGAAAGGCCAGGCGACGGGTGTGGGCGGCCGGCGTAAAGAGGGCTACAAAGCGGTAAATCAGTAGGAGCATGATCAAACCGAATACGACGCGGGCCGCGTGAAAGAGAAACAGGAAGTTTAGCCCACTCCAGCGGGCCAGGTGGCCCAGGGCCAGGTAAAACGTGACTAGATAAGCCCCCTGGTGTGGCTCCGTGGTGAAAGGTACCTGGTACTGCCAGCTTCCCCAATAGCCCTGCCACATCTTCGCCAGATAAGTGTAATTATCCGGCCGCACCGTCGGCAGCATCCCTGTAAAGACCCATTCCTCGGTCTGGGCCAGGTAGCCGGCCGCAAACGGCGCGGCCGAAGCCGCTACAATAGCTGCAGCTACGGCCGTCACCCAAAACCATTCCCGCCGCGAAACGTCGGTGGGCATTAGCGAAATCCTGAATAATGAAAAGTGAAAAGTGAAGAATGAAAGAGGGGTCACCTTTCACTTTTCACTCATCACTCACTCCATACAACGTATACTCCTCCCCCCAACGCTGTTCGGCCGTCAGGTAGCGGCTTTCCAGTTCCGCCCATATCGCCAGGTCACGGGGTGTCACCGGGTCAAAGCCGGCCGCGATCACAAACTGCATCCCCGCCTGGCGCAGCAAAACGTGGCTGATCCCCTCCGCCCGCCAACCGGCGGCCAGGCTATCGGCCGTCCGGCCGCCATAGTGGGTCTCGTGCAGGAAACGGTCGAGCAAGGCGTCTGGCAGACACTCCACCCGGCAACCATAGCTGCGCGGTTCCCACAAGAATAAGATGCGGCTGCCGGCCGGCAGGGTATTCAGGTGCGCGATCACCGCCGGATAGGCCCCCAGGCGGCGGCCGAGGTAATGGTCACGGGACTCCAGCCCCAGGGCCACCGGCGTAGGATTGATTTGCAGAAACTCCGCCAGGTGGGTAAAAAACAGGAAGGCCAGGGTCAGACTCACCGCCGCCTTAGCCAGCCAATCCACCGCCAGTTGCCGCCGGCGCACTTCTCGGAGGCGATCCAGAGCCAACGCGCCCAGAGCGGCCGTCAGGCCAAACACCGGCGCCAAGAGGCGCGTTTGTAAGAGCAGCGCCGAGCGGGCCAATCCGGCCAGCCACAGGGCGTAGTGGCTGCCCAGGAAAAAGAGTAGGAAGAGGACGACCCGCCGTTCGGCCGCCTGGAAGGTTGACCAGACGGCCGCCAGCAACGGCAAAGCCAGCCCTATCAGCGGCCCAATAGTCGCGTCGTAAGCCTGGCTGCCCTCCGTACCCAGGATAGTCGCTTCCAAAGGGGCAATGAGCAATCGCCAGGGAGCATTAAAGGCCAATCCCGTGCCCGGCCGGTCGTACCACCACCCCCGCCACTCGTCCCAATAGCGGCCGGGCAGGAAAAAGGGATAGACCGGATTGCCAGTGGTCAGCCAGTTCTCGATCAGCCAGGGGAGAGCGGCTGGCAAAAACCCGGCCGCCAGCAGTCCCACCCGCCAGGCCATCACCTTCACGCCCTCCCGCCGCGAGACCCATAGCAAGCTCAAGCCCAGGATAATTGGCACGAGGACGGCCGTATACTTGACCCCCACGCAGAAACCAGCCAACACCCCGGTGAGTAGCAAGTAGCAGGTAGCAGGTGGCAAGCCAACAACCCCACCTGCCACTTGCCACCTGCCACTTGCCACTTGCCGCCTGCCACTTGCCACTTGCCACCTGCCACTTGCCACTAGCCACCTGCCACCTGCCACTTGCCACTTACTCCCCAGATAGGTGGCGGCCGTCACGTAAAACAGCAGCGTCACGTCCACGTAAGGCCAACTCATCAAGGCGAGAAAGGAGGGGACAGAGACCAATAGAGCGGCCGCCAGCCAGCTGTAGGTCACGTTACAAACGTGACCTAGGAGGCTGGCCGTGACCACCACCGCCAGCAGGCCATAGCCAAAATGCAAGAGAGCAGCCACGCCGTCGCCGGCCAGCAGCAGCCCCAGCGTGAACTGCATTTCGCCCAGTTGGGGAAAACCCAGGTAAGGTAAGTCAATTGGGTGGCTAATCCGGCCGGCCTGGACATACAAGGCCGGGCCGGTCAGGTGGTAGACCAGGGCATCCCAGGCAGTCGGTGGGGCCAGGGTCGCCAGGAAGGTCAGGCACAAGGAGGCAGCGATGAATGAAGCCAGCCCCCATTGGAAGCGGCCGGCCGGCAAGGGCAAGCGCATCGCCCGCGCTGCGGCCAGTGTCCGGCCCAGGTCACGGCGCAAGAGGAGGGCCAGGGTCAGCAAAATAATCCAGGCTACCGCCGGCCGCAGCAGCCCCACCAGCCCCAATCCCAACATCAGCAGCGACAGGCAGCCCAGCCCCAGGCCAATGGTCAGGGCCAGGCGCACGGCCGCCGGTTCACTATCCAGGCAACGGCCGGCTAGCCGCCAGCCGATAGCCCCTCCCAGCCAGGTCAGCCCCAGCCAGGCGGCGATGTTAGCCAGGGTGCGGCCGAGACCGGCCAAAATCGCACTGTCAAATGGTTTGTGCGCCCAGAAGTAGGCGGCTATTCCCCCAAATAGCCATAGCACGAGAAGCAAGTGCGAGAGACGGGGCATGATCAGGCCCCGGCCCAGCTGTGTTCAATCATAAACAGGTGGAAGGGCAAGCCGTCCATCCGGTGCGGGCTAACAAACCACTCGTAGAGCGCAAGGTCGTCGGCCGTCGTCGCCCGGTACGTCTCCACGTCGCCGGTGAAGATGCTCTGCAGGTGGCGGCGCAGGGTATCCCAAATCGCTTGTTCTGTTTCCGCCGGCTTCATAAAGTCCTCCCTTTGCCGCAAGGAGCGAGGCATGTTCTTTAGGGCCTTGCGCCTTCGGCCAGAGGATAGTGTACCCTACTCCCGGCCGCCGGTCATGGGAAATTGGTGGGAGAAGTTGGCGACAACGAATTCTGGAACTTGCCAAGATCGGCCGAAACAGATACTATGCGCGCCCTAAAAGACATTGCTTGAGGAGAAGATCAGCATGTTTGAAGTTGGTGGAACTTATGCCAACCGCATCGGCAAATATACCGTGTTGGCGGTAAACCCAGCCAAGATGAAAGTCCGTTACGAAGATGGTACAGTGGCCGAACTCAACGTGGACATCCAGCGGCGGATCTGGGAAAACATTGTCGCTGAGGAGGAAGCACGGGCCGGCCGTCTCCGTTCCGCCCAACGTTTCCGCTCGACGACCCAAAACGTCCAACACTTCATCAAGCCGATTAGCCTGCTGGCGGCCGAAGACCTGACCTTCCCTGGCTGGCGCGAGCGGGTGACGGCTTCTGGCGAAGGCTTGCCCGACATCCGGCCGGGCGACCGCCTTATCTACTACGCCATAGAGCCACAGGCTTTCTTCGCCGTCGCTACTGTCACTGGTGCGGCCTACGAAGCCAGCGTCAAGGAACAAAGCCACAAAGAGGGTGTACCGACCAACTTCTTCCCTATTGACATAGACGCCCACGCCCACGACCTGCAACGGGCGGTTCCCCTGGACTCGGTCGAACTCGAAAGCCAGCCGAACTTCACCCAATTGCTCCAGCAGCCCGATATTTACGTCAAGATTAGCGAGGATGACTTCGAGTTGCTGGCCGAACTGCTGACCGAAGTGGCCGAGGAAGAGGAAATCGAAGAAGAAGAGGAAGAAGAAGAGGAAGAAGACGAAGAATAATGAGCCGAGAACACATCCTCGTCTGCGTGGCCTGGCCCTACGCCAACGCCGACATTCACCAGGGCAACGTGACCGGCTCTTACCTGCCGGCCGACATCTTCACCCGTTACCACCGCCTCAAGGGGAACCAGGTCTTGATGGTCTCTGGCACAGACAGCCACGGTACGCCGGTGACGGTGAAGGCCGACGC
>JBFMFT010000419.1:0-4604 GCA_040751925.1 Chloroflexota bacterium
GGTGACGATTTTGGTCATCACGCCCTCGGCCGGCGAAGCCACCTGCCACACCCTGCATCACCTCGTGCGGGCCGGCCTCAACCCCGTGCTATTGGTGATAGAGCGCAGCAACCACTTCGGACAACTACGCGAAAGGGCGCGGCGATTAGGCTTCCGCGCCTACGAAGTAGCCAGCGAACGGGCTCTGAAAACCCTGTAGGTCGAGTTGGAAACGTGACCTACGCGGTCAAGTTGGAAACGTGACCTACTGTGGTCAAGTTGGAAACGTGACCTACTGTGGTCAAGTTGGAAACGTGACCTACTGTGGTCAAGTTGGAAACGTGACCTACGCGGTCAGGTTGGAAACGTGACCTACGCGGTCAAGTTGGAAACGCGACCTACGCGGTCAAGTTGGAAACGTGACCTACTGTGGTCAAGTTGGAAACGTGACCTACGCGGTCAAGTTGGAAACGTGACCTACGCGATCAAGTTGGAAACGTGACCTACGCGGTCAAGTTGGAAACGTGACCTACGCGGTCAAGTTGGAAACGTGACCTACGCGGTCAAGTTGGAAACGTGACCTACGATATACAATGGCGCAATTGCCAAGCAGAAATCTGTTACAGCCGCTTCTGATTGCCGCGCTGTCTACCGCTCTGCTGGTCGGGCCAGTCACCCTCGTCCAGATGTTGGCCCCTGGCGAGCGGTGGGGCTATCTGGTGATCCTGATCTTCATCGTGGCTTTGGAAGGCGTCGCCACCACCTTCTGGCTGGGCCGCATACCCACCTGGCAGGTGCGGCGGCTGACTTACCGGGCGGCCGAGTTTCTGGTCATCGCCCTCGGCCTGCGCCTGGCTACCTGGGCGATGAGCGGCGACTGGCCTTCCCTGGCCGACTGGCGCGGCTACCTCCTGGCCCCTCTGGCCTTCATAGATGCCACCTTTTTCATCTACCTGGTCCTGGCCGGACTGGCCTGGGAACGGGCCATCACGGTCAGTGACGTGTTGGCGCGCTTGCCCATCCAGCCGGCCGAAATCGCCTATTACACTCGTCCAGGCAGCCTCCGACTCAATAGCGACGACCGGCCGCCCATTCCCGACCGGCCGGAGTTGCTCGCCAGTTTCTTCAAGACCTGGATTTACGGGGCGATGCTGCTGGCTCTGTGCGCGGCCCTGAGTACCTTCGAGTTGCGTCCACTGGCGATGGGTGAGGTGATTAACCTTCGCACGATCGGCCGTTTGGGTTTGCCGCCGGACCTGCTGGTGGCCTTGCTGCTCTATTTTTTGGCCGGCTTCTGGCTATTGAGCCAGGCACGGCTGGCTCTCCTGCGCGCTCGCTGGTTGGCCGATGGCGCAGCGACGGCGCCCGACGTGGCCGGCCGGTGGCAGAGGACCAGCCTGTTGATCCTGTTGGGTGCGGCTCTGGTCGCCAGTTTCTTACCTATCGGCTCCACTTTGGCCCTCTCGCGGGTTATCCAGGCTCTCATGGTCGTTCTCATTTCCCTGGTCAACCTGTTCCTGGCCCTGGTCGTTTTTCTGTTCTACCTGGTCTACGCATGGCTGATCGGCGAACCGGCCGCCGACAGGTCAACCAGCCCACCCCTGAGCCTGACGCTGCCGCAATTCCAGCCCCCGGCCGTCCCCTCTAGCCCTGACCTGGCCTTCCTCTCCGGCGTGGTCTTTTGGATGGTCGCCGTCCTGGTTACGCTTTATGCCGTCTACTTCTTCCTGTCCAGGCGTGGGCTACAGATAGACGGCCGCCCGGCCCAACAATTCTGGCCTACCCTGGTGGCCTGGCTGCATCTCCTCTGGCAAAGGATTCACGGCCGGGTCAGCCAGATAAGCCAGCTTTGGCCGCCGCGCCGCCAGCCCCTACCGGCCTCGACCCAACCACTCCCACCCCACCCCTTCATCCGCCTGAACGCCCTGACGCCCCGCGACCAGATTCGCTATTTCTACCTCTCCACCGCCCGGCGGGCGGCGGCGAAGGGGGTAGCCCGGCGGCCGGCGGCCACCCCCCTGGAATACGCCCGCGACCTGACCGAGAACTGGCCGGAAGCGGCGGTTGACCTAGACTCCCTCACCAACGCCTTCGTGGAAGCCCGCTACACTCCCCGCCCCGTAACCAGTGAGTATGTGCCAGCAATCAAACGAATCTGGCAACGGGTGAAGGCGGCCGTGCGCCGGCGGCCGGTGGCAAGTGGCAGGTAGCAAGTGGCAGGTGGCAAGTGGCAGGTAGCAAGGGGCAGGTGGCAAGTGGCAGGTAGCAAGTGGCAGGTAGCAAGTGGCAGGTGGCAAGTGGCAGGTAGCAAGGGGCAGGTGGCAAGTGGCAGGTGGCAAGGGGCAAGGGGGCATTTCAGGATTGGGGGAAAAGTTACGACGTTGGCCTAAGGCGGGCTGTTTGTGGCTGCGGCCGGGGAGGGTGTGGGGAGGGCGGCCGTTTTGATATTTTGATATTCTGTGGTCTGGCAGGTGGCAAATCCAAAATCTAAATCCCAAAATTACGCGCTTTTTGTGCTATAATCGTTATAGAATCTGTTGAAAGGGGCCTGGCTAGGCCAGTTAGCCAGGGGACGCTTTCACGATAAATAGGCAGTAGCAGTACCGGCTGCCCCATTACAAAAGAGGGAAGCAGAAAGATGAAAGGACTGGTGTTCTGTCTTATCATCGGCCTGGTGGCTATTGTGGCTTCATCGGGTTACGCCCGGCCGGCCCCGGCGGCCACCCTGGGCCAACCCTACAACATTGTGCTGGTTTACACCGATGACCAACGCTGGGACACCCTTTGCAGCGAGGCGGCCGGATTAGCTGACATTTGCGACCTACCGGCCGAAGAACGTCCCCTGAGCTATTTAGAAGAGTACCTGGATAGCTCTGTCCTGTTCACCAACGCCTTCGTCACTAACCCCACCTGCTGCCCGTCGCGATCCGGTTTCCTATCCGGTGGCTTCTTTTCCCACCACACCAACGTCTTGACGAACGACTGGCCCAACGGCGGCGCGCGCCGGTTCAGCGACGTGGTCACTCTAGCGACCTGGCTGCAACAATACGGCTACAAAACCGCCCTCGTGGGCAAGTATCTCAACGGCTACCAGGAGCTGTTTGGGCATGATCCCCTGGAAGCCTACGTGCCGCCCGGCTGGAGCACCTTTGCCGCCAGTTACACGCTGGAAGATTGGAACAACGATTTTAACTTTGTACTAGGCAGCAGCACCTATAAGCAGCCCGGCACAGGCGAGGTGTTGCGGATTGACACAGGCATCTACCTGACCGATTACATGAAGAGCAAGGCCCTGCGTTTTATTGACGAGACCTGCCCGGCCGAAACCTGTCAAGCCCCCTTCTTCTTATTTCTGAGTACCAATGCCCCGCACGAGCCGGCCACGCCCGCCCCCCGCCACGAGGGTCTTTACAGCGACTTCGTCTTTGGTGATCGTGGCTGGGCGGAAGGGCCGGACGGGGATACCAGCGACAAACCGCTTTACGTCCAGAATCAGACGGCCGTCTGGAACCCGGCCGCCAACGAGGAACTTCACCGCAACCAGTTACGCTCCCTGCGGGCCATTGACGAAGCGTTACAGGAGATTGTGGACAAATTAGGACAGAAGGGGCTGCTATCCAATACGGTCATCATCTTTGCCTCCGACAACGGCCACCTCTGGGGTGAGCATAAATTGGAAGGCAAATTCCTACCCTACGAAGAATCCATCCGCGTGCCATTGGTCATCTCCGTGCCGGGCGTCCTGCCTCGCACAGAGGAGAGGATGGTAGCGATTGACCTGGATTTGGCCCCGACGATCCTGGAACTGGCCGGCGTGCCGCCTCTGGGCAGCGAGGGGGAGAGCCTGATGCCCTTGCTTTACGAGCAGGACGTGGTGTGGCGCACCGATCTGTTGATTGAAGGTTTCGCCGGCCACCTGCCCGCCTGGCATGGGGTTCGGACGGCCGATGGCTGGAAGTACGTGGAATACGCCACCGGCGAAACTGAACTCTACGACCTACTAAACGACCCCTACGAATTGACCAGTCGCCACGCCGACCCAGAGTACACGGAAATGTTCACCCACCTGGCCGCCCGTTTACAGCTGCTCCAACCCGGCTTAACCTTCCTTTCCAGCACCCTACCTGACCCGCAAGACGACGCCCTGCCGGCCGGCCGGATAGGTGAGAGTTATAGCTTCCAACTAGCGGCCACCGGCGGCAACGGAGAATACGTTTGGAGTCTTTTTACCGACACGGAGGGCTGCATTGGCGCGCTGCCACCAGGGTTGAGTCTGGATGCGGCCGGGCTGGTCAGCGGCGCGCCAGAGCAAGAAGGGGTGTGGGAGTTTTGCGTCCAGGTAACAGACACCTCGCAATCACCGCAGCCGGGCAACCTACGGCCGGAGACCTACGTCAAGGGCCTGCGGCTGCGCGTCGTCGGCTACACCCGCTATGGTGGTTAGTAGACCTATTTGCTTTGGCAATGTTAAATTTGCCACCTCTGGACGCCACCCAATGAATTGGGTGTCTAGCGGGCAAACCTGTTGAAACAGGTTGAGGAAAGCTGTCTCCAACACGTTTCAACGTGTTTCCTCAGAAGTTGTCTGAGAAGCTAACGAGGGCGCAGGCGCGTCGCCCTTCCCA
>JBFMFT010000042.1:0-18494 GCA_040751925.1 Chloroflexota bacterium
TGGGCGACCAGATTGGCACAAGTAGCAGCCCGATTGACCCCCTGCTTGGTCCTTTGCAGGACAATGGCGGTCCTACTTTTACCCACACCCTCTTGTCTGGCAGCCCGGCCATTGACATGGGCCACCCGGCCGGCTGCACCGACCAGCGGCAGAATGTGCTGACGGTTGACCAGCGGGGCGAAACGCGCCCGGCCGACGGCGACGGTAATGGTACAGCCACCTGCGATGTAGGGGCCTTTGAACTGGCATCGCCTTGGTGAAACGGAGGTAATGATGAGAGGGCAACGCTTTCAGCTTATTCTGACTGTTGGCATAGCCAGCCTATTGGCCCTAGCCCGTTCCCTGCTAACCGCCTGCGCCGACCCCGGTCCTACCACGCGGGTCGGTGTAGATAACGCTGGCGTGGAGGGCAACGGGGATAGCGATGAATTTGGCGATCCCATTCTGGCCATCAGCGATGACGGCCGCCTCGTGGCCTTCTCCTCATTGGCCACCAGCCTGGTGACGGGCGATACCAACGACGTGAAAGACGTCTTCGTCCACGACCGCCAGTAATGACAGTCCAACCGTCCTGGGCCAGACCACGACCTTTACAGCTACGATTGCCACTGGCAGCAGCGTCACTTACACCTGGGACTTTGGCGACGGCAGCCCGGCTGGGAGCGGGCGGGTGGTGCTTACGTCTATGAGGTGGTGAGTACCTATACGGCCGAGGTGACAACCAGCAACTCGCTGGGCAGCCAAACAGCCGCCACCTCGGTAACTATCACCCGGCGCAATTAACCTGCCGGTCGTGTGGCGAGAATAGGTAGTATTTCGGCTCCACCCTCCCGGAGGATCTCAACCTCCGGGAGGATCGTAAAACCGCGTAAGTCCCGCTAGGCCTCTAATGTGGAAATATCGCCTACGTCCTGGCCGAGGGCCTGGGCTTTGAGGACGCGGCGCATGATCTTGCCAGAGCGGGTTTTGGGCAGGCTGTTGACAAACTCGATGGTGGCCGGCTTGGCGATGGGGCCGATTTCGTGGCCGACGTGTTCCTTGAGGTCGTGGGAGAGTTTCTCGCTGCCCTCCCAGCCCTGGCGCAGAATACAGAAGGCTTTAATAGCGTGGCCGCGTAGTTCGTCGGGGACGCCGATAACCGCCGCCTCGGCTACGGCCGGGTGGCTGACCAACGCGCTTTCGATTTCGGCCGTGCCCAGGCGGTAGCCGGAGACTTTGATCACATCGTCAATGCGGCCGATGATCCAGACGTAGCCATCTTCGTCCTTCTTGGCGCTGTCGCCGGGCAAGTACCAACCCTGCTCCTCAAAGTGGCTCCAATACTGTTTCACGTAACGGTCAGGGTCCTTGTATACCGTGCGGAGCATGGCCGGCCAGGGTGTCTTGACCACCAAGTAGCCCTCTTCGTTGGGGGCCGTAGGCTGCCCTTCTTCGTTCACCACGTCCACCTGTAGGCCAGGGAAGGGACGGGTGGCGGAGCCAGGCTTCAAGGGTGAGACGGGCAGGGGCGTAATCATAAAGGTACCTGTTTCCGTCTGCCACCAGGTATCCATAATGGGGCAGCGCTCCTTACCGATAACCCGATGATACCAGCGCCAGGCCTCGGGGTTGATGGGTTCGCCCACCGTACCCAACAAGCGCAGGCTGGCGAGGTCGTGGCGGGCCGGCCAGCTTTCGCCAAAGCGCATGAGGCCGCGAATGGCCGTGGGCGCGGTGTAGAGAATGGTGATGCCATACTTGGCGACCATCTGCCACCAGCGGTCAGGATAGGGATGGGTGGGCGCGCCCTCGTATAGGAAGCCGGTGGCCCCCAGGAGGAGGGGGCCATAGACGATGTAGCTGTGGCCGGTGACCCAACCGGGGTCGGCCGCGCACCACCAGATGTCTTCCGGTTTGATGTCAAAGACCCATTTGAGGGTGGTAGCGATGCCCACCATGTAGCCGCCGTGCGTGTGCAGAATGGCTTTGGGCTTGCCCGTCGTGCCAGAGGTGTAGAGGATGTAGAGGGGGTCTTCGGCGTCCATGACCTCGGTGGGGGCGTGGGGGTCGGCGATGGGCAGGGCCATGAGGTCGTGGTACCAGTGGTCACGGCCGGGCACCATGGTCACTTCCTGCCCCGTGCGCTTGACACAAATGACCGATTGGATGGTGCCAGCCCGGTCTACCGCCTCGTTGGCAATCTTTTTAAGTTCGACGATGTTGCCGCGCAGCCAGGCCCCATCGCAGGTGATGAGCAGCTTGGATTGGCTGTCTTCAATGCGGCCGTGCAGAGCCTCGGTCGAGAACCCGCCGTAGACAACCGAATGAATGGCCCCAATCTTGGCGCAGGCCAACATGGCAATCGTCAGTTCGGGAATACGCCCCATGTAGATCGTTACGCGGTCGCCCTTCTGGACGCCCATGGCCCGCAGGACGCTGGCGAATTTGCAAACTTCGAAGTTCAACTGCTGGTAGGTCAGCACCCGCGAGTCTCCTTTTTCACCCTCGAAGATGAGGGCCGCTTTGTTACGGACGGGCGTTCGCAGGTGGCGATCCAGGGCATTATGCACCAGATTGACTTTGGCCCCTACAAACCACTTATAAAACGGCGCGTTGCTGTCGTCTAGCACCGCTTCCCAGGGTTCGTACCACTCGAAGTTCTCAGCGGCAATTTTACCCCAGAAGCCGGGCAGGTCGGCCGTCGCGGCCGCGTGGACTGCCTCGTAGTCCTTGATGTGGGCGTTCGCTACCACTTCCGGTGACGGGTAATAGACCTCACCAACCATCTTCTTTTTATCAGCCATCGTATCCTCCTCGTCAGAAGTTCCTTGAAATGGGGGTTGTTAGTATAATGGGTGGAACGTGAAACGTGAAACGTGAAAAGACATCACGTTTCACGTTTCACGCCTCACGGCACATAACGAATAATAAAGGAGCAAGTTAAATGCCCTCACCAAAAATCGTCATTGTCGGCGCGGGCAGCGCCAGTTTTGGGCCAGGCACGCTGGCTACTATTATACGCAGTCCCCAGCTAAAAGGCAGCCAGTTGGGACTGGTTGACCTGGACGCGGACGGACTGGCCAAGGTGGCCCGCACGGCCGAACGGATGAATGAAGCCTGGGGCGCACGCATGACCATTCAAGCCAGCGTAGACCGGCGTGATCTGCTGGAGGCGGCCGACTTCGTCATCGTCGCCATTGAAGTCCCTCCACGCGAGACATTGTGGCGCATGGACTGGGAACTCACCCTGAAACATGGCCTGCGCCAACCCTACGCCGAGAACGGAGGGCCGGGTGGTTTCATGCACACCTGTCGCCAGGTACCGCCCTTCATGGCTATTGTGCGGGATATGGCAAGGTTTTGCCCAGGGGCCTGGTTGATTAACTTCAGTAATCCGCTGCCACGGATCACGCGAGCCATTACCAAGTATAGTCAGATCAAAGTTGTGGGCAAGTGCCACCAATTGGATGTGGGCTATGGGATTGCCGCCGTCTTGTTGGCCGACCATTACGGCATCGAAGTGCCGGCCGGGTTGACCCTGCACTCGGACCCTGGCAACGTCTACAACGTCAAGCGCATGGCCCACCTCGGCCGCCAGCGCGTGGACATCAAGGCGGCCGGTCTCAATCACTTCACCTGGATCATGGACATCCGCGACCGGCAGACGGGCGAAGACCTCTATCCTGCTTTACGGGCGGGCAACGACCAGGCCCCGGCCGGATTTGAGCCTCTCAGCCGCGAAATGTTCCGGTTATTCGGTTACTGTCCGGTGCCGGGCGATACCCACTTGTCGGAATATCTGCCCTGGCTGCATGACCCTCTGGCAAGGCCCTGGGAGCGGTATGAACTGCCTTTGTACGATTGGGGCGGCAGCGAAAGCTTCCGCGCTTTTAGTTGGGACATGGTGAGCAAGATGGCCGATGGCGCGCTGTCAGTGGAGGGGCTGCGCGACTCGCTGAGTGAAGGGGCGGCCGAACTCATCGAGGCTATCACTGGCAATACCAACTATTACGCCGACACCGTCAACATTACCAACAACGGGGCGATACCGAACTTGCCGCCGGAGACGATTGTGGAGGTGCCAGCCCTGGTCAGTGGCTTAGGGGTGCGGGGGCTGCGCTTTGATCCGTTGCCTTACCCAATTGCCGAACTGCTGCGACGGGAGGCGGCCCTGGTGGAATTGGTGGTGGAGGCGGCCGTGACCGGCGACCATGACGTGGCTCTGCAATCGCTCTTGCTAGACCCGACGATGGACGATGTCGGCCGGGCGCGGGCCATTCTGGACGATTACCTGACGACCTTCGTGGATTATCTGCCTCAGTTTGCCACCACGCGCACGGGCCATTTGCCTTGCTTGCGGCCGAGGTAAGCGGCGCGGTGTTGGGCGAAGCTAGTGTCCAGGGTGGAGAGGCGGTGGAGACGGCCGTCCGCTAACACGTCGGGGTCTATGGTGCGGACTTTGGTGCTGACCCAGAAGGTGGGGTTCTGCTCGTCCCAGAGGAAATCGGTCTGGCGGGAGACCAGCCGCAACTGCGCCTGCAATTGGGGATGGTCGTGAGCTTGTAGTCTGGCCCAAACCACTTCATCGGTACTCCACAGGTCTTGCTCGCTGATTGCTCCCACCTGGAGGGCGGTTTTGATGGCCTGGGCAGCTACTTCGTACAGGCCGACTTCGTAGAAGCTGGCCCAACTGGCGTCGTCGGCCGCTATGTAGGTCTCGGCCAGCCAACGGGCCGTCGGCAAGTCATCTATGACGATGCGGCCGTCGTGGACGACCAGGTGGGCCAAAACACGCTCTACATCGGCGGCCGTAGAGAGGCCCAGGTCAACGCTGTCGCGCAGAAAGTAATCCAGGCGGTCGGCGCACAGGGCGGGGGCTGGCTGCTCTAGCAACAGATAACGATCCTCGTGCAGGAAGTCGCGCCAGTTGTAGCCGTGGCGGGCGAGAACGGCCGGTACGTCGCTTTGCCCCAGGTACCAGGCCTTCTTTTCATCGTGGTAGCTCTGACTATCGTGACCGTCAAAGACGTAATCAATGACGTGACTGAAGGCGGTGTGGCTCACGTCGTGCAGAAGGGCGGCAATTTGCTCCTCCAAAGACCCGCCCAATCGCCGCACCAGGAGCATGACCCCCATCGAGTGTTCGAAGCGGGTGGTCGGCCGGGTGACGCCCAACAGCCCACTGATGCCGTGCTGTAACACGCCGTGTAACCGCTGCATGGCGGCTGATTCCAGCAGGGCGATGAGGACGGGTTCGTGGATGGTGGTGCGGCCGTAGATAACGTCGTCGTAGTCCATGTCACTCTACCTTACCTCATTCCAGAAATGGGGCAATTTTAATACCCAGTTCACAAACTGACGTGAATCCGTGCTATACTTGACAAGGTGACAAGGTGACAGGGTGAAGAAAATGTCAGTGTATGACCGTTGGCAGTATAAAATAAAGACGTGAAAATGACAGGACGAAGGGTTCTGCGTGGGCAATTGAGGTGGGAAGGCGATCTCGAGATTGCACGGGAGGGACTTTGAGCCGTTTGGTGCAGTTAGCGTGCCTGAGTCTTCTCTCCCTCCTTGTCCTGGCGGCCTGCCAGCCAGAGGTTGTCCAACGGCCGCTAGGTTCGCGGCCGTCCACTTCACTGGCTGGCCCGCCGCCGACCGGCCAGGTGGCGGCCGTGGCCCTGGCTAACTTGGCCGATAGTCCAGCTCAGTATGAGGGGGCGCGGGTGCGAGTGTCGGGTGAGTACCGGCCGCTGCCGGTGCTGGTATGCGATAACACGCCCCGCCGGTCGCCGGCCGGCTGGTCTTTAGCGGCGGATGGGGCGCAGGTTGAGGCGGCCGGATTCGACGCGCTCCTCCATCCCCTTTCGCCAACCGGCCTGTCGTTGACCGTCGAAGGTATATGGGTGCGTTGGCAGGAGACGTTGGGCTGTGGTAAGCAGGCCGCGCCGGTAGAGGGGTGGTATCTGGCCGTTACCCAGATTGTGTCGCCCAACCCGATTGCCTATGTGACGGCCGCCCAGATGATTGCCCAGCAGCCACCGCCGGAAACGACGCCCGAGACGCCGGTCTCGGCGTCTACGCCCACACCAACTCTGGTCGCGCCTGATACCCCCTCACCGACGCCTTCCGCAACTCTATCCAGCCGGCCGCCAACGCCGGTGATTGCCTCACTCACACCGACACCGATCACGGGTGGTGGTGAGCAGCCAACTCCGACACCTACCCCCACTCTTGGCCCCACCATGACCACCACGTTGGGAGCGGAGGAGAAACCGACGGACACCGTCACACCTGATGGTTCGGGTACGCCGACCCTGACACCCACACCCAACCCAACAGGGAGCGCTACTTCCACACCACCAGGCGGCCCGACGGATCAAGGTTTGATCGCGCCCGAAGAGGTTTCCAAAGGAATCCTGGCGACCAACGAAAACCACGCCTGGACGTTCAGGGTGACTGTGACGGACGTGGTGACGATCAGCCTGGCGGCGGCCCTGGACATGGACGTCGTGCTGACGATTCAGGACCCGGCCGGGGCGACGGTCGTCGAGCAGAATGGGGGGGCGGCCGGCCAGCCCGAAACCGTAGCTGGATTGAGCCTGAACACCGAAGGGGATTATCAGATTCTCATTCGGGAGGTGAGCGGCCGAGATGGACCTTACGCGGTTGGCTTCACTAATCGGTGGAGTTATGGCATCCTCTTTCCTGGCACATTGACCTACGGCGATTCGCGTAGCACCGCGCTACCGACTTTCACCTATCATTTCTGGCACTTCGAAGGTATAGAAGGTGAGATTATCAACGTCGTCGTCACGCCAGGCGGCGACGTTGATTTTGGCTTTGTGCTATACGATCCGGAGATGAATGACCTGGAATTGGTTGACGAGGGATTTACCGGGCCAGAAGCCTTGAATGGCTACGATCTTCACTCGACCGGTCTCTACTCGATTCAGATTTTGGAGTGGTTTGGCGACGCGGCCGATTACCAGATTACCCTTACCCGTAACTGAAGATACCGAGTAACTATTCAGCAAGAAACCAGGTTTTTCCTGACGACAAAAAACCTGGTTTCTTCAGATAACCCAATGAACCAGGTCACGCTGCGCTTTTACGCTGAACTGAACGACTTCCTGCCCCACCGGTGGCGGCAGGCGGCCTTTGTCCACGAGTTTAAGGGCCGGCCTTCGGTCAAGGACTTGCTAGAAGCAGTGGGGGCGCCGCACACGGAAATTGACCTCATCCTGGTCAATGGCGAATCGGTGGACTTCAGTTACGCCGTGCAGGACGGCGACCAGATTAGCGTTTATCCGGTCTTCGAGTCACTGGACATTGGGCCGGTGGTGCGGGTACGGCCGCGCCCCCTACGTGAATCATGCTTTGTCCTGGACACCCACCTGGGCAAACTGGCGACTTATTTGCGCCTGCTGGGTTTTGATACCCTTTACCGGAATAGCTATGGGGACGTGGAACTGGCCTTGATTTCCAGCCAGGAGCAGCGCATCTTGTTGACCAAAGACCGTGACCTGCTCAAGCGGCGGATGGTGACGCACGGTTATTACGTGCGGGCCAGCCGGCCGTCAGAGCAGCTCGTAGAGGTCTTGCGACGCTTTGACTTGTTTGGAGCTACTTCACCTTTCCGACGCTGCTTGCGCTGCAATGGGTTGTTGCGGCCGGCCACGAAAGAATCATTGGACGGCCGGCTGCCACCACACACCGAGCAGTATTACGATGAGTTTTTTAGCTGCCGGGAATGTAGCCAGGTCTATTGGAAGGGTTCGCATTACCAGAGGATGCGGCAGTTCATCGAGCGCATCCTGCAAGAACGCGGATGACACGGATCACGTTGCTCGCTGTAGGTCACGTTTTCAACTTGACCGCCTCTGGTCAAGCTAAAAGCGTGACCTACGATGAAAACTACCGTAGCACAACTTCGGTCCAGGCTTCGATCCAGGCTTCGCGGTGGGCGTCAATCGCCGTCGGATCCAGCGTAGCTGGCTCGGCGGGAACCGGAGCCCACCGCACAAACACGTCGGGCAGGGCGGCCGTCTCGTTAGCTGGATAAACAAACATTTTTAATGGTATGTCTTCCTGGAAGGACTTGCTCAAGAGAAAGTCCACCAATGCTCCGGCCAGTTCGCGCTGCGGAGTACCCTTCAAGATGCCTACAAATTCAACCTGGTGGAAGCAACTGCCGGGGCTAACGATTGTGGCGGTAGGCGGTTCCGCAATAGGCGGATCGGCGAAGACCACTTCGGCCGGTGGGCTGCTGGCGTAAGAGACGACCAACGGCCGTGCGCCGTCGCTGGCGGCCGTGAATCGGCCCCAATAGGCGTCTTCCCACCCGTCTGTTACCAGCACGTCGTTGGCCCGCAGGTCAGCCCAGTAGTTCAGGTAGGTGTAGTCGTCCGTTTCGCCAAAGGTGGCTACCGTCGCCAGCAGGAAAGCCAGGCCGGGGCTGGAGGTGGCCGGGTTCTCGACGACGAGAAGCCCTTTGTAGGCGGGATCGGCCAGGTCTATCAAAGATTGTGGAGGGGGTAAACCTTTCTCAGCAAACCAGGCCTCGTCGTAGTTCAGGCAGACGTAGCCAAAATCAACGGGAAGTAGTTCATGGGAGCTATCTAGCTCTAACGCATCGGGTACGTCGGTCAAAACGGGTGATTGATATGGCTCGAAGATGCCGGCCGCCAATGCCCGTCCCAAGAACGTGTTGTCCACGCCAAAGAACACGTCGGCCAGGGGGTTGTCTTTAGCTAAGATGGCCTGGTTGAGAGCGGCCCCGGCGTCGCCGGCCGGCAGCAGGACGATTTTGGCATTATGAGTCTGCTCAAACTCAGCCAGCACGCTTTCGCTGGCGTCGAAGCTGTCGTGAGTCATCAGAGTTATTTCGGTGGGGGCGGCCATCGTAGGGGCGCCGGCGAGAGCTGGGGCGGCCGTCGGCTCACTTCCCTCGTTACTACAAGCAGTCACGACAAAGGCCAGCACAAAAAACAAAAGGATAGTCTTCCCTGTCATCATTCTCCTCCAGATTCGGTACTGTAAGGAGTAAGGCACGCCCACGTGCCGCACCTGGGGGTGCTTACTCCTTCGCAAATAGGACGCTGATGACGCGGATGGACGCGGATCAACGCTGATTTTCATTCATCGTGGTGCGCTGCGGTGCGTGATGTCTCCTCAGATGGTGCGATGAATACACAACAGGCGGCCGGAACGAACCTGCACGGTAGCTACTTCGGCCGTCAATTCATTGCTTACACCCCGCGTCCGGCCGAGGATCAGCAACTCATTCTGCAGAGGCCAGCGCAGGCCGCTGGTGCTGTCCACGTGAACGTGACCGCCGAGCGGGAGCAGGGAGATGGTGTCACCGGGGCGGCCGTGAATGACGGTTTTGCTCTGGATCAGCCAAATCCGCTCACCTGGTTCTACGAACTGGATGAATCGCCCTTGTAAGTCAGGATGAGCCAGTAGGAGGACGTTTGCCAATGACTGGTCGAGCCGGCCGCCCCAACCGCCGAACACCCAAACGTCGTCCTTGAAATGGACTGCCGCGTAAAGGAGAGCCAATTCCAGGTCGGTTTCGTCTTTAGCGGCCGGGTGGGTGATAAAGCGCGCGCCAGAGGACGACAGCCAGTGGCGGGCCGGCTCTGGCAGGGAGTCCATATCGCCGATGACCACGTCCGGTGGCCGGTGGAGGGCCAGCAGGTGGCGTGCGCCACCATCGGCGGCGATGACGGCCGTCGCCTGAGCCAGATACGGCCGAATCCAGGCCATGTCGTCCATTTCACCGTTAGCGAAGATCAATACCGGCATAGGGAGTATCGGGTATTGCGTGTTACGTGTGGCGCACACTGAATACGCAATACGATACAATAAGCAAAACAGCCACCCTATCCGGGGTGGCTGTTAAGAGGTCTGTAGAGTATCCATTCCTCCGCCGGCATTACCCGGATCAGGTTCGCAGGTCGGTGGCCTCAATAGCCACCCTCTCAGCCGGGTCAAACCCAGCTCCCTGTGGTCGTATTCAGACATCGGATGTTTCCGAAACATCCGATGTCTTACGATTATAACATAGTTCGCTTGACTTGCCATTTGCCATTTGTCCTCATATCATTGTGAATTAAATGGACGCAACCCCTCCTTCCAGTGAATCATTAAGCCGGCTCTCCCACAATCTGCAAAAGTGGTGGCAGTGGGCGCTCGACGCCTGGAACTCGACCGGCGTGGTCATGCGTAATGAATGGCGGCTGCTGCGGCGACGGCAACTCGATTACGTGGTGATGCCGGTGGGCGGCCCCTTACCGGAAAGGGCCGGGCCGCCGCGTAACTTTATTCAACGCCACCTGCCGTTGCCCCCGGAACCGCTCAGTATGCAGGCGTTGAACAATCGCCTGCGCGCTATCGCGGACGCTAGCAACGTCAAGGGAGTCATTCTTATTCTGGAAAGCCTGGATATTGGCCTGGCGACGGCCGGGAACCTGCGCCGTTCCATCCAGCGATTGCGGTCGGCCGGTAAGAAGGTCATTGTTTACACCCCGCACCTGGATTTAGGGCATTACTTCGTGGCCTCGGCGGCCGAGCAAATCATCGTTCCGCCGACCACCCGCTTTGACGTGGTGGGGGTGCGGAGCGAGGTCGTCTTCGTTAAGGAGACGCTGGCCCGGTTGGGCATCGAAGCGGACGTCTTACAAATCTCGCCTTACAAGACAGCCTATAACGCGCTCAGTCACCAGGATATGTCACCGGAGCAACGCGAGCAATTGAACTGGCTGCTGGACGATACGTTTGACCTGGTGACAGCGGGTATGGCAGAAGGGCGGGGTAAAAGTCAGGCCGAAATAAAAACCCTGATTGACCAGGCTCCCTTATCGGCGCAGGCGGCCCAGGCGGCCGGCTTAGTTGACCATCTGGCCTACGAGGATGAATTAGAGAAGTTGCTGGCTGAAGGAGAACGGCCGGCCAAACTGCTTCCCTGGTCGCACGCCTATTCGATGCTCATGGAAAAGGCGCGGCGGATCACAGAGAAATATATCGGCGTCATCAGCCTGCAAGGGCTGATCGCCATGGGGCCCAGCCGCCAGCCGCCCGTAGACCTCCCTCTGCCTTACGTGGGCGGCGAGATAGCGGGCGAACAAACATTACTCCAACTGCTGCGCGTAGCCGAGCGGAGCGAGTGGATGGCGGCCGTTATTCTTCACGTGGACTCTGGCGGTGGGTCAGCCCTGGCCTCGGACCTTATCGGCCGCGAGATCAAGCGGCTGAATGAGAAGAAGCCCGTACTGGCTTACATGGGCAACCTGGCGGCCTCGGGTGGCTACTACGTGAGTGCGCCAGCCCGCCACATTATGAGCCAGAGCAGTACCATCACCGGCTCAATTGGCGTCTTGACCATGCGCCTGAACACGGCCGGTCTCTACGAGAAGCTGGGGGTGAACCGCGTCTCGCTTCATCGCGGCCAGCACGCCGGGTTGTATAGCGACCTGGCCCCGCTATCGGCCGAGGAGCGGGAGTTGCTCTGGCGGGAAGTGGCGGATACTTATCAGGCCTTCAAGCAAGTGGTGGCTGACGGCCGCCAGTTAGCCCTGAATGGACTGGATACGATTTGTGAGGGGCGGGTGTGGAGCGGCCGGCAGGCCCTCGGCCACAAGTTGGTGGATAGCCACGGCGACTTTGTAGACGCCATTAACCAGGCGGCCATCCTGGCCGGGCTGCCAGTAGATGATGCTCACCATATTCCGGTGGCGAATCTGTACGTTAGGGGTCGGGAGTATATATTGCCGCAACCCCTGGCAGCGTTGCAACAGCTTTGGCGCACGTTTCTGGAGGGGCAGGTGGCGGAGTGGAACGGCCGGCCGTTGTGCCTGCTACCCTATACCATTCGGCTGGTGTAAGCTAAGGCGGCGCGAGCGTGGGGGTGGACGTCGGCTCGGCCGGCGGAGCCAGCGTTGGGGTCAGCGTCGGGGGAGACGGCGTATTGACTGTTGGCGCAGGAGGCGGATTGGTCGGTGGTGGTGGAGTGGCTGTCGCCGAGGGCAAAGAAGATTGAGTGGGCGTCGGGGTAGCTGTCGTTCTGGTCACGACTTCGGGCGTCGGTGTCAGAGTCGGAGCCACAGTGGGGGAGGGGCGTGGTGTCTCAGGTTGTTCCGTGGGGGAGGGGGTGGTTGTCGGCGGCGGTGACGTCGGAGTGCGAGTCAGAGTGGGTGACGGGCGCGGTGTGTCCGTCGGCCGGGCGGCGGTGCCGGTGGCCGTTTCCGTTGGCGCGGTTTCTCTAGTGGGGGTTGGAGATGGAGTAGATGTTGGCTGCCGCCCCAAGCCCGAGAAAACCGAGTTGTCGCCAGACAGAATGAGTAGGGCGCTGATCACGCACAGGGCCAACAAGCCCAACGCCCCGGCCAGCCAGACCCACCGTAGACGCTTCTGGCCGGACCGGGTGGCCGGTTTGGCCGGTACTCTTGAGCTACTGGGTTTGAGTGAACTCGGCCGTTGAGCGGCCGGCCGTGAACCGTCGGCTGGCTGGTTGGCCAGGTTATTGACGGCCGTGACCAGGGCCGAAGCCGTAGCAAAACGCTCATTCGGGTTCTTAGCCATGCTGCGGGCAATGACTTCTTCGTAAGCGGGAGGGAGGTCGGCTTTTACGTCCCGAATACGGGGGACGGGATCCACGACGTGCTTCAGGGCCATGCCCATGGGAGTGTCGGCCTTGTAGGGCGTTTGGCCGGTCAGCATCTCGAACAAAATGACACCCAGAGCATAGAGGTCGCTCCGGCCGTCTAGTTTGCCTTCGGCGCGAGCCTGCTCTGGGCTCATGTAGGCTGGTGTGCCAAGCCAAGCCGCCCCCGTCAGCGTGGTGCTGGATTCGGCCAGGCGGGCAATGCCAAAATCGGAGAGGTAAGCCAAGCCAAACTGATCGAAAAGGATGTTACTGGGCTTGAGGTCGCGGTGGATAATACCTTTGCTATGGGCGTGGTCAAGGGCTGCGCCAATGCGTTGAAGAATCGCGGCCACTTCACTGGCTGGCATTGGCCCCTTCTGGATGCGGTTGGTGAGAGAGCCGCCGGCCATGTGGCGCATGACGAGGAAAGGTTGGCCGTCAGCCTCGCCGTAATCGTAAACAGGCACGATGGCGGGGTGTTCCAGAGCGGCAATGAGTTTGGCTTCTCTTTCAAACCGGGCGCGGAACGTTGACTCGTGTAGAAATTCGCGGGGGAGGAGTTTGATCGCCACGTCGCGCTCAAAGCGTGGATCATAGGCCAGTAGCACGGCCGCCATCCCCCCACGGGCCAACTCCATTTTCACCTCGTAGCGGCCGATCATCTGAATAGTCATGGGTCAATCCCCTGAACAACTCCTTTACAACTCAGGCGAAAAATGGTACTCTATCCTACATCGGCTATTATAATGCCAGGTCAAGCGAATTATCAAGCCATTGGGGTTACAGGCAGATGATGAATAAGCCATTATCCATTCAGAGGATAGGGTGGGCAATAAGTGGCCTGATCTTGTTCATCGGCGCGTCTATTTGGGGGTCGTTGGTGGGGACGGCCGAACTAGAGGCCAGACAGAATGCTCTACCACCGCCACCAGTGGAGTGCCTGTTTCGTAAGCTGTATTTGCCAGCCATCGCCAACGATTTCCTTGTGCCTTTTGCCGGCCCGTGGGAAGTCGAACCTAACGATACCTACCTGCAAGCCAATGGCCCCTTGATTTCGGCGGCCACTTACCTGGGTTATCCCAACGACGACCGCGATTATTTCAGCATCTACCTGCGTTCGGCCGGGCTCATCACCATTAACCTGAGCAACCACACCGGCCAGGGGGTGCAGTTACAGCTTTTCTATGAGTCCACCAATAATCGGGTAGCCTTTGATCTTGACGCTCCCTTTTCGATTCAGCATACCGGCCCGGCGGGTTGGTATTACATTTACATTTTTACCGCTTCGGGTTGGAATAGCAATACCCCTTACAGTCTGTGGGCAACCTATCCCACGTCAGCGCAGCGATCCGCGCCCGTAGCTGATACACCTCTCGACGCTTGGGAGGAAGTTGGGGCTAGTTCAGCCAGCGGCGGCGGCCTCAGTAATACTACGGGAGCGTCACGCCTGCCGGCCGCAGCCGTGGCTCCCGACTGTACCCCTTACGTGGTCTGGTACGATGACAGTAACGGCAACACGGAGATCTACGGCCGCCGGTGGGATGAGACGAGTTGGCAAGAAGTTGGGGCCGGCTCAGCCAGCGGTGGCGGCATCAGCAACAATGGCAGCGCGTCGTTGCGGCCGTCCCTGGCTATCGCGCCAGATGGCACACCCTACGTGGCCTGGCACAACAACAATGGGGGGACTTACGACATTTACGTCCGGCGTTGGAACGCACAAAGCCAGACCTGGGAGGAAGTAGGGAGTGGCTCGGCCAGTGGCGGTGGGATCAGCAATAACAGCACAAACTCCTTTAGCCCGGCGATAGGGATTGCTGGCGATGGTGTCGTTTACGTGGCCTGGGAAGATGGCGCCACGCTGACGTCAGAGGTCTACGTGCGACGCTGGAATGGGGAAACCTGGGAAGAGGTGGGGGGAGCTTCGGCCAGTGGTGGGGGCATCAGCAATAGCGCCGGCAATTCCATGGTTCCCACTATAGCTTTTGCGCCCGAAGGCGTGCCTTACGTTGCCTGGAACGATGACACAGACGGCGACGAGGAAATCTACGTCCGCCGGTTGAGCGCGGATGAGAGTAATTGGGAGGAGGTGGGCGACAACTCTGCCCAAGCTGGCGGTATTAGTGACAATGATGGGGATTCGGCCGGCCCGGCCATAGCCATGGCCACGGATGGAACACCTTACGTGGTCTGGCGGGACAACAGTAATGGCAATTATGATATCTACGTCCGGCGCTGGAACGAGACGGCCGGCAACTGGGACGAAGTGACGGCCGGTTCGGCCAGTGGCGGTGGCATCAGCAATTCGAGCGGCCATTCTTACAGCCCGACCATGGCCATAGCCCCCGATGGCACGGTCTACGTGGCCTGGGATGACGTTAGTGACAGTGAAGGGGACACCGAGATTTACGTGCGCCGTTGGTCGGGTGGCGACTGGGAAGAAGTAGGAGTGGGATCAGCCAGCGCCGGCGGCATTAGCAATAACAGCAGCACCTCATCGAATCCCTCATTGGCTGTCTCGCCGGAGGGGATCGTCTACGCAGTGTGGGAGGACGATCTGAGCGGCAACGACGAAATTTACGTTCTCCGTTGGGTCGAGTAGAACCGGCTAGAAAGGCCTTGTCTGTAAACAAGTTCGGCTCTACCGGATCGAACGGGAAACCCCGCAGGTCTATGAACTCAACGATGGCCTCGCTAGAGGGGACCTGCGGGGTTTTGTCCCGGCAAAGTCGGTAGACCCACAAGTTCGTAGTAGGCGGATTCATCGTCTGAAATGCTAAAGCGCCTACTACGAACCAGAACACGGACGGCTTACGGTTGAGCAGCCAGTTCCAATACAACGTGTGCGGCCGTCCCGCCGACCATGTCAAAGCGATTCTGTTGGACGGCCGTGACGTGGTTGAGGCCGCCGTTGCTATGGGTGCGAGCCAGAGTGATGGGGATTTCGGCCAGGCCGTCGTGGCCGGTGGCGCCGCGATATTCCTGAAAGCCCAGCGCGGTATTGGCTTCGAAGGGGTCCAGGTCAAACCCACCGCCGGGTAAGCCGTCGGTGAACAAGCCCCCCTCTACCACCAGAACGATGACCTCCTGCCAGGGTGTTCCCGCCACTTGCACAACCTGGGCGGCCGACTGGACGACGGCCGGAGTAGTGGGCAAACCAGCAATAGTCATAGTAGGGGTGGTGGGCAGGCCCGGCCGCAGGCGCAGTTCGGCTCCGGCCGCGCTGCCCGCTAGGTAGTAAAGCTGCCCGGCCAGAACCAGGCTATCGGCAAAGGTGACGGTAACGGTTGAGCCGATTAGCTCCAACCCGGCCACGCTGCCCGATTCATAAGGTCCCGGCGCGCCCGTGCCGCGAATCAACGTCGGGTCAACGTCCACCGAAAAGGTAAAGCGTTCGCCCGGGTTGAAGTCGCCAAAGTGAAGTTCCAACACGTCAAAGCCATCGTCGTGAGGCGCGTTGTAGCTGTGGCCTTGCCAACCCACGCCGGGGTCGCTATCCACCTGCACGTCCTTGGCAACCTGGTCGCCGGCTTGTCCATAGGGGTCGAAGACCATATCCATAAACAGAGCGGTACTCAGGTCCAAACGGACTTCGGTGATGTTCTGGCTGTTCTCGGCGGCGTTGGTTATCTCGAAAGAGCCACTGGTGAAGGTGCTGGCGGTGATGGGGCCATCGGCCGTGACGTGAATGATTACCTCTGGCAGCGGCGGCATGGCCTCTGGTTGGAATAGAAGCGGTAGGTACAGTGTGGGTGGGCTACCGGCGGCGGCGACAGTCGGCCGGACGTGCCGGGCGGCCGGCGGCGAGCCAAACCACAGGAGCGCGGTGACTAACAAACCCAAGATAGCTGCCCCCCAGATCAATCGTCGTTTCGAGTTCATAGATGCTCCTTTTGCTCGAGGAGCGAGGCGCGCCCACGCGCCATAGCGCACCTGGGGGCACTTGCTCCTCATTTCGAGCGGTTGAAATTGTACAGGCAGTCGGCCGGGTTGGGCAAGAAACAAGTGGCGTTTGGCAAAGTGGGCTACCAGGCAGAGAATAGAGGCGTTCGCCAACAGATATGAGAGGATTGTTTATGCGTTCGTTTGGTTCCTATAGAATAACTGTGGTGCTTGTATTGTTAGGGTGCCTAACGGCCGTTGCTGGCCTAATGGTTGAGGCTGGGACTAGCCGGCCGGTGATTGCTCATCCATCAGGCAGTGTGACCACCTATTTACCGGCCGTCATCAAAGCGGCCCCCCACGATAGCCTGACGCTGACGCCGGTCATTTCAGGGCTGACTGATGATACGATTGTGGCGATTGCCTCGGCCGGCGACGAACGCCTTTTCGTAGCCACGCAACGAGGAGTGATTTACGTGGCTCAAGACATAGGCGGGGCTGAGGGGCCAGCGGCCGTCGTCAGCACCTTCCTGGATATTCAAGGGGAAGTGGCCTACAGCTTCGAGGAAGGGCTATTGGGCCTGGTCTTTCAACCCAACTATTTGGCAACCGGCCACTTCTATGTCACCTACACAGCCATTGGTGGCGGCGACATCGTTTTGGCCCGTTACACGGTCAGCGCGGCCGACCCGGACGTGGCCGATCCCAGTAGTCGCCTCATCATGCTTTCCATTCCCAAGCCAGACAATGCGCCGGGCTGGTCGCCCGACTATAGCCCAGTGCATAACGCTGGCGACCTGCATTTTGGGCCAGATGGTTATTTGTACATGGCAACGGGTGATGGCGGCCCGGATCCCTACCTTTGGCACGCGGTGCCGGGTGACCCAAACAACCATAGCCAACGCACGGACGTACTACTGGGCAAGATTCTGCGCCTGGCAATTGACGGCCGGCCTGAATCGAGCGATCCGGATTGCGGCGCGGCCGGTTACGTCGTGCCGGCTGATAATCCCTTTGTCGGCGTGGAAGGGGCCTGCGACGAAATCTGGTCGCTTGGCTGGCGCAACCCCTGGCGCTTCAGCTTTGACCGCCTGACCGGCGATCTGTACGTGGCTGACGTGGGGGAGTGGAACTATGAGGAAATTAACCGCGAGACGGCCGGTGAGCTGGGCGGCCGTAACTATGGCTGGCATTGCTACGAAGGGACGCACGACCACACCCAGGCCGCCCACCTCATCGGCCAATGTACAGACGTGAGCGCGTATACCTTTCCCTGGTATCAATACAACCACTTTCAGCAGGATTGCACGGTGATTGGCGGCTACGTTTACCGGGGTAAGCTCTATCGTTGGTTGCAAGGAGAGTATTTCTTGGCCGATTTTTGCTCCGGCCGTATTTGGCGGCTGGCGGCCGAGGACGAGGCGCCAGAGGTGGTCGAAATGAACTATGAAATCAGCGGCGCGCCGGCCGGCACCACGCGGGCCTGGACGACCTTTGGGCAGGATAGCGAAGGCGAACTGTACCTGGGCAGCTACCTGTTGGGAGTGGTCTATAAGGTGACGGCTCCATAGTACGTTTCACTCCTCACGTTTCACGACCAGTTCCCCCGCCCGGTATGCGTCGTTGGGTTGGCGGCGGCCGTCCAGGTAAAGAGGCTGGCGGACGAGGGTGAGCGGGTCGTAGAGACCAAGCCAGATTGAATAGCGGCCGTCAGGCGTGCCGGCCGGGATGTCCAATTCATAACTATCAGGGAACTGTTCGCCGGCCGCCCACCAGTGGCTAGGATAGTAGCCGTTCAGAGGCGGGCGGTCGCCCTGGGTGATGAGATTGGCGTCTGTCCCCAGTAAATGAACGAAGGTAGTGAGGTCGCGGCCGACGGCGGCTGTTACTTGCCAGGTCAGGTGAACGGTGACGAGGTGGCCCGGCCGGGCCCCCCGCGGGGGGATTTGGGCGGCTGCCCGGTGAATACCCCCCACAAAGCACGCCACAA
>JBFMFT010000420.1:0-4602 GCA_040751925.1 Chloroflexota bacterium
ACGCTCCCCGGCGAGAGTACCTCTACCACCAGGTCAGGCGCGCCCCTGAAGATTTGGGTACCGGGTTTGGGCTGCCGCTCGGTGGCAATGAATATAACGTCAGGCATCACCGGGCTGGCAATCCCTGGCAGATGAACCTCAAAGGGAGCGGCGATGACAACACCCAGGTTTCTGGCCTTGACAAAGGCGCGCAGTTCGCCAAATATCTCGCCGGACACAAACTGATGTTCGTAAGAGGGGGCGTTAGCCACGTATAACACTCCTTCTATGATCTCGTAGCGACGGCCGTCGTCGGGCAGCCGCAGGTATTCCTCGTAGGTCCACTGGCCCTGGGCTGGCCAGGGATGGGCATTTTCTTTTTCGAGCAGTGTAGGGGAAGCAATAGCAGCTATCATGGTCATTTTTCCTTGCGCGAATGATTGTAATAGGCGACTATATAGGTGTCAAATCGTTCTGCTCACCGCGGATACGCGGAGAGCGCGAAGGAAGAACAAGTAGGAGGTGAGGCCATGCGTATTGTCATTCTGTCGGATATCCACGACAACGTGTGGAAGCTGGCGGCCGTTCTGAATAGCGCGCAGACGGCCGACGCTTTGATCTGCTGTGGCGACTTGTGTTCTCCCTTTATCATAGACCGGCTGGCTGAGGGTTTTCCCGGCCCAATTTACGTCGTCTTTGGCAATAACGATGCCGACCTCTTCCGCATTACGACCAATGCCAAACGGTACGATCACGTACACCTGGCCGGTGAGTTCCTGGAGAGAGATTTAGGCGGTAAACGGTTCGCCGTCCACCACTTCAATAACGTGGCGTTGGCCCTGGCCGGCTCCGGCCGCTACGACGTGGTCTGCTTCGGCCACAATCACGTGTTCCAGGTGGAAATGCGCGTCTCCACTTTGCTTATCAATCCAGGCTCTATCATGGGCTATCACCCTGGCAACAAGGCCAGGAACGTTCCACCTAAAAACCTGCCCTCGACCTTCGTGGTGTATGACACAGAGAGCGGCGCGGCCGAAGGCTTTCAGGTAACGGCCGACAACCAGGGGGTCTTGATCTATCCATGACGGATACGAGAAGTGAGCTCCCTCGATGATACTACCAGTTAGCGAACGCCCCACTCCCACATCCCGTAGGCCGTTTTCTTGTCCAGAGGAAAGCCGGCCTGGGTCAGAGCAAGGCCGATTTCGCCGTGATGGTAAGCCTCGTGCGAGATCAGGTAGCCCAGGAAGGCAGCCGCGTGGGGCTTGAAGCCCTTGACCCTGCCACCAGCGGCCAAAGCTCGCTGTAGCATCGTTTCGATAGCCCGGCCGGAAGCCGCCAGCGCATCATGCAGGAAGGCTTTGTCGGCCGGGGTCTCTTTCTCGATTTTCTGGAGACCGGCCAGCAAGTCGGGGGCGGCCGCTTGCAGCCACATCAGCCGCACGTTGTGGACGTGGGCGAACATCTGCTCAAAGCTGCGCCCCTTGGCCGGCGGTGGACCGGTGAAAGCCTCGGTCTGGACGGCGTCCAGAATATACAGATTGATCCGGCAATGAATCCGCCAGGTGTCTAGTAATTGCTCTTCCATGACACCGACTTCCTTATTCGCTTAGCTTGAGGTTATTCGGCACGGTAATCAAGCTGCTTTCCCGGTAGGTATGCCCAAACACGGCCGCTCCAACCAGTGAGAGGTAGAAACCCACCGGAGCGGCTAGGAAAGGCACAATCCAGCAGAGAATCACCGTGTAATAGGCCATCATGACTGCTATGTACCAGACGGCCGCCACGCCAGCTACAATGACCCAGGCAACCAGGTAGTCCAGCTTATGCTGCCAGAGTAGCGGCCACCACTCACGCAAGCGGAAGGCAGCCATAACCTCACCTTGTTTTACGAAGTGGGCAGTTGCAAGAGGTAGAGGGATGGAGCCGAGCAAGATGAGAAGTATGCCCACGAACACGGATAGGAATAGCACAGTCATTCCACCCATCAGTAAGAGAGGAAAGCTAACTAACAGGTCGGACGGCTCGCTCGCGGCAGCCAGCCATAGGGGGATGGCGAGTATGGTTGCCACGTAGACAAACATTCCCCCAAAGAAGACGAGGCCACCAGGTAGCAGGTAGGCCACACCCACCAACATAGCGCGCAGCCCGTCCCTGGCTAGCGCCCCCCAATCATCCCAGGCGGGCAACTTCAACTCCTCACCCTGAACGGCCTGCCGCGTCACACGAACTACATAGCCATAGACAAAAATAGCAGGCAGGATGGGCACGAGAAGGCCAGCAAAGGAAAGAGCTGCACCCACAATGAAGCGATTTTGCCAGTCGTGGCCTTGAACTGGAAATCTTAGGAAAGACTTGATTGACCTGGTGGTAATGACTTCCGACATGCGGGTCATTATATAGGCAAACCGCCGGCCAACAAAACAAACCCTCCGGGCGGCTGGCGCCAGCCGGAGGTTTCGATCTGCCGCCTACTCCGTCACCAGGAAGAAGCAGCTATAGTATTCCTCGCCGGGGGAGAGTTCCCAGGTGCCGGTGAAGGGGGTGACTTCAGTATCGCTGATGGAACTCACCACCACTTCGTAAGTGCCGGCCGGGACTTCGTAACGGCCGATAGGCCCCAACTCCGGGCAAAATTCAGGGTCAGTGGTAAAGTCGGTGCAGGCCAGACATAAGTCCAGGCTTTCGATCACCGCCTCTGGCCCACTAAAAATCAGGCTCAACTGCTCCGGCGAGTCGTTTTGGATGACCACCACGGCCGGGCCAGAGCCACTGCCGCCGACGCTCTGAGGTGGGGCAATTTCACCCGCCCCGGCCGCCCGCGCTTCAGCCACGGCCGCCTTAGCCAGAGCTTGCTTCACGTCCTCAAAGGCCGGGTGGTTGGGGTAGGCCGTCACAAAGCGTTGGAACATCGCTACTGCCTGGCTGTAATCGCCTGTGCCAACGAAGACCTGGCCGCAAGCCTGGTAGAACAAGGGTAATTTGGCGTCCAGGTCGGGCAGCCAGCCCCGCTCCAGAAAGCTGCCGAGCTTGGGGCAGGAGGCCGCGTTGGCCAAGGCGGCCGGGTCAGCAGTCATGGCCGCCTGGGCGTTCTGTTCAATGGTTGGAGCCAGGGGGCTGCTGGGGTCTTCCAGCAGCAAGTCGTCGTAACCGGCCAGCGCGCTCCCGCCATCGCCCGCATTTTGTTGGGCCACCAGGTTCAGGTATTGCTGGCACACCGCGCGGGCGTTTTCGGCCGCCAGCTTCGTGTCGGAGGTAGCAAACGCGCTGCCGCTGACCTGGTCGAAGTTCTCGATGGCGCTCCCGCAATTGCCGTCGCTCATGGCCGCCAGCCCATCTTCGAGCTTGCCTTCTACGCTGGAAATCAGAAAAACCAGCCCGCCGCCGACAGCGCAGCTAATGATCAGAAAAGCGGCCGCGCAACCTAAAATGAGCTTACCCCGGCCGGATTTGGCGGCCGGTTTGCCTGTAACCATCTCAACATTGGTGGACATAATACCCTCCAGGAGTGAAAGTTGATGTGGCAGATTGTACTAATTCGTGTGCTTTTTACGTTATAGGACTAGAGTCCTGGCAGACGTGAAAAGTGGGTTGAAAGGTCGCCAGGGCTGGCAGCAAGCCCAAATAGCCCAGGTGAAGCTGACCTATTGCGCGGACGAGGCGATGCTCAAGCAATTCGTAAACCTTCGTGGTCTTCGTGGATGATTCAGAACAGATCGCCGCCGGTCAACTCGCGTTCCAGGGTGTCCCAAAGCTGGTTATAGGCGGCCAGACGAGCTTCGGCCGCCCGCCGGGCCGGCGCGGTGTGCATGGAGGCGACGGTTTTGCTTTGCCAATCGGCCGCCCGGCCTCTGGCAATGAGGGTTGCAGTGCTAACCAGTTTCTCGCCGGTCAGGATCATCCCTGTCCAGTGAAAGGCGGCCGTCAGCCCTATCTTGGTCAACTTATCGGCGTCCCACAAGACCATCGCCTCCAGGTTGGTGAGTGGCTCATCCCGCCATAGGCCCGTATGGACTAAGATGGCCTGAGCCACCTGCTCAATCTTCTCTGGTGGAAAATCGGTCTGGGGTAGAAATTCACGGACGAAGTCAGCCCCCACCACCGGGTGGTTCGCCTTGTGACCTTTGGCGACGTCGTGCAGCCAGCCGGCTGCCTCCACCACCTCCACGTCCGCTCCCGTCAGTTCGGCCAGCTTAAGGGCCAGGGTGACGACGGCCGTGACGTGTTCCCATCGGTAGTTATAAGGGGGTTCGGCCGTGCCGTACCGCTGCACCGCCTCCTGAATGGTCGCCTTCAACATGGCCGCGCGGGCCGCCTGTCGCCAATCTCCTCGGGTTGGGTTTTTGCTTAGTTGTGCTGACATTTGTTGGTATGAAAGTTCACTCTAACACGGGTAGTCAACTTGGGGTCTATTTCCGTTTTGAGGTAACAGCAGGACAAGACCTGACAGGTTTTCCCCAAAGGGGAGCGGCCGGGGTTGATATTTTGATTTTGTGTGGTCTGGATTATCAAAATTATCAAGATTATCAACCCTCCCGCCGCTTCTGGAAGGGGATGGAAATATGGGAGACAAGAGGGGGACGACTAGCCGGCGGGGGGTAGGATGGGCAGAAGGAGTCATAC
>JBFMFT010000421.1:0-4599 GCA_040751925.1 Chloroflexota bacterium
CTGCTCCCCGGCCCATACGCCGCCTAAGGTCAGATTATTCATCGTTCCCTGGCTGGCGGCCGGGATCAGGTGGGGAAGAGCCTGGGCCAATGCGCCAAACACCACGTCCACCACTCGTTGTGAGGTCTCCACGTTACCGGCCGCTACGGCGTGTGGTAGGTGGGGGTTGAGAAGTGAGCCAGGTTCGAGGTGGATGGTAATGGGGTCGAACGCCCCCTGGTTCATGGGCAGTTCAGCGTCCAGGAGGGCCAGGGCCACACAGCGCAGGCCATAAGCGACGGCCGACTCGACGATGGCCGGCGCCGCATTCAAGTTTCCGCGTACGGCCGGGGCTGTTCCCGCAAAGTCAGCCTCTATTTGGTCATCACGCACGGTAAGAGTTACCTGAATGAGTAGGGGTTGGTCGGATTGACCGTCACTATCCAGGTAGTCGCCGAAGGTGTAGCGGCCGTCGGGAATCTGGCGAACGGCCACGCGGGTTAGATTTTTCGTGTAGTCAATGAGTACCTGGGCATTAGACAGGGTTTCCGCCAGGCCATAGCGGGCTACGATCTCGGCCAATCTTCGCTCGCCGGTGCGGTGAGCAGCCAGTTGGGCGGCCAGGTCGCCATCCCGTTCGGCCGGGGTGCGGACGTTGCGTAAGATAAGCTGCCAGACAGCCTCGTTGCGTCGGCCGGCCTCCACCAATTTGATCGGCGGAATGATGACCCCCTCCTGGAATAACTCGGTCGAAAGAGGCATCGAACCGGGGGACATCCCACCCACGTCAGCGTGGTGGGCGCGGCTGGAAACGAAGAAGGTTGGATTTTGGATTTTGGATTTTGGATTTTGGAGGAAGACGGGTGAGACCAGGGTAATGTCGGGCAGGTGGGTGCCGCCGAGGTAGGGGTCGTTGAGGATGACCACGTCGCCGGGCTGGAAGGGAGCGCACCGTTCGACGGCCGCCCGCACCGAAGCGGGTATAGCCCCCAGGTGAACGGGGATGTGCGCGGCCTGGGCCAGTAGTTGCGGCCCCTCGGCCAGAAACACAGCGCAGCTATAATCCAGCCGTTCCTTGATGTTGGGGCTGTAGGCGGCCCGCCCCAGGGTGACGCCCATCTCCTCGGCCACCGAGGCGAACAGGTGGCCGAAAATAGAAAGCTGCACGGCCGAGAGGGAGGGGATGTTCGACACAGTGCCCGGAATCAGGTAATTGGTAATTCGTGACTGGTAATTACTAATTGCCAGTTACCAATCACCAATTACCAATTACCCAATGAACACAGGCAGGTTGCCCAGGGCGATGACCTCTGACCAGTCGCCTTCGCCTTCAGTGAAGACGGCCGCCACCCGGCTGACCCGGCCGTTGGCGGCGGTCACCACTTTCTTCATGCCTTCCAGAGTACTGCCAGTGCTGATCACGTCGTCTACCAGGATCACGTCGTGGTCCTCAATCAGGGCCACGTCTTTCTCATCCAGGTAAAGCGTCTGCTTGCGGCCGGTGGTGATGGAGACGGTTTCGGCCGTAATGGCCTGGCCCATGTAAGATTTGTACGTCTTGCGTAAGACCACGTGGGGCAGCCCCATCAACGCGCTCATTTCGTAGATGAGGGGAATGCTCTTGGCTTCGGCCGTCATCAGCACATCCCCCTTCACCTCTTTGAGCCGGTCGGCGAGGACGGCCGCCGTCGCTTTGACGATGAGCGTATCCCCCAACATATTAAAAATGGCGATCCGTACACCGGGTGCGACTTCAAAAAGGGGAAAATAGCGAACGAGGCCGGCCACCTCGACCTTTAACGATTCACGCTCAGACATAGCGAAAATGAACCTCCTGCGTATCTACTCAGCCCCACCGCCGAGACGCGGAGGTCGCCGAGTAAGGAATGAGTGATGAGTGATGAGGATTGTGCCACCCATTACTCATCACTCAACACGCATCACTACGGCAAGTTTACCCCACCTATCGGGATTTGGAAAATGGGGGGAAACTCTTCACCCTCTCCCTCAGAGGGAGAGGGGCCAGGGTGAGGGTGAGTAGATACAAATCGGCGTGACCCTCACGATTAAACACCCTGTTCAATCCCTTGTGCTACAATTATCGTGGCGACGGCCGTACTCACCTGTCCGTACCGGCTCATTTTCAACCAGGGCAATAAGCGAACGATGATTAAATCCATTTAATCATCGCCCATGACCGCCATATTTAGGCTCTTATGACCCAAAACGGCAGTGAACCACCATATCTTGATGATTAAATCACGAAAAAAAATTTGTTGCCTATCTCATCGCCATCTCTGATCCGCTAATCCTGCCCATCCGTGTCCACTAAAGGAACACCCAAGATGAAAGCCATCACAGTTTATAATAGCTCAACAGAGCCGCGCCTGGTGTGGGAACAGGTGGCAGACGTGGGCTATGGGCCAGATGAGGTGCTGGTAGACGTCCGGGCCACGGCCGTCAACCGGGCCGATCTATCCCAGGCACGCGGTCATTATCCGCCACCGCCAGGGGCGTCGGAGATATTGGGCTTGGAGATGGCTGGGGTGATTCGGGCGGTGGGGGTGGAGGTAACAGGTTGGCAGGTGGGCGAGCGGGTATGCGCCCTCTTGCCCGGCGGCGGCTACGCCGAGCAGTCGGCCGTCCACCACCTTATGCTCTTACGCCTGCCCGATGATTGGTCGTTTGAGCAGGGGGCGGCCGTGCCGGAGGTCTGGTACACCGCCTTCGTCAACCTGTTTCTGGAAGGAGGTCTAAAAGCGGGCGAGACCGTTCTCATTCACGCCGGGGCCAGTGGGGTGGGGACGGCGGCCATCCAGTTGGCCCGTGAAGCAGGCGCGGAGGTGTTGGTAACTGCCGGCGGCCCGGCCAAAGTCGCGCGCTGTCTGGAATTAGGAGCGCGGGTGGCGATTGACTATAAGACCCAGGATTTTGCGGCCGAGGCCATGGCGGCGACGGCCGGGCGCGGAGTAGACGTGATCCTGGATTGCGTCGGCGGGAGCTACCTGGGGTGGAATCTGAGCCTGTTGCGGGAAAAGGGGCGGTTGGTGTGTATCGGGTTGCTGGGCGGCGGGACGGCCGAGATCAACCTGGGACTACTCCTGGCGCGGCGGCTGCGCGTGGTTGGCTCAACCTTGCGCCGCCGCCCCCTGGCCGAGAAAATAGAAATTACCCGTCAATTCAAGGAACAAGTATGGCCGGGGTTAGTCAGTGGGCGGCTGCGGCCGGTCATTGATTCTATCTTTCCTATCCGGGCGGCCCAAGCGGCCCACGACTACGTGCGCCAAAACCGTAACGTTGGTAAAGTAGTGTTGAAGGTATAAACGCCCGTTCTAACGAGGTGAAATGTCGGAGTGACGACCAATGCCACGTGGATTGTATCGCCGGATCAAGCAAAGCCCTAGCCAGGGATTAGAAAAATTCATTGGTGAACTGGAACTTGCCGCAATGGAGGTCGTCTGGCAGCGAGGCTCTGTGAGTGTCCGCGAGGTTCTGCACGCGCTCAACCAGGACGGCCGCAACCTGGCTTACACAACCGTCATGACTATCATGGGCCGGCTGGTCGAGAAAGGCTGGCTGACGGCCGAGAAGCAGGGTCGAGCTTACCTTTACCGGGCGACGTATTCGCGCCCGGAAGCGGAAGCCAAAGCGGTAGGTGAGGTTGTGCGGGCTTTGCTCCAGGACTTTGGCGATGTAGCCGTGGCTCAGTTTGCCAAAGAACTGGACGAGATGAACCCCGGCCAGTTGGTCCACCTCGCTGAACTGACCCACGAGGGGGAGCAAAGGGAAGATGAACCAGGGTAATTTACCCCACCGGCTCTACCTGGCTGGCTTCGCCCTGTCCGTCCTGTGTTTCACACTGGTTGGACTTTGCGGCTGGCTCGTGGATTGGCTGGGGGCAAGCCTGTTACGCAGCGTGTTCCTTTGTTGCCCTCTGCTCATCCCCTACGCCAACGTGGCGGGAATGGGGTCTGGCTTCAGCCTGCTACCCATCATGGGTAGGGGGCTGTTAACCGTAGGGCTGTGGACCCTCATTTGGCGGGCCTGGCAAACCGCCCGACGTACGAGCCAACTTCTCGGTCTCGTCCCCGTTGAACTACCACCTCACATTGTTCCCTTACTGGTAGAACTGGGCCTGGAGGCGCACGTGACGGCGATCCAGACGGCCGCGCCCGTTGCCTTTTGCTTTGGCTTCTGGCGGCCGCGCATTTGCTTGAGTACAGGGCTGGTTGAACTACTGTCTCCGGCGCAGCTCAGGGCAGCCTTGTTGCATGAGGACTACCACCGGCGACGGTTCGATCCCCTGCGAATTCTACTGGCCGAAGCGGCCGGCGCGATGTTCTTCTTTTTGCCAGCTATACGCGAATGGCGATCCGTTTTCAAGGTCAGGCTAGAACTGGCTGCTGACCGCTACGCCGTCCACCAGATTGGTAAATCAGCCCTGGCCGGCGCTCTTCACCGCCTGCTTACTCATTCGTCAGAGCCAGGCTCTATCCCCGGAACCGTCACTGTTGGCCTGAGTGCTAATGCGGCGCGTATTGCTGCCCTACTGGATGAACGCTCTCGCCCCCCGCGCGGTTCCCCACAAGCTTTACTGCACAGCACGGCCGTTGTCGTCCT
>JBFMFT010000422.1:0-4595 GCA_040751925.1 Chloroflexota bacterium
GCGGGGGGAGTGGGGCGGGGTGAAGACTCTCATCCCGCAGCCATTACCGCTGCCACGGCTCAAACTTATCCATGATCGAGCCGCCCAGGAACTCGCGCAGAATCGAATCGCTGGGAATGCTGTCAGGCGGCACCGGGTCGAACCATTGCAGGAAGGCCAGCAGCCGGTTGGCCTCCACCCGCTCGGCCGTCCCCGGCTCTACCTGTAATAACAACGATTGGGCCAGCGGCTTGAGAGCCGATAACTCATAGACCAGGGCCGAATTAAAGAAGACGTCGGCGTTGTTCTGGTAGGGGAAGATGTGCCGCTTCTCCCCTCGCCGCACACTCTCCCACCGCCGAATCGTATCGGCCGCCGAATAGCCCCGGTGAGCGTGATCCCGCACAATCCGCCGCAGCAGGCGCGTATCCGTTGTTGGCACGCGGTTGTGCCGATCCAGGTTCAACTGGGTAAAAGCCGAAATGAAGATGCGATAAATAGCCTCCGGCGGCAGCCCTTCCACCAGACGGGGGTTCAGGCCGTGAATCCCCTCCACCACCAGGACGTGATTGGGGCCGATGCTCAAGGGGCCACCCTCCCGCCGCCGGCCGCTGCGGAAATCAAACACCGGCTGGGTGATGGTCTCACCATTCAGGAGCTTATGCAAGTGCTTCTGGAACAGAGCCACGTCCAGAGCTTCCAGCCGCTCAAAGTCATACTCCCCGTTTTCGTCGCGGGGGGTGTCCTCGCGGTTGAGGAAGTAGTTATCCATGCCAATTGCCACCGGATAGATGCCCTGGGTCATCAACTGGACGGCCAGCCGCTTGCTGAAGGTGGTCTTGCCGGCCGAAGTCGGGCCAGAGATAAACACCAGCTTGAGGACCGGCCGGCGGCCGGCAATCTCGGCGGCAATCTGGCTCAACTGGCGGTCGTGCATGGCCTCGGCCACCAGAATAATCTCCTGCGTGCGCCCTTGCTGAATGGCCCGGTTGAGGGCGGCCACGCTCGGCACGCCAATAATATCTAACCAATCATTGTAATCGTGAAAGACGCGGGCCAGCGTCGGTTCATCCTCAAAAGGCTGTAAGCGGCCGGGGTCGTGGCGGCGCGGGAATTGCAGGATAAAGCCGTCGGCGTAGTGGCGCAGGTCAAACAGGTCCAGGTAGCCCGTGCGCGGCACCATGAAACCGTGAAAATAGTCGCGCACGCTGTTCAGTTCATACAGCGTCAGGTAATCCTTGCGCCGCTTCATAAACAACTCGACCTTTTCTAAATCACCGCTCGCTCGGAAAATTTTCAGGGCTTCCTCTAACGGCTCCTTAACCTGGTTGATGGGCAGGTCGGCCGCCACCAGTTCACGCATCCGGCCGCGCAATTGGGCCAACTCGGCGTCGGTCAACGGCCGGTGGTCGTCCCGCTCGCAATAGTAACCGCCAAAGGGTAAGGAGTGGTGGATGGTGATGGTGTGTCCAGGGAAGACCTCGGCCGCGGCCACGATCATCAAGAAGCTGAGGGAACGGCGAAAAATCCGCACCCCATCGGAATCGGTCGTGGTCAAGGGGGTGAGGGTCGCGTCCTGGTACAAGCGGTGGGAGAGTTCGCGGAGTTGGCCGTTGACCAGGACAGCCACGATGCGGCCGTTGCCCGATAAGGCCGCCGCCTGCACAAACTCCTCCACCGTCGTACCCAGTGGCCCCTCGTAGGCGCAGCCGTCGTTGAAACGGGCCTGCACGGTTTGGCGAACGGGAGCGGGTATGATGGTCATGGGTCGTAGCCGATTATTGATAATTGGAGAGTGGTAGTTGGTAAGGTGCATTTACAAATTAAACCAGATAGCAGGAGGCGGTCCCGGCAGCGGATGAACAACGGATAAGCGGATAGCCAGTCCGTCCATCCGCTTATCCGCTGTTTATCCGTTGCCAGAACTGCCATATCCGTGTCAATTTGTTGATAGGCAATTACCAATTCTCCTATGGCGTCAGCGTCAGATGGTCAACGGCCGCCCCATCCACCGCCTCACGGGTAAAGAGCATGGGGTGGTAACGGCCGTTGAGCCACAGGTCAATCATATCGTCGTAATGAGCGTGGTAGGGGTGGCCGCTCTGGCCGGTGGGGTGGATGGCCTGGCTGGCGTCGAAGTTACTCACGTCCATAATGACCCGCATAGAGGGATGGCCGCGCACGACGGCCGGTTCGCTCCAACTCCAGCCCAGGGCGTTGACGATGGAACTACCGCCGTCGGCCGGGAAGGGGCCGCGATTCACAATGGACTCCAGGGGGCCAATCCCACTTTGCCCCAGGGGACTGCTGACAAAGGTGGCCGTGTGGATCGCGCCCCACGTCCACTCGTTCATGTCGCCGCCCACGTTGTCCTCAAACCAGGCCACGGTGTCCGTCAGGGCCTTGAGCAGCATCTCCTCGCGGCTCTCCTGGCCTTCGGTGGTGGTATCGTCCCACCAGCGAGCGTTGGGCTGGCCGGCCAGGCTGTGGAAGAGGATACGCTGGCTGCCGCCGTTGCCCAGGTAATCCTCGGCCGCCTCGCCCAATTCGTCGGCCAGGACGGCCCGGCCGAGATTCATGTAGAAAATCTCAAAGAGAGCGGCCGGCACACTGTCGCGCCGCAGTTGCAGGTCCCAACCGCGCAGCCGTTCCAGGGCCGCCTGCGCCTGGGCGTCGTCGCTGGACAAGCCTTCCAGCAGCGGCACGTAATCGGCGGCGATGAGTGATTGACTGTCAAAGTGGATACGGGCGAAGTCGTCGGCCGTAATCTGGCCCCCACCAGCAATCGCTTCTTCAATCATCTCCGTAATCCGTTGGGCGCGATTGCCGTCAGCCCATTCCAGACTGATCAAGTAGGGGTATTCCTCGTCCACGACGGCGTTATTGGCGGTGACAATGTACCCTTGCTCGGGGTTAAACAGGCGGGGCAATTCCTCGTAGGGAATCCAGCCCTCCCATTCGTATTCGCCGGTCCAGCCGGGTACCGGCGTCAGACCGTTGCCATTCTGACGGATGGGAATGCGGCCGGGCATCTGGTAGGCGATGTTGCCTTCGGTGTCGGCGTAGACCACGTTTTGGGCGGCCGTGTCCCAGTATTGGAGGGCCTCGCGGAAGGCCTCGTAGTTCTCAGCCTGGTTGAGCATCACCACCGACCTGAGCAAGCGCGACGGAGTAGCGGCCGCCCACTGGAAGGCCAATTGGTCTTTCAACCCTTCTTCCACCTCGTTGATGATGGGGCCATGCCGGGTCAGCCGCACTTCCAGGGTCACGTCCTCGCCGCCGTTGACTTTGATGACCTCGTTGACAACTTCCATATCCTCCCATTCACCCTGGTATTCGTATTGTAGAGAGTTGCTGGGGTTCGTTTTTTCAATGTACAGGTCTTGCGTGTCTGGCCCGACGTTGGTCACGCCCCAGGCGATGTTCTCGTTATGGCCGATGACGACGGCCGGCACGCCGGCGAAGGAAAAGCCCACCACGTCCCAACCAGGGGCGTGCAGCCCATTCTCGTACCAGATAGAAGGCATCTGAATCCCCAGGTGGGGGTCGTTCGCCAGGAGGGGCATTCCCGTATCGGTGTGGTCGCCGCTGACCACCCAGTTGTTGCTGCCCACCAGGTCGCCCAGGCCCCGCCCCAGCCCCAGGTCAGGCGCAGCCCCGATGAGGGTGGTATTAACGTTGGGCCAATCCACCAACGGAGACAGGTGGAAAGAAGACTCCTCCTGTTCTTCCAATAACTCTGATGGGGCAATAATCGGCCGGTTGGCCGGATACCCGGGTAAGAGGGCTTCGGTAGTAGCCTCACCCAGTGCGCTAATCAAGCTGGCCCGCCGCAATTCGTCGCCCCAATTGCCGCTCAAATCCCAGGCCATGACCGTCCCCCAGGCCACCGTGTGCAGGGGCGTCCAGGGTTCGATTTCCCAGGGTTCGTTGGCCAGGCTCAAGATGGTGTAGTTGAGGGAAAGCCGGTCGCGGTGCGTCTCGATATAGGCGTTGACCCCCGCGCTGTAGGCTTCCATGATCGCCATGAACTCCGGCTCTTCCTTCTCGTACATCGCCAACGTGTCCTCGGCCATCCGGTTCCAGCCAATGGTGCGGATGAAGCGGTCATTATCCAGGCCCGCCTCACCGACGATTTCCGAAATACGGCCGAGGCCCACGTGCCGCCAGAACTCCATCTGCCAAAAGCGATCCTGGGCGTGGACATAGCCCTGGGCAAAGAACAAGTCGTCGGCGTTCTGGGCGTAGATGTGGGGGATGCCATAGTCGTCGCGCAGGACGTGGACCTCCCCTTGCAGACCGGCCACCTGGAGTACGCCGTCGGTCTGGGGGAAGGGGCGGCGGGCGACGATGGCGAAGGCTACCCCGCCCACGATGCCCAGGATAATCAACAGGGCAATGAGAATGAGTACGATGCGGCCGATGATCTTCATAGCTTTGCCAGTCCTCCTGATGTGTAGTGAGCCAATTTGTAACATGGCTGGCGGTGCGGGTCAAATTATGTTCACCCTCACCCCCGGCCCCTCTCCCTGCCAGGGCGAGGGGAGCGGTTGTCCCCTCTCCCTCTGAGGGAGAGGGTTAGGGTGAGGGTGGGTAAGTGTAAAAAACACGTTAAA
>JBFMFT010000423.1:0-4584 GCA_040751925.1 Chloroflexota bacterium
TATTAGCCGATTCGATCAGTTGTTGCAGAGTGGCGTCGGCCGGGGTGGAGGAACTATCAACCCCGGTGGACGAGTCGGCCGGGGGAGAGGTGACAGGGGCGGCCGTTCTATCGCTGACGAGATCCTGTAGAGCCTCGGCCAGCGTCTCGCGCATAGCGATCCGGTCGCCACTGGCGACAATGATCCGCTTGAGTTCGGGCAAGGCGTTGGTGTCGGACAAGATATAGAGCGGCTCGACGTACAGGAATGCGCCGTCTATCGGAATAATAATGAGGTTGCCGCGAATGACCTGGGAACCGCGCTGATCCCACAAAGAGATTTGTTGCGAGATGAGCGGGTCCTGGTCAATGCGCCCCTCGACCTGGATGGGGCCAAAGACGAGTTCCTGCTTGGGCAGTTCGTAAGCCACCAATTGGCCGTAATGGGCTGGGTCGTTGCGGGCGGCGATCCAGGCGATCATGTTGTTCTTGCCTGACGGCGAATAGGGCTGAATGAGTAGAAATTCGGTCTCCGGCTCGTCGGGCAGGCGGAAAATGACGTAGTAAGGCTCGATGGGTTGGGGTTCGCTCTCCCGAATCTCCTGGGGAATCTGCCACAAGTCCTCCTGGTTGTAGAAGACCTGGGCGTCGGTCATGTGGTACTTGAGGTATTGTTGCGTCTGCACCCGGAAAAGGTCCTCCGGGTAGCGGATGTGGGCCTGGAGGGCGGCCGGCATCTCCGACAACGGCCGGAAAAGGCCAGGGAAAGCCTGCCCATAGCTCTGGGCCAGGGGGTCGTCCGCGTCGGCCAGGTAATAAGTGACCACCCCATCGTAGGCGTCTATGGTAATCTTGGCCGCATTGCGGATGTAATTGAGGCCCGATTCGGTGGGCGTGGCGTAGGGGAAGTAACGACTGACGGTATAGGCGTCCAGCATCCACACCAGGCGACCGTCGGCCACCACCAGGTACGGGTCGTTATCCAGCGTCAGGAAGGGGGTGATGCGCTGCACCCGCTCGGCAATTTGCCGGTGCAGAAGGACACGGGTATCCGGCGTGACGTACTCGCTCAGAAGCAAATTGATTTCGCCAAAGCGGAGGGTGAAGGCCAGGCGGTTGAGCCAGTTGCCCAGGCGGACGCCGCCCTGCCCCTGGTAACTGCTATAGACGTTCTCTTCACCCTGGGGAAAGTCAAATTCGTCCAGGTCGCTGGCGACGAAAACTACGTCGTCCATCAGTTCGCCGAAGTAGACCTCCGGCCGCTCAATCTCTATTGGCACAGTCGTGCGAGGGGGCAAATCGCTGACGAAGAACTCCGGCCGTCCCTCGGCCGTGAAGCGATCAACGGGATTCATCACCACCCCGTAGCCATGCGTAAAGACCAGTTTTTCGTTGACCCAGGAGCGTGACGGCAAGTTGGCCTTGTTGAGTTCGCGGGCCGCCAGCATCACCTGGCGCGTGGTGTCGCCAATCGAGTAACGGTCAATGTCAATGGAGCTAAAGTGGTAATAGGGGCGAAGCTCCTGGAGTTGGGCGTAGGTCTGTTGGAGCGGCCGGTAATCCCACACCCGCACATTTTGCAGGGCTACCTCGTTGTTCGCCAGGTCTTCCGCTTCCAGAGCCGCTCCCAGGGTGAACGGCCGCACCTCTATCTGCTCCAGATCAAAAGCCAGGCGGGTATAGGTCATATTGTCCTGAATATAGGGAAGTTCACGGGCCAGTTCGTTCGGCTCGACCTGGTAACGCTGCAAAAAGGCCGGATACAGGTTGCCGAGTAGGAGCGTAGCGACCAGCCACAAGCCGCCAATCGCCAGGGGTGGGCGCAAGTCTAGTCGGAAGTAGTTGTAGGCCACGGCCAGAGCTAAAAGAGCCAGGATGATGCTTTGCGCCCGCAGCGCGGGCAAGGCCGCCTGGAGGTCGGTGTAGCTGGCTCCAAAGACGACGCCCCGCGTGGAGTAGAGCAACTGGTAAATCCGCAGCCCGTAGCCGGCCGCCCACAACCCCAGACATAAGGCGGCCAGGAGAGCGACGTGCTGGCGCACGGCCGGCACGTGTTGTTGTCGCCAGAACGAGCGAGGGAATAATTGGCCGCGTTGCGGCAATTGCCAGTTGCTTGCGCCGTAAATGGTCAACACACCCAGCAGAGCGATAACGAACAGGGAAGTCAACCAGCTTTGCAGAAAGCGATAGACGGGTAGCTCAAAGAGATAGAAACTCAGGTCGCGCTGGAAAACCGGGTCTTGTGCGCCGAAGGGGACGCGGTAAGCATACAGCAGAATAGATTGCCAGCGGCCGGCCGTTGTGCTGGCCAGGAGAAGAGCGAAGAAGAGAGCGACGATGGTCAGCAGCCATCGCCCGGCGGTTGGACTGAAAACACCATCTAAAGGGGACGTTCCCTGGCGCAAACCTGGTCGCAAACGAGCCGAGATGGCGGCCGCCAATCGCCAGTTCAAGAGCAAGACGACAAGCGCAACGAGGAACGGCCCCACAAAGGCTACTGCTTGCGTTCCCCACTGCTTCAACCAGACGTTCTGGTAACCCAGGGAGACAAACCACAACCATTCGGTATAGATAGTAGCCAACCAACGCCCACTCAACAAGAGAAGCAAGGGCAAAAGGATGAGCCAGACACGAGGGTTGAAGCGGCGGGGACGGCCGCGCCCACCACCGTTGCCCCGGCCCCGGCCGTTCTCACCACCATCTCGTTGTGGGCCGTTGTCCCGTTCCTCCTCAAAGGCCCGCCGGAAGACTTCAGGAATATCAATGTCTTCGCTACGCATTCTCCGTCCTTACGGGGATATGCCAATCCCCGATGAGTATCATTAACTGTAATTGCGCTCGGCCTGGATTGACAAATCCAGGCTGCGTCTCAAGATTATATGGATTTAAGGCGGGGGCGCAATTTTGCGACGAAGCGGATAACGCAGGCGCAATTGCCACAGGGGGCGGCGAATCGTCTGCCAGAGCTGGCGGGCGGCCGCTTCATCTTTAACGGTGATTGGCGCACGGCCATATTGTCGGGTTTCATACAGGGTGGTCAAACGCCGGATAGGGCCCGTCAGCCACCTGACCAGGCCGGGCGGCCGGTCATCCACGCCTCTTTGTTGGAGATGAGACAGAAAGGCGGCGGTAAACTCGGCCGGGGTCTGGCTGAGTGGCGCGCTCTGGCCCAAACCAGCGGCCGAGCGGAGAAGGCGGCCGTAAGCCCATTGAATCCCGTCCAGGCCGGCCGCCCGCGCCTGCTGTCGTCGCCGCCACCACCACGCCGCCAGACCAACGGCCAACAATCCGTAAAACGTCAAAGCCACTGGATGGGTCAGGATGTCCGTTGGCCAGCTTCGATCCTGGACCGGTACGGGAAGGGGAGACGTTGTTCCGGCAAAGACAGGCGGCCGTTCAGGGCTGTCCAACGACTGAGTACTGCTGAAAGCGGCCGTCGGCTCAAAGCCAAACCAGCCATAACCAGCAAAGTATAGTTCCGGCCACGAGTGGGCATTGACCTCGTAGATGGTCTGTACGCCCTGGTCGTCCGGTGGGGCCGCCAGATAGCCGGTGACGAGGCGAGCCGGCAGCCCCAGGCTGCGGGCCAGGATAATCATCGCCGACGCATAGTAGTCGCAGTAACCGCGCTGTAGCTCAAAGAGGAAATAGTCTACCGGATCACGGCCGGGGGGCGGCAATTCTACGTCCAGGGAATAAGGGTATTGGCGCAGGAAGGCTTCTATCGCCCTGGCTTGGTCGTAAGCAGATAAGGGTGCCGAGACGGCTTCATCGCCAATGATCTCCTGCGCCAGTTCGCGCAGGCGGCCGGGCAGGTCATCAGGCAGAGCCGTGTAGCGGGCCAACAAGTCCGGCGGCATCGCGGCCGAGTCGCTCTGGCGCAGTTGCTCAGAGGTCGCTGTAGCCAACGTGGAAGTGACCGTATACCAGCTGGCCGCCTCCACCCCACTAACCCAGGCCAGGTCGCCTGGGGCGTGCCAGTAGGTGGTCACGGTCTGGTTGAATCGCACTGGCAGACCAATCGTATGGTAGGTCATGCCGCCGGCTTGACCTTGACTACCTACCGCAATGGCGTAGGTCATGCCGCCGGCATGACCACCCATGTGGGTCATGCCGCCGGCTTGACCATTTATCGGTTGACCGGCCGCAATCGTCTCCTCGAACCCGGCCGCCAGCTGCCACCCCCGGCCGGTGTACTCACTATAAGTAGCCCCCCGCCAGTAGGTCACGTTTCCAACTTGACCAGCCAAATCAGAGACTCGACCAGCAGTAGCGGTCATCACCACCGTCTCCGCCAACTCCGGCGCATTACCGAGCAGAAAGGCCCTGGGCAAAACGTCGGATGGGCCGCCCTCTGGGTCATCACCAGTCAGGGTGTGCCGGGGCGACTGGACGCCCGCGAAAGCCCGCTCCAACGATTCTTCCGCCTGGCGCACGGCCGGCCGATCCAGCACAACCTTCGCCACTTGGGTCAGCGAGATAGATGGCACGACGAAGGCCGCGCTCAAAAGGGTGAGGGCGATTCCACCGGCGATGAGCAACAGGTCAAAACGGATTTCCAGGGAATAATCTACGCCTCCGGCCGTCCAGCTTTGCTCCAGGTCGG
>JBFMFT010000424.1:0-4565 GCA_040751925.1 Chloroflexota bacterium
TGGGTGAGCGAGATGGTGAGCATCTCGCCGGCCGCGCCGGTGTAGTAATACTCGATCACCCCACTCTCGCCGGCTGCGCCAATGACCAGGTCGCCTACAGCCAGTTCAAAGATCACGTCTGGCCCGCCGACGAGGGTCATCGTGTACGTGCCGGTGGCCCCGGCGAAACCACCCACCTGGAAGTAGAAATCGCCGTCGGCTTCAGCGGTGAAGGAAAGGGCCTCGCGGTCGAACGAGTTATCCACTTCCTCAATCAATTCGTCGTCTTCGTCGTCGTAGAGGCCCAGCACCACATCCAGTTCATCGTCTGGGTCGGTGAAGGCGACGACGGTATCGCCGGCCAGGACGTCGAAGGGGAAGGCGTGGGTTTCGTCCGCGTCCAGTGAATTGTTGGCGACGATGTAACTGCCGGCCGCGCTGGTGGCGTACATAGTCACAGTGAAGTCGCCTGCCGCCTCGCTGAAATCGGCCACGCGGAGGGTGTATTCGCCGTCACTGTCGGGCCAGTATTGAATGACCTCTTGCTCGAAAGAGCTATCCTGGTGGGCTACTTGTTCGCCCGATACGTCATAGATGTCTAGCACCGCATCTACCTCGCCGGCCGGTACGACGACGAAGATGACCGGCCGCCCGACCTGGGCCGTGAAGCTGAAGTCGGCCGGGCTGCCCGCTTCCAGGGTCACGTCTGTTGGTTCGCCAGAGACGAGAGTTGCGCCGCCGGTTGGCCCCACAGCCCCAGCCTCGGCGACGGTTAACTCAAAGTCGCCTGTGCCGCCAGCAAAGCCGCGCACGCTAACCAGGTATTCGTCGTCGGCTGGCAGTTCCAGCCCGACAATTTCCTCGGTGTCAAACGACTCGTCCACTTCGGCTTCCAGGATGGATGCGCCGCTGCTGTCCAGCACGTCCACCACCACGTCCAGTTCGTCATCTAAAGGTTCGACGGTGATGCTGACGCGCTGGCCGGCCGCGCCGCTAAAGCCCCAGTAGGAGGTGGTGTCCTGGGCAACGGTAGCCTGGATCGTCTCGCCGAGGAAGACGAAGCCCTCCGCTTCCGGTTGGGTGACCACTGGCTCTTGCAGAACGGCCGTACGAGCCATGGCATCGAAAGTGGGCATATAGTCAGCGGCCGTCTCACTGGGCGTGACGCCAAAGATGATGGCAATCCGTTCGCCAGACTGGACGACGGTCATTAGGCCGGTGATGGCGGTGCCATCTTCGGCCTTGCCCTCTACGGTGGCCATCGCCGCTGGTTGGCCGTTGATTTCAGTCTCGTAGGGGCCGTCGGTGATGGACATTTCGCCAGCCACCCCCGCGTCGGCCGAGAAGGATTCCAGTAGCTCGATGGGCGAGGCGCCTTCCATGCCAAAGTCGGCTTGCGCGCCGCCAAAGATGACGACGGCCGCGCCCTGGTTGAACTCCAATGAACTGTCCAGGAGTTCCTGGCTGGAGGCGATGATCGTAAAGCCGAGCAGGTCGCTGGCGACCCAATCTTCAGGGTGACCGATGCTTACCCCCGATGACTCGCTGATGTAAGTGACAAAGTCTTCGGTAAGGTCGGCCGTTGGCTCTGGTTCTGGGGTGTCGGTCGGCTCTGGGGTATCGGTCGGCTCTGGGGTGTCGGTCGGGGCGGCCGTCGGCGGAATAGTTGGCGGGAGAGGTGTTGCCGTTGGCAGAGGGGTGGCCGTCGCCTCCGGCTCGCTGCTCAACACGCCGCAAGCCAACAGGGGCAAGGCCAGGAGAATAAGGTAAGGGAGAATGGTTTTGATGTGTTTCATGTGCTGTTTCCTGTTTTCGGATGGTTGCTAAGTGTATGTCAGACACGTTACCAGAGCAAATAGGAGATTCGGGCTATCCTGGTCAAAACACCCGGTGTTTTTAGAAACGCCGGATGTTTGCGGAGCGACGATTTTTCTGTATAGTTATTTCCATGAAGCCTGCTCCATTTGCCTATTCTGCCCCGGCCACTCTGGCTGAAGCCTTGTCTACCCTGGCTCAATACGGCTACGAGGCGAAATTGTTAGCCGGTGGGCAAAGCCTTATCCCGGCCCTGAACTTTCGCCTGGCCCAACCCTCCCGCCTGATTGACCTGAACCGGCTGGCAGAACTTGATTACATTCAGGAGGACGCGGATGGAGGATTGCGGTTGGGGGCGATGACCCGCCACCGCCGGTTGGAACGAGATCCCCTGGTGGCGAAGGTCGCTCCCTTGCTGCATGAGACCATGCCCTACGTTGCTCACCCGCAGATCCGTAACCGAGGCACGTTGGGCGGCAGCCTGGCCCACGCCGACCCGGCGGCCGAACTGCCGGTGATTGCTCTGGCCCTGCAAGCCCGTTTGCGCCTAAGAAGTAGCCAGGGTGAACGATGGGTGGCGGCCGAAGAGTTCTTCCTGGGCCTTTTCACCACCGCCCTCGCCCCCGAGGAAATCCTGGTGGAAGTGACGATTCCACCGATGCCGCCGCGCACAGGCTGGTCGTTCCTGGAGGTATCGCGTCGCCCTGGCGATTATGCTCAAGCAGGAGTGGCCGCCTTAGCCACCTTGGACGAGAGCGGCGTCTGCCGCCAGGCCCGGCTGGTTTACCTGAGTCTGGGCGAGATGCCGATGGTGGCGCGGGAGGCGGCCGGGCTGCTGGTGGGGCAGCGACCGGACGTAGCACTCATCCAGGCGGTGGCGGAGGTGGCTTCGCAGCAGGAGATCGAGCCAACGGCCGATATTCACGCTTCGGTGGCCTATAAACGCCACCTGGCCCGCGTCCTGACCCGGCGGGCCTTGCAGCAGGCGTTGGCGAGAGTGTAACGTATTGCGTATGGCGTAATGCGTCTTAGTCTTACGGATTACGCACTACGTCATACGGAATGGCTTATGACCGATAATCTCCATCCCGTCTCAGTCATTGTAAATGGTCATCAGCACGAGCGGCGCCTAGAACCGCGCCTTTTGCTGAGTGACTTCTTGCGCCACGAACTGGAACTGACCGGCACGCACGTGGGCTGTGAGCATGGCGTTTGTGGGGCTTGTACCATCCTCTTCGATGGCCTGCCGGTTCGCTCCTGTCTGATGTTAGCCGTGCAGGCCAATGGGCATAGCCTGATGACAGTGGAGGGTCTAGCCAGCGACCAGGCCGAATTGCACCCGCTTCAACAAGCCTTTTGGGAAGCGCACGGCCTCCAATGTGGCTTCTGCACGCCGGGCTTCCTGATGACCTTGCTGCCCTTCTTAGAGGAAAACCCCAGTCCCAGCGAAGCAGAAATTCGGGCAGCCATTTCCGGCAACCTCTGTCGCTGCACAGGCTACCAACACATTGTGGACGCGGTCAAGCTGGCGGCCGTCAAGCTCAAGGCCGCCGCTTAAGGAGCCAAAACCTGACAGGTTTCCGAAAACCTGTCAGGTTTGGAAGTTGCTCTCATGGATTCCTTGCCCAGCCAATCGCTACCGGCGTTGAGTGAAGTCTTGCGCTCCGGCCGCCTCCCGCTCATGGACTACCTGACCCAAGTGGAGGAGCGGTTTGAGCGGGGTGAGCCGGCCGTCCTGGCCTTTGTGCCGGAGGACGGCCGTTTTACCCGGCTGCGCCGGGAGGCGGCCGTCTTGCTAGAGCAATACCCTGAACCGGAAGAACGGCCGCCCCTCTTTGGCGTTCCAGTCGGCGTGAAGGACATCTTTCAGGTGAAGGGGTTTTTGACCAGGGCCGGTAGTCGCCTGCCGCCGGAACTGCTGCAAGGGACAGAAGCGGACAGTGTGCGCCGGCTGCGCCAGGCCGGGGCCCTGATTCTGGGCAAGACCGTCTCCACTGAATTTGCCTATTTCGCCCCTGGCCCCACCCGTAATCCCCACAACCCGGCCCACACGCCTGGCGGGTCTAGCAGTGGCTCGGCGGCGGCCGTCGGCGCGGGCCTCTGTCCGTTGGCTCTGGGTACGCAGACCATTGGCTCCATTGTCCGGCCGGCGGCTTTCTGTGGCGTCGTCGGCTTTAAGCCTAGTTATGAGCGGATTCCTCGAAGCGGGGTGATCCCCCTGTCTGAATCGCTGGACCACGTGGGTTTCTTCACGGCCGACGTGGACGGGGCGGCCCTGGTTGCCAGTTTACTGTGCCAGGAGTGGAGGGCCGGGATGGGGGGATGGGGGGATGAAGTTAGGGCGCGGCCGGTGCTGGGCGTTCCCGAAGGGCCGTATTTAGAGAAGGCCAGCGCCGAAGGGCTGGCCCACTTTCGGGAGACGTGCGGCCGGCTGGCGGATGCTGGTTATGAAGTCAAGCCGGTAGCGGCGATGGCTGATTTTCAGGAGATTGTCGCCCGCCACCAGACCATCGTAGCGGCCGAAGCGGCCCGCTTTCACGCCGGTTGGTTTGCCCGTTACGAAGAGCTATATCACCCGAAGACGGCCGAATTGATCCGGCGCGGCCAGGCGGTCTCGGAAGCGGAATTGGCCGGGGCGCGGGCCGGCCGCCAGAAGCTCCGCCATGAATTGGAGGCTGTGATGGGGCGAGCTGGGCTGGGCCTTTGGCTGTCCCCGGCCGCGCCTGGCCCGGCTCCTACTGGTTTGGACAGCACGGGCGACCCGGTAATGA
>JBFMFT010000425.1:0-4553 GCA_040751925.1 Chloroflexota bacterium
GTCCCAACCCCGCCACTGGCTCATATTGTTCAGAAAATAGCGTTTGAGGGCGGGAAAGGAAGCGTCCATCGCCCCCTTGAAGAAGGGTTGCAGCAGACGCAGGAGGGGATCGTTCAGGTGAAAAGCCAGCTTGATGGCCCAGGCCAGGTTGTACTCGCCGGCCGAGGCAATCAGAATGAGTTTACGCACCCGCTCCGGGTATTGGTGGGCGAAGTCGGTCACGATAGCTCCACCAAACGAGTGACCAATCAGGATGAACGGCTCTGTCACCTGACGCTGGTCGAGAACGGTTACCAGGTCGTGCAAGATGTAAGGCATCTCGTACCCCTGCAACGGCCGCGACGAATGTCCATGCCCGCGAATGTCCATGGCCAAGACGCGGTGGCGTTCGGTGAACTTCTCGAACTGGTAGCGCCACTGGCGCGCCCGGCCGCCGAAGCCATGCACAAGGACCAGGGTTTGCTCCGGCCGTTCGGGGGCCACGTCAATCACGCTCATGGTGATAGACGGATTGCTAGAGACGACAACTTCCTCGCGGTACAGTTCCAGGTCTAGTTGCATCTTTGTATCCTTAAAACTGGTAGCAGGTCGAGCCTGTACGCCTTTTTCTGTTGTGGCATTGTCAATTCTACTGCATGACTGGGTTCAGAGAAAATCATTATGTGACTCATCGCAGTCACAACTTCGTATCCTGCCCTGATATACTCTTGTACTTGGTGCGGAGGAAAGGCCAACCCAACTGGTTAATAGTTTCGCTCCGATGAACGTTATTGGGCGCAAAGTAAAGCAGATAAGAGAAGAACGCCAGCCAAAGTTGACCCAAGAGGACTTGGCAATACGCCTCCAGTTGTTGGGCTGGGGGGACTGTAGTCGTTTTACTGTCTCCAAGATTGAACTGCGAACCAGAAAAGTGACTGACCATGAGGTGAAGATGTTGGCAGAGGCTTTGGGCGTTTCACCAAACTGTTTATTTGGAGTCAAAGAATGAAGTACATGCTTCACGACCCAAGAGCCGTGTATAACGTTCAGGTCGAAATAGAAGGGGTCAGTCTGGCCGATTATCAGGACATTACGAATACGTTCGCAACCTACTTGAAGGAGAAGACTCAAGCGCGGGCAATAGCCGATGGTTATCTACACGCTCTCCGCCGGTGTCCTAAAGCCAATCCAGCCGACTTGTGGTGGCACGTCATCTACCAATACTATCTCAAGCAGTATAGCGATCAAAGCTGGAAGCGAGCGGCCGGTTTTGCCTTAGAGTGGGCCTTTGTGGGCTTTTACCAGCCGCTTCTCGAGCCTTTTGGTGTTCACATCTCGGTCCTTACGGCCGGCAAAGCAGTTCGAGTATTGGAAGAAATGGGAATAGTCCAGAAAGTAGGTAAGTCCAAGCTAGACATCATTTTAGAAGGGGAATGTCCCGGTGGAAGCAAGAGAGTCTTTGGTGGAATACACGTCAAGAGTAGCCTGGCTGAGAGGATTCAAGACGACGTGCCAGCTAGTCTGGCCATGATGGAAAAAGGCTATTGGAGTGGGTTCGTTACCCTTGACGCCAAAGCCTTCCCACCACCGCACGGGGATGGGGTTGTAAGGGGAGAGCTTGGTTTGCGCTCTGATCCGGCAGGGGCCTTGAAACGGAACTATTTTGAGCGTGACGGTCAGTTCGATAACTGCTACTCGTACAACCTTCGGACGATTCCAAGTGGTTCAGAAACGTCATCTGGTAAGAGGATCTATACCTTGTCCTTCAGCGACACCAAGCCAGACCAGTTTATGCGTGATGTCCTTGAGCGATGGGAGCTAGTCAAGCAAGGGTTTTGCACAGGGACTATCACCTCGACTTCTTGAACACGAGAACGTGTTCCACACTAATACCACCACCGTCTCCCCCAAGGTTTGGCAGCCGCTTTTTGCGAATGGTTCGACTATAGTAGTCAACAAACTTGACTCCGCCTATGTGCTTAAAAAGCTCAAGGGTAATGTTGGCGTTGTCGAACAGAGTTCTCGAAAGGACGCGATTACCTATGACAATAATAATCCAGTCAGTCACCACTCGCTTCATTTCCGAGAGTGCCTGGTAGTAATCCGCGTAAAAGGCAACCGCCTCTTTATAGTGCTGTTGGTTGCGAGCCTTAACATTGGCGGCCGCAATGTAAAAAGTCATGGACGGCGGCACAGTCTTGATAGATAAGTTAGACCCCAAAAACTGACGCTTATACCTGTTTATCGTATCGGGAGACATCCCCAGCCATTCCAGCATATATCTGGAAAATTGAAAATAGCCTACTCCATTTGTATCGTCGGCGTAAGGCGGGGAACAGATAATGCTATGGTACTCACCATCCTCCAACGGCAACTGCCGGGCGTCTGCCAATTCGACTCTTGCCCTTGCATGAGTGGGAAGATTAGGAACCTCCTGAAGCGCAACTCTACATCGCTCCACGAAAACCGCCATCACTTTGGGTTGAGCGTTTTGCAGGTCTTCATCTCGCAGCTTACGTAGCCTCACCTCGCCGCGATAGGTTAGCATAACACTCCGAACAGTAATGGAGAGGATGACCGAAAAGAGAGTCTTCAGGTCCTCCTCCTTAATCTCGTTGACGGCAGAGCTAAGGGCGGCAAGCTCAGGTAAGGTTTCTGGCCTGAACCAATACCTGGCAGCTTCGCTGATGTTAGGTGGAACGGCAACAGTTAGCAATTCTTCAGCGCGTTTACAAATATCGTCACATTGGGCTTTGATTCTCTCCCGTTCTATGTAGGTAGTTTTGGCTTTGGCGATCATGATCGCCAGTGGGTTGACGTCGAAACCTGCACAGTTACGTCCAGATAATAGACTCTCGATCAAAATCCCTCCGCCGCCGCAAAATGGATCCAAGACAGTCCCTTTGGCGGGAACATAAGTATCAATCAGCCGGCGGGCCAGAGGCGGGTTGATAGCTGCCACGTAAGGATGTAGAGCATGAGTGAGGTGCTGAGTGGGTTCTCCATCAAAGTTCAGGTCTATTCCCGCCAGCGGCCGTGATTTCGCTAGAGGGTTTATCCTACCTGGTGTGTATTCAAATACGTGGCGCTCTGGAGAGAAGGGCATATCTTACGTTCTACTGAATCTCAATGGTTACGATGAGTCATTTCAATTATAGCAGATTCCACCTGCTGTGTGTTTGCCGAACTATCGCCTTAACCAACTGGTGGGCCTTACTGTTCTGGACGCCTCCACCCGGCAGCCCGCCTAACCTCTCCCCACCCGATTCACGGCCGCTACTCTTTCCCTCAACCGGCCGATTTCCTCCGTCAAAGCCAGCATCTCTTGAATCGCGGCCGATTGGCGGCCGTCCAGTTCGGCCAGCCGCGCCGCCGGCCGGCTCAGTTCCTCTACTACCAGCCGGTTCCACTCATTCTGCTGGGCCAACAACGCAGCCACGTACTGGCGCGTCGCCACGTCGTTCCAGGCCTGGCGCAAGCGGGCGATGAGGCGGCCGAACACCGGCACACGTGACACAAAAGGCTGCGGTTGCACCCGCCACCGGCTTTGCAGCAGCTTCAACGCACCTGTCGCTGACCAGGCCCTTTGCCGCAACTCGACCAGGCCCCCCGCTACTTGCCGCCGTTGCCCGGCCGTCGTCGCTGATCCCCCGTGCGCCTGGCGGGCCGCCCAAATCCCCGGCAAGCGTAGGAGCGTCTGGCGGTAAGCGTAAGCGGCCGCCCACCGCTCCACCGGGTCAACTTGGTCCAACCACGTCTGCTCGGCCGGAAAGGTCTGCCCCATCACCTCGTCCAGATCGTAGTGCTTGAGCAAGAAACGCCAGCGACCCGTGTGGAAGTGGCGCAGGTAAGTCGGGCTGCCCTTGCGGGTAATGGCCGATTCCAGGTGAACGGCCGTCGCCTGTGGCGCGTAGACCACCTGGTAGCCCGCCCGTCGGGCCCGCTGGCAGAAGTCCGTGTCTTCGTAATAGAGAAAAAAGCCCTCATCCAGTAAACCTATCCGCTCTAATAGATCGCGCCGGATGGCCATGGCCGCGCCAATCACGTAGTCTACCTGGCGAGGCGTTTCATGTTGGCCGGCGTCCTCTTCCAGCAGGCCATAATGGCCGGGGAAGGCTTGGGGAAGGGTCACGTAGCCGCCAGCGTGTTGGATCAGGCGGCCGTCGGGGTAATACAATTTGCAGCCGGTGACGCCTACCCTCTCGTCAGCCAACAGGGGGGCCAACAGGTGGCGCAGCCAATTCGGACTAACCACGATGTCCGGGTTGAGCAGAACGGCGAACTCCGTAGCCAGTTGGCCCAGGGCCACGTTGTTGCCGGCGGCAAAGCCCAGGTTGCCGGGGTTGACCTGCAACTGAACCTGGGGGAATTGTTGGCGGACGAAGGCCACCGAGTCATCGTCGGAGGCATTGTCTACCACGATGAGGGTAAAGTCGGGATGGTCCAGGGCCAGCAGGGAGGTGAGGCAGGCTTGGAGAAAGGGGCGGCCGTTCCAGTTCAGGACAATCAGCGTAGCCGGTGGCAAGGCTGGCATGACCAGAGCGTCCTGAGTCATGCGTAACTGGCATTACGCA
>JBFMFT010000426.1:0-4542 GCA_040751925.1 Chloroflexota bacterium
CCACACCACCTAACGTTGCCCAGTTAGAGGGGCCGCTCCCCTTGCGTATGGCCGTCTATCCGGCCGCCCTATCCCCCGGCGACGTTTTGACCCTCGACCTATCGCTAACCAACCTCACAGCCCAGGCCGCCGCCCCCCAGGTCATCGTCACTTTACCGGCCGGGCTGACCGTAGACGTGTTGAAACTACCGGCTAGTAACTCCTTCAACCTGCAAACAAACAGTTTAACCTGGCAACCGGTTGTGCCGGCGGCCGGGAGTGTGGCCCAACTGACTCTCCCTTTAACCCTGGCTGTTGCTGACCTCACCGAGCCCATCCATTCGATTACTGCCGTCCTTAAGTATGAGGCCCGCGACCACCCACTCACTGTCTCCTATTGGGTCGGTCTACCTCCCCAGGCGCGGATCATCCCCAGCCCAGCGACGGCCGCCGTCGGCCAGCCTCTCCACCTGTTAGCCGATCTGGTCGGGCCAGGCCCATTCGAGCAGTTATGGGACTTGGGCGACGGCCGGCTGGTGAACGCCGACAATCCAACCGTCGTCTACGCGGCCGCCGGGACATACCAGATAACCCTAAAAGTGGCAAATCCCCTGGCAGCGGTGACCGCGACCATTCCTATCACCATCGTAGCGGAGCCAATCGCCTATTTCAGCCCGGCCGACGCCACAGCCGGCGTCAACCAACCCGTAACCTTTGTCAACCAGAGTGGCGGGCAAGGGCCGCTTACCTACACCTGGGATTTCGGCGATGGAGCCACCAGCACAGAGGCCAACCCCTCTCACGTCTACCGCCAGCCGGGGAGCTATTCGGTGCGCTTACAGCTTACCAGCCCATTTGGGCAAGCGGAGACAACCTTGCCCATCACCGTCGGCGCGCCGCCCATCGCCGACCTGGTTATTGAGCAAGCCACGACGACCGGCCGGGCCATCCAGGGCCAGGCTTTTCACGACGATACCGTAACGGCTGTGCAGTGGAACCTGGGTGACGGCCGCACGCTCGAAGGGGACACAGTGGCGGTCGAATGGAGTGCGGCCGGTGATTACCTGGTGACCATGACCGCCAGCAATGACTTTGGGCAGACCCAGGTCTCCCGTTGGGTGCACGTTGAAAAGGGATTGGCCTTCGCCTACCTGCCGGTCATGGGCCAATCGGCCGGCCAGGCCCTATCCCGAAATGTTATCCCTTCTCTTAGTGAACCATTGCCACCCGTCGTGTTACCACCGGCCGGTGGGGCTGGGCTTGGGCCGGCCGACCCCAACGCCGCTACGACACCCCCAGAAGCGGCCGTTCCCCAACCCGTTTACTGGGAGCAGACGCCGTTATCGCCGGAGGCGACTCCGGCCGAGCAACTATTCTGGTACGTCAACGAGGCCCGCCGCTTGTACAATCTGCCGCCCCTGGCCTATGTCTACGAGTTGACCATCGCCGCCCAACAGCACAGCGACGACATGGCCGCTTATGAGTATAACGCCCACGTGGGCTCCGATGGCTCCCGGCCGGCGGAACGGCTAGGCTGGTATGGCTACACCGGCGCTTATGCCGGGGAAGCGGTGGCTTGGGGCTTTGAGAGGGCGATAGACGCCGTTGAGTTTTGGGTCAACAGCCCCAGCCACCGGGTTATCATTCTCCATCCCAACGCCAACGAACTCGGCGTCGGCTTCGCTCAGAATTACGCTGCGCCCAATATCTGGTACTGGACGGCCGAGTTCGGCGTCCGCTAGTAACGCAATCTGCAAGATTGCGACAGGGCAATCCGGCGGATTGCCCTACAACAAACGCTCGCGGAGCAGCTCTAGCAGGGTCGGCCGCCCAATCTCCTGCAACTCATAACGGACGCGCTGGCTAGGAATACGAATCTGGATCAGGCGGCCCAGGTCAATCGGCGTGGCAATCAGCACCAGATCGGCCGGGGTATTGTTGATCGTCTCTTCCAGGTCGGCCATCTGGTCGCCGCCATAGCCCATGGCTGGTAAGACCGGGCCGGTGGTGGGGTATTTGGCGTAGGTTTGAGCGATGGAACGAACGGCGTAGGGGCGGGGATCAATGATTTCGGCGGCATCGAAGTAACGAGCCGCCATCACACCAGCCCCATAAGCCATTTCGCCGTGCGTCAGGGTGGGGCCATCCTCAACCACCAGAACACGCTGGCCGCGAATGGCGGCCGGATTGTCCACAAAAAAGGGTGAAGCCGCCCGAATAACGATGGCCCTGGGATTGACTTGCCGCACATTTTGTTGCACTTGAATCACGTTGGCGTTGTCGGCCGTATCCACCTTGTTAATGACCACGGCCGCCGCCAGGCGCAGATTGGTCTCGCCAGGGTGGTAGCGCAGTTCGTGGCCCGGCCGGTGGGGGTCTACGATGACAATGTGAAAGTCGGAGAGAAAGAACGGGAAATCATTGTTGCCCCCATCCCAAACGATCACGTCGGCTTCGGCCTCGGCCTGGCGTAAGATGGCTTCGTAATCCACACCCGCGTAAATGACTGCGCCCATATCCACGTAAGGCTCATACTCCTCCCGCTCCTCGATGGTACATTCGTAGTGATCCATGTCGGCGAAGCTGGCAAAACGCTGAACGCGCTGGACGACCAGGTTGCCATAGGGCATGGGGTGGCGCACGGCTACCACTTTCTGAAAGCCTAGGGTCTTGAGGTTCTGTACAACCTTACGGGAGGTCTGGCTTTTGCCAGAGCCGGTTCGCACCGCTCCAATCGAAACGACGGGCTTGCTCGACTTCAACATCGTTTGGCGGGGACTCAACAGGCGAAAACCGGCCCCGGCCGCCTGCACTCGCGCCGCCAGGTGCATCACGTATTCGTGAGACACGTCGGAGTAGGAGAACACCACGTCGTCAATCTCGTGTTCTCGAATCAACTCCTCCAATTGGGCCTCAGCATGGATGGGAACACCGTCGGGGTAGAGGCGGCCGGCCAGTTCCGGCGGGTAACGGCGGCCCTCGATGTTGGGAATCTGGGTCGCCGTAAAGCAAACCACCCGGTACCGCTCGTTATCGCGGAAGACGGTGTTGAAGTCGTGGAAATCGCGGCCGGCCGCGCCGGCAATCAGAATCTTACGAGGTTGCTCAGATGACATCATGCCTCCAGTTTGATGCAGGGATTGGGGGATCGGCCTTCTATCTCGGCCCAAATTGACAGATTAAACACACTCAATATCTTACCAGCATCGCGGCCGTTTCACCAAAAAAACCATAGCGCGAATGAACCATTGACTATGATCGAAGTTGGCGTACATGATACAATTGATTTGGGTTACTGGCTTGATTAACCAATATGTACATTGTTGACATCATCGAGTCTGGTCAATCTTTTCCTCCAGCAGCGGCTACATGAGTTGGAAGCTGAGATGGCTTGACGACTTGGCCCCAGTAAACAGGCAGTAAAATGATGACTGAGCTTCTTCTAGCCGAGCAGATTACCGAAGCGGCCGCCACCATAACTGATCGTACCCCCTACCAGCCAACCGTTGGTCTGATCCTCGGCTCTGGTCTCAGCACCCTGGCCGAGGCCGTCGAGTCGCCCGACGTAATCCCCTACCGGGAAATTCCCCACTGGCCGGTCTCCACCGTAGCCGGGCATAGCGGCCGGGCGGTCATCGGCCGACTGGCCGGCCAAACACTCATCGTCTTACAAGGGCGCGCCCATTACTACGAAGGCTATTCCATGAGCCACTTGAGCCTACCCGTCCGCGTCCTGCACCGGTTGGGTGTTCGCACCCTCATCGTCACCAACGCCGCCGGCGGTATCAACGCCAATTTCCGGCCGGGCGATCTGATGCTGATCAAGGATCACCTCAACCTGCTAGGCATAGCCGGCCTCAATCCCCTACGCGGCCCCAATGATGACGCTGTTGGCCCGCGCTTCCCAGACATGACTGCACCGTATGACCCCGCCCTACGGCAACTCGCCCACCAGGTGGCGGCCGAAGCCGGTTACTCCCTCCAGGAAGGAGTGTACGCCTACGTGGCGGGACCAAGCTACGAAACCCCGGCCGAACTGCGCTTTCTGCGAACCATCGGCGCGGACGCCGTCGGCATGTCCACCATCCCCGAAGTCGTAGTGGCCCGTCATGGCGGTCTGCGCGTGTTAGGCATCTCCACCATTACCAACATGGCCTTGCCCGATCCTCTACCCGGCCAGCAGTTGACCCACCAGGAAGTATTGGAGACCGGCCGGCGCATCCTCCCTCGCCTTACCGAACTCCTGAAGGGTATTTTGCGTAAGCTCTAATTCAGCGTATTGCGTATTTCATATCACGTCTTACGCAATACGCGCCACGCACTACGGCCGCTTCCACCTACCTTATGGAAAACCTCTACGTCTTCCTCATCCGCAATGACATCTGGATATACATCCTGTGCGGGTTGGGGTTGATCTGGTACTTTGGCGAATGGTGGCGGGCGCAGAGGATGTTACGCAGCGCAATGTTCGGCCTGGAAAGGGAGACAGGCCAGCACCTACGGAACAATGCCCTCCTGTTCCTGACCCTGTTCGCGCTGGTGGCCGGGGCTGTCTACTACGTC
>JBFMFT010000427.1:0-4539 GCA_040751925.1 Chloroflexota bacterium
GGAGCAGGGGAGGTGGATGGATTGTCCCCTGCTCCCCTGCACCCCCGCGCCCCTGCTGCCAGGGTCTACGCGGCGCGGTTCGTCAGGGCCGGCCGGGTGCGGGCGGTGGGTAACCGGCCGTCGGACATCGTGATAGAGCCGGCGGCGATTCGAGCGGCGGTGGAGCGCGAGCTGTTCACCGGCCGGGCCATGTTTATTGACCACGCGACCCGTTCAAGCGGCTCCCCTGAACAAGCCTCTCTGCGTAACCTGGCTGGCGTGACGGTGGAGGCCACCTGGAATGAGGCGGAGCAGGCGGCCGAAGGCGCGATCCGGCTCTATGACAATGAGGCCGGCCGGGCCATTGGGTCGCTTTTGCAGCAATTTTTGGCGGACGCGGCGGCCGGGCGGCCGGTACCGGACGTGGGGCTTTCCCTCGTCTTTTGGCCCACTTGGAAGGATGAAGGCGGAAGGATGAAGGATGAAGGGAATCGTTCATCCCTCATCCTTCATCCTTCATCCTTGAAGGTTATCACCAGCATCCGCCACATTGAGTCTATTGATTTCGTGTTCGAGCCGGCCGCTGGCGGCCGTATAACGAAGGATGAAGGCGGAAGGATGAAGGATGAACTCCAGCCTTCAACCTTCAACCTTCAACCTTCAACTTTACAAGGAGATAATATGTCTGAGCAAACCCATTCCCTTTCTCTCGTCGCCGCGCCTGAAGGCGATCTTCCTCCCGAAGAAACCAGGTCTTTTCCGAAAAACCTAGTTTCTTGGGCCACTCAGGCCCTGCTGGCTACGTCGGGGCTGCCGGAGCCGACGCGGCTGCGGCTGGCCGGCAGTCACTTTCAGAGTCCGGCCGAGTTGCAGCAAGCTATTGAGGCCGCCCGCCGTGAAGTGGCGGCTCTGAACCAGGGCCAGGTGATTCAACTGGGTGGGACGCCGCCCCGCCAGCCGCACATCACCACCGGACTGACCGGCTTTGAGCAACTGCACCTGGCGGCCGAAGCCCTGCTGATGGGCCGACGGCCGCCCCACAACGTGCGGCCGTTGACGGGCATCCGCGAACTCTATCACCTGCTGTCGGGCGATTACGAGATGACCGGCGTCTTCCAGCCGGAGCGGGTGCAATTCGCCAACGTCAATTCCTCGACGATGGCCGCCTTGACCGCCAACGCGCTGAACAAAGTCGTCACCAACCTTTTCCAGACCTACCCCCAGTGGTGGCTGCCCATTGCGACCGAGGTGGACTTCACCTCCTTGCAGAACGCCCGCTGGACGACCCTGGGTGGGGTGGGTGAACTGCCCACCGTGGCCGAGGGCGCGTCGTATACGGAGTTGACCTGGGACGACCAGGTGGAGCAGGACGCCTTCGTGAAGAAGGGCGGCTACCTGGGCATTACCCTGGAAGCGATTGACAAAGACGACACGACCCGCTTACAGGCCGCCCCTCGCGCCCTGGCTCAAGCAGCCTGGCTGACGCTGGCCAAGGCAGTATCTAATATCTTCACGGCTAACTCTGGCGTCGGCCCGACGCTGGATACGGACAGCACGGCTCTGTTCCACGCCAATCACAACAACCTGGGGACGACCGCTCTCTCCTGGTCGGCCTGGAGCGCGACGCGGACGGCCATGCGGAAGCAAACGGAAGTCCATTCGGGTGAACGGCTGGGCTGGTTGACCGCGCCGAAGTATCTGCTGGTACCGCCGGACCTGGAAGCGACGGCGATTCAGGTCCTAGCCAGTGACCAGCAGCCTGGCACGTCTAACAATGACGTGAACCCGTTTGCGGAGGGGGCGGCCCGTGAAGCCCTGATTGAATCGGCCCGCCGGCGGGTGATTGTGGTTGACCTGTGGACAGACACCAACAACTGGGCGGCCGTGGCTGACCCCTTGCTTTACCCCTCTATTGGCCTGGGCTACCGCTACGGCCGCACGCCGGAGGTCTTCAGTGTCGCCAGTCCGACGGCCGGGCTGATGTTCACCAATGACACCATGCCTATCAAGGTTCGCTACTTCTTCGTCACCGGCCCCACCGATTACCGGGGGCTGTATAAGCATAACGTCGCCTGACATTCTGGAGGTTTTCATGGAACAAGTTTTCACCCTTCCCATTCACGTCACCGGCACGCTGGCGGCTAACGTCAGCTTTCGCTGGACGGTGCCCTTTGATTGTCAGTTGATTCACGTGGCGGCCGTTGGCTCCAACGCCAACGACGCCACTGTAGAGGTCGGCACGTCGGCCGACACCGATGGCTACCTGGTGGCCTCGGCCGTCGGCGATAGCGGCACACCGAATGAGTACGGCCGTTCCAGCTTCACCGGCGCGCTGCTCACCGATTCCGGCCAGTTCCCCCATTTGACGGACGGGACGATCCTGGCGGTGGTGGTGGACTTCGACGGCGCGGCGGGTACGGCCGTACAGAATTTGACGGTGGTGCTGACGCTGACGAAAGGGTAGCAAGTGGCAAGTAGCAAGTGGCAAGTCTTACCTGCCACTTGCCACTTGCCACCTGCCACTGATTTCGAGGAGGTCTACCAGATGATTATGATTGCCCAATCCGGCCGGGTGGCGGCCGACGGCGCGATTGTGACGCGGCCGGGTCATTTGCACGCGGTGTGCCTGGCGGCGGCGGCCGGCGCGGCGGCTACCCTGATTCTCTACGACAACGCCTCGGCAGCCAGTGGGACGCGGTTGTTGACGTTGACGGCTCCGGCCGGCGAAAGCATTTGCTTTACGCCGGGTGTGGCCTGGCCCTTTGTCAACGGCGTCTACGCGGATATTGGCGGCGCGTCGGCCGAAGCGACGATTCTGTATTCGTAGGGCAAGTTTTTAACTTGCCCTACAGGAGGAATGTTATGTTACGACCTACGTCCTGGTGGGATTTGCGGTCGGCCGCGCTGGCCAAGGCGGGCATGGAAACGGCCGACCTGACGCCTATATACGTCAATGCCGCTCTGTTCACGGAACTAAAAGCGGTGATCGTGGAGGCCAGTGACGCCCACTGGTCGGCCATTCTGGATGACCTGGTGAATCTGTATGGCCTGGCGGCCGAGGTGCGCCAGGCTTTGGATGACGCCTGGTTCGGCAGATAAGAAGTAGCAAGTAGCAAGTGGCAAGTAGCAAGTCCTAACTGCCATTTGCCACCTGCCACCTGCCACTTTTAACCATGACTACCTTAGCGCAACTTGCCGACGAATGTCAAAACACAATTGCTGACGCCGGGGCCGGGACGTGGAGCCAGGCCACCGTCGAAGAATGGGTGAAGGCGGGCATCCGCCTCTATTCACAGAATTTCCCCCGCCAGATTACCTCGACGATTGCCACGAGCGCGGCCGATCACACCTATAACCTGCCCACCAACTTCCAGGCGATGGTTACGGTGGAGTACCCAACGGATCAGGACCCCAAGCGGTATTTGAAGCGACGCAGCCACAAGCATCCCAGCTTTTGGCTGGAGAATGGTTATTACGACGTGATGCCGCGTGGGGCGGAGCCGGCCCTATCCAGTTACGAGGACGAGTTGTGGATTTCGGATAGCCCGGCCGCCAGTGAGACTATTACCATCACTTACCTGGGCGACCACGCCAGCAACCTGAGCAGTGGGTCGGACGTGACGGTGCCCGGCCGTCACTTCAACATCCTCATCAATTACGTGGTTTGGCAGGCCTGGCGCGAGCGCACCGGCGCGGAGGAGAAAGACCCCGAAACGACCACCCTGCAACTGTCGCAGTTTCAGGCCAACGCTAACGCGGCCGAACAGCAGTTCCGCGACAGCCTGGCCGAAGCGGTGCCTCTCGTCCACGCTGGCGGCTACACCGGCCCCTGGGTGATGGATAAGCACGATAGGATTTATTAGAAGTGGCAAGTGGCAAGTGGCAGGTAGCAAGTCAGACCTGCCACCTGCCACCTGCCACCTGCTACCTGCCACCCGCTTAATGAACCACTTACAACAACAAACCCTTGACCACCTCATCGCCGCCTCGGCCGATAACCGGGTGACGAAGCCAGGGGCGGTGGCTTTTGGCGAACGCAACCGGGCGGAGGCCCGGCATAGTTCCATCCCGGGTGGCTACCAGGCCAAGTCCACTCTCTACGGCCAACAAAGCCAGGCCAGCGGCCAGTTCGCTAACCCCGGCGACGCCCAGCGCAGCAGCCTGGTGGCCCGCGCTATCACCACCGACGCCACCGTAACGACGCTATTTCTGGATGGAGCGGCCGAACGGCCGACCCTGGCCGACAACACCACCTGGCTCTTTCGCCTTCACGTGGTAGCTCGCCGGACCGACGCGGCTAATGAGTCGGCCGCCTATATCCTGGAAGGTTGTATTGACCGGCAAGTGGGGGTAGGGACAACGGCTCTGGTGGGGGCGGTGGCAAAGACGGTGTTAGCGGAGGATACGGCCGCCTGGGATGCCAACGTAGCGGCCGACGCGGTGAATGGCGCGTTACAAATTACCGTCACCGGCGAGGCCGGCAAGACGATCCGTTGGGTGGCGCACGTGGAGTTGGTGGAGGTGGGGGCGTAGAACGATTTGGAAAAATCGTTCTACAGG
>JBFMFT010000428.1:0-4525 GCA_040751925.1 Chloroflexota bacterium
CATGTCCAGTGGTATCAAGCAGCAGGATCGCCAGGATGCTGTCGCCGGCTGGCTCTTTATGAGTCCGGCCCTGCTCATCTTCCTCGTCTTTCTGGTCATCCCCATTCTTTTTGCCCTCTATTTCAGCTTTACGGACTGGAACGGTATTAGTCCTCCGGCCGCGGCCGAGTTTGTCGGTCTGGAGAATTACCAGACAGTCCTGGTAGAAGGGGGGATTCGCCAGTCCGATTTCTTCAAGGCCCTGAAGAACACCACCTATTTTGCCCTGGGTGTGGTACCCATCCAGACGGCCCTCTCTCTCCTGCTGGCGGTGGTGGTAAACCAACGCCTTCTGCGCTTCAAGAGCTTTTTCCGCACCGCTTATTACTTTCCGTCCATTACGGCTTCTGTCGCCATCAGCCTCATCTTCCTGTTCTTGTATCAAAAAAGCGGTCTCATCAACCGTATACTGGAACTCCTCACCTTTGGGGCCTGGGAGCCGATTGCCTGGATGAGCGATTCACGGGGTCTGGTTCACATCGTGCTGGAAGCTCTGGGCGTGACTCTACGCGATGGGCCGGCTTTTTTGAGTAGTGAAGTGCTGGGTCTGACGGTCTGGGATTGGATCAGCGGCCCTAGTGTCGCTCTGTCGGCGATTATGATTATGAATACCTGGACGACCCTGGGGACGATGATGGTGATTTTCCTGGCCGCCCTCCAAGATATTCCGGGGCACCTTTACGAAGCGGCCCAAATTGATGGGGCCACCGCCTGGCCGACGTTCAGGAGGATTACGCTGCCCCTGTTGCGGCCGACTCTGTTTTTCATCGTCACCCTGGGCTTGATTGGCACGTACCAGGTTTTTGACCAGATTTACGTGATGAGCAGCGGTGGGCCGGCTAAGACGACGCTGACGATGGCCTACATGGTGTACCGGAACGGCTTCCGCAACAGCGAAATGGGGCTGGGAGCGGCCATTGCCATTTTGCTATTTCTCATCATCTTCACGCTGACCATGATCCAGCGTCGCATTACGGGCAGCGAGTCCCAGGTATAACACGGATTCGCAGGATTATCGGATTACAGGAGATAGCCCTATGACTGCCATATCCGCTCCGATGCCGCAAGTAGAAGGGATTAGCCTGGCCGCCCGCCTGCGCCTGATCCTGTCCTACGGTTTGCTGTTTTTACTGGCTCTGTCCTTTTTCTATCCATTTCTCTTAGCTATTGGCACTAGCTTTAAGCCACTGCCGGAGATCGCCCAGAATCCGGTGGCCCTGTTCCCCAAAACGTTTACCCTGGAAGGGTACGAGCAAATGGCCGGCTTGAACGTCGGCCGCTGGATGTTTAACAGCGCCTTTGTAGCCCTGGCGATTACAGTAGGCAACATTCTCTTTGCCAGCATGGCCGGCTACGCCCTGGCCCGCATCCAGTTTCCGGGCAGGACGGCCGTCTTCCTGGGCATCCTGGGGACAATGATGATTCCGGGGATTGTCCTCCTGATCCCCATGTTCATCATCCTCAAGCAACTGTCTCTCATTGACACTTATGGCGGCCTCATCTTGCCCAAGTTAGCCACCGCCTTTGGCGTCTTTCTGATGAAGCAGTTCTTCGAGTCTGTGCCAAAAGAGATGGAGGAAGCGGCTCGCATTGACGGCTGTAATCGCTGGCAGATGTTTTTCCGGGTGGTGTTGCCGCTGGCCCGGCCGGCCCTGGTGGCCCTGGTCATCTTCAGCTTCCAGGGGGCCTGGAACGATTTTATGTTCCCCCTCATTGTGATCAGCGTCAACCAGGACCTCTACACTCTACCTCTGGGGTTGGCGATTCTGCGCGGCGGCCTGGGCGAGAATTTGCAGTGGAACGCCATTTTGGCCGGCTCGCTGGTGACGACCCTGCCGATGGCCTTGATCTTCCTGTTCTTCCAACGCTATTTCGTGGAAGGAATTAGCTATGGCGGGCTGAAAGGATAGAACCCACCGCAGAGGCGCGGAGAACGCGGGGGGAGGAGCAAGGCATCCCCAGATGCCGTCGGTTCGCATCTGAGGATACTCACTCCTCAGTTTAACATTGGCAGGGTACCAGTTAGCGGAGCATGAATTTACGAACCATCGTCGGCCGGGCTTTTGGCCTGTGGTGGGATGATTGGGTGCCTTTCATCGCCCTCAATGCCGCCTGGCTAATGTTGCAGATACCGATTGTGACGGGGCCGCCAGCGACGGCGGCCGTCTTTGCTATGGCCCGGCTGACCTATAACGGGGAGTATTGGGGGCCGCGCGAGGCCTGGGCGGCCCTGCGAGCCTCTTTTTGGCCGGCCTGGCGCTGGGGTCTGCTCAATGGGGTCATCGTGGGGGTAGCAGTCACGAATCTGCTGGTTTATCGCCAGGCTGCCAGCCCGTCGTGGCAACTCTTACGGGTGGTCTGGTTGCTCACCACCCTGGCCTGGCTGTCTCTGAATCTGTTTTACTGGCCCTTTTGGTGGAGTCAGAAGGATCAATCTATGCGGGCCACCTACAGCAATTGCGGCCGGTTTGTCCTGTTGCACCCTGGACTGGCTCTGAGCCTGGCTGGTTTTTGCCTTCTCCTAACCCTGGTGAGCATCCTGACCACGCTCCCCTTCACGGCCGCCCTAACCGGCTGGCTGGCTCTGATTGGCACAACGGCCGTACAGGAATCCATCAAGCGCCAGAAAGCAGCTTAGGTTGCGCCTGGCGGTTAGAACGCGTTTAATAGGCGTACAAGACATCGGATGTCTGAGAGACATCCGATGTCTGACTAATGATGTTCGACCTCAAGTGGTGGCAAAAAGCCGTCTTCTATCAAATCTACCCCCGTAGCTTTGCCGACGCCAATAGCGATGGCATTGGCGACCTGGAAGGGATCATTCAACGCCTGGACTACCTCCAAGACCTGGGGGTGGACGCCCTCTGGCTCTCGCCGCATTACCCCTCACCCCTGGTGGATTGTGGCTACGACGTGGCCGATTACACGGCCGTCGCTCCCGAATATGGCGACCTGGCGACCTTTCAACGCTTTGTGGATGAAGCGCACCGGCGGGAGATGCGGGTCATCCTGGACTTGGTTCTCAACCACACCTCTGACCAACACCCCTGGTTTATCGAATCCCGCTCCGGCCGGGATAATCCCAGGCGCGATTGGTACATCTGGCGCGACGGCCGCGCGGGTGGCCCGCCCAACAACTGGTATTCGACTTTCGGCGGCCCAGCCTGGAGTTATGACCCGCATACCGGCCAGTATTACTACCACTTCTTTTTCCGCGAACAACCGGACTTGAACTGGCGCAACCCGGCCGTCAAGCAGGCCATGTTCCAGGCGATGCGTTTCTGGCTGGATAGGGGGGTGGATGGCTTTCGCCTGGACGCGGTTGGCACGATCTTTGAGGAGCCAGGCTGGCCGGACCACCCGGCTACCATCACTCAGGCGGAACTCGGCCGCCTCTGGCGGGACGCCACCACAGAGGCGGAACGAAAGATAGCCCAGGCGGAGTGGGAGACAATGTTCAAGCACCAGGTGGAGCAGCCGGGTATACACGAACTGATGCAGGAGCTTCGCGCCCTGGTGGATGCGTATGGTGACAGGGTACTGGTGGGCGAAAGCGAGCAGATAGCCTATCACGGTGACGGCGATAATGAGTTGCACCTGGTCTTCAATTTCCCTCTGATGAACAGCGCGCGCCTGACGCCGGCGGCGATACGGGCCAACCAGCAGGCGCGGCTGGCCGAACTGCCGCCGGCCGCCTGGCCTTGTAACACCCTGGGCAACCATGATTCGTCGCGGATGTACAACCGCTATGGTGACGGCCGTCACGACGCGGCCCTGGCCCGCCTGCACCTGGCTCTCCTGCTGACCCTGCGCGGCACACCCTTCCTCTACAACGGGGAGGAAATTGGCATGACCGACCTGTACCTGACCGATAGGAGCCACTTTCGGGACAGTGTGGCCCACTGGACTTACGAGGCGGCGGTCGGGGAATGGGGGATGACGGCGGCCGAGGCTCTGGCTCTGGCGGCCGAGGCCAGCCGCGACCGCTGCCGGACGCCGATGCAGTGGGCCAACGCGCCGAACGCTGGCTTTAGCCCGGCCGGGGTGACGACCTGGCTGCCGGTCAACCCGAATTATGCCCAAGGAGTCAACGTAGCCGAGCAGGCGGCCGACCCTGACTCGCTCCTGAACACCTACCGGCGGCTGCTCCGTTTGCGCCAGGAAACGCCGGCCCTCGTCACTGGCGACTATACCCCCTTATGTGAGGAGGCGGAGGAGTACCTGATTTACCTGCGCCATAGCCCGGCCGACAACCAGACCTGCCTGGTGGCTCTCAACTTCTCTGACCGGCGGCAAGAGGTGACCCTCGACCTGGGCGGCCGGCGGCTGCGGCCTCTCTTTGCCAGTCACGCTCACACGCAGGGGGAGGAGGGGGCGGTCAGATTGCCCCTGGCCCCGTTCGCGGTGTACGTGGGTGAGGTTGGACAGGATTAGACACCGGGTAGCGATAGTCCGTATCTTTTATCACCGGCTGGTGTTGTATCCT
>JBFMFT010000429.1:0-4523 GCA_040751925.1 Chloroflexota bacterium
AGGTGGCAGGTAGCAGGTGGCAGGTGGCAGGTGGCGGGTGGCAGGTAGCAGGTGGCAGGTGGCAGGTGGCAGGTGGCAGGTAGCAGGTGGCAGGTGGCAGGTGGCAGGTAGCAGGGGACAGGTGACAATCCAAAATCCAAAATCCAAAATCCAAAATCTGCCTCAAGATTGGCTGACCAGCTTGCTCCTCACGGCTGGTGTAATTGGTACCGTGTTGGCCGCCGTGGTGCTGGCCCAGGCAGATAGTTGGCAGGATTGGCAGTCGGCCGCGCCCACGCCAGTCGCCGTCCTCGTCGCCACCACAGCCCCAACGCCTACCCCGCCGCCAACGGCCGTCCCCACACCTACCCCACCGGCGGTGGCGACAGTGCCGGCGGTCGTCCAGCCCACAGCCACCCGCCGGCCGCCTAACCCAACCCCCACTTCGACAGTCGCTCCAACTCTGACTCCGGCCGCCGCCACCTGTGGTGAGGTGCCGCCCGGCTGGACGTTATACGTGGTGCAGCCGGGCGACACCTTATTCTTGCTTTCTCTAGCCACCGGCGTCGGCATCAACGAAATCGTCCTGGCGAACTGCCTGCCCAATTTTCTGATCTACGCCGGAACGCAGATTTACTTACCCGGCAACGCCGTCCAACAACCTCAGTGCGGCCCGCCGGCCGGGTGGGTCTTGTACGTCGTGCAGCGCGGCGATACCCTTTATTCACTGGCCCGGCAAACTGGCACGACCGTCTCCCAACTGCGCTTTGCCAACTGCCTGAGCAGCAACACCATTCAAGCGGGGCAGGCGTTGTGGCTGCCCCCGCCGCCGGCCACGGCCACCCTGTCGCCAACGGATACGCCTATACCGCCACCCCCACCGCCACCGCCGACTCATACACCGGTTCCGCCGCCGGCGCCGACCTCGACGCCCACGCCCCGGCCGACGGATACCCCACCACCCAGCGCAACGGCTACGCCCCGGCCGACCGACACCCCTACCCCCATCCCATCGGCAACGCCGACCCCGATTCCAACAGACACCCCGCCGCCTACAGCGACGGCCACGCCGTTGCCAACCGACACCCCGCCACCCTCAATCCCGCCAACCGAACCGCCAACCGCCACGCCGGAACCATCCCCTACAAGTACGCCAATGAAGTAGAGAAGAGCTGGCGGCCGCAGCTTGGTAGGGCGCACTCAGCGTTTGCTCGCGCAAGCTACAAGCGTGCGCTACGTTTACTCGCGCAAGCTGGAAGCGTGCGCTACAACAGCGGCGGCCCAACTTGGATTTAGGAGGGCGTGTGCTATAATCGCCCGGCTGTGATAGAAGCGGAAGAGTTGCGCCAGGCCATCCTGGCCCAAGTTGCTGATTATTACCAGGTGGCTCACCAACGGCGGCCGTTCGTCCCCGGCGAGAGTAAAGTGCAATACGCCGGCCGGGTCTACGACGCCTGCGAAATGCAAAACATGGTGAGCGCGGTCCTTGATTTCTGGCTGACGGCCGGGCCGGAGGCGGAACAATTCGAGGCGAAGCTCGGCCGCTTCCTGGGCGTGCGCGAGGTCATCCCCGTCAATTCTGGCTCTTCGGCTAACCTGGTGGCGGTGACGGCCCTTTGCTCGCGCCAGTTGCACAACGGTATGCGGCCGGGCGACGAAGTGATCGTGCCGGCAGCCAGCTTCCCGACCACCGTCAACCCGATCATCCAGAACCAGTTGACGCCGGTCTTCGTAGATAGCTCCCTGGGCGATTATAACCTGGACGTGACCCAACTAGAGGCGGCCGTCTCGCCGCGCACCCGCGCCCTGATGTTCGCCCACACGCTGGGCAACCCGGCCGACATGGACACGATCGTAGCCTTCGTGCGTCAACACAATCTCCTCCTCATCGAAGACACCTGCGACGCCTTGGGATCGCGTTGGCGCGGCCGGCTGCTCGGTACATTCGGCCACCTGGCTACCCTCAGTTTCTACCCGGCCCACCACATCACGATGGGCGAAGGGGGGGCGGTCTACACCCATAGCCGCCGCCTGGCGAAGATCGCCCGTTCTGTGCGCGACTGGGGGCGCGATTGCTGGTGCGGCTACGATAATCCGGTCAATGGCAAGTGCGGCCTCCGCTTTGAGCGGGAAGTGCCTGGGATGCCCGGCTACTACGACCACCGCTACTACTACACGGAGATTGGCTATAATCTCAAGCTGACCGACGTGCAGGCGGCGATGGGCGTGGCCCAATTGGACAAATTGCCTGGTTTTATTGCCCGCCGCAAGCGAAATTTTGCCTACTTGTACGAAGGGTTGAAGGAGTTTGAGGAATACTTGCTGCTGCCCCGTTGGCCGGCGGCGGCCGATCCCGCCTGGTTCGCCTTCCCCTTGTGGGTACGCGACGAGGCTCCCTTTGCCCGCCACGAATTGACCCGCTTCCTGGAAGGGCGCAAGGTAGAGACCCGGCCGCTCTTTGCCGGCAACCTGCTCAAGCAACCCGGCTACCAGCACATTCACCATCGCGTCGTCGGCGACCTGCGCGTGGCCGATCAAATCCTGCGTGGGGCCTTCTTCGTCGGCGTTTACCCCGGCCTGGATACGCCCCAGTTAGATTACGTGATTGAGACGTTCGGCCGGTTTTTTAGGGAACGATAGTTCGTATTGCGTAATGCGTAATGCGTCATTCGTAACGGATTACGCATTACGCACTACAAACCACTTATGCGAAGGCTTTCCGTTATCATCTGCTGCTACAACGAGCGGCACACCATTCTGCCCGTCATCGAGCGGAGCAAGGCCGTCGAACTGCCCGTCGGCTGGGAACGAGAGATTATTGTCGTAGATAATTTTTCGACCGACGGCACACGCGAGCTGTTGCAGCAATTCCACGACCCCGAGGTGCGGGTCGTCTTCCACGAACGCAACCTGGGCAAAGGGGCGTCCATTCGCACCGGCATCGCCCGCATGACTGGCGATTATATGATTATTCAGGACGCCGACTCAGAGTACGACCCGGCCGATCACCTTCACTTCTGCCAGACGGCCGAAGCCACCAACGCCGCCGCCATCTTCGGCTCGCGCATCCTGGGCGGCCAGGTCAAGTACAAGTACTTCCATGCTTACCTGGGGGTGCGGGTGTTGACGGCCGTCACCAATCTCTTCTTCGGCGGCCACCTGACCGACGTAGCCACGGCGACCAAGATGGTTCGCCGCGACGTGGCGCAATCACTCAACCTGACCTGTACGGGTTTTGACCTGGACTTCGAGTTGCCCGATAAAATCCTCCTGGCCGGTCACGACATCCTGGAAATCCCCATCCACTACGACCCTCGCACCTACGCCGAGGGCAAGAAGATCAAGAGCCAGGACGGCCTACGGGCCTTGTTGATCATGCTGCGCGACCGCCTGGGCCTCTCGCCCGTTTTACGGCGGCCGGAAGTCACGATAGCTGTAACGGGGAGTGAAGTGGAGAATGTCGCGTAATGCGTCATCCGTCATCCGTTACGCATTACGCATTACGCAATACGCATTGTGCTTGATCAACATGAAAACCGTCATCACCGGCTCCATCGCCTATGACTACCTGATGTCCTTCCCCGGCCGCTTCACCGACCACCTATTGGTTGACCAGTTGCACAAGATCAGCCTGAGCTTCCTGGTGGATTCGATGAAGCGGCAACGGGGCGGGATTGCCGCCAACATCGCCTACACCCTGGCCCTGTTGGGCGGCCGGCCGCGCATCATGGCGACCGTTGGGGAGGATTTCGGCGATTACCGGAGTTGGCTGGAGCAGAACGGGGTGGATACCTCGGCCGTCATCGAAATCCCGGGTGATTACTGCGCCTCCTTTTTCGTCAACACCGACCAGGCCCAAAACCAGATAGCCTCCTTCTACACCGGGGCTATGGCCCACTCCGCCAGGTTGAGTTTCAGCGAACTGGCGGCCGACACCGACCTGGCGATTATCTCTCCCAACGATCCAACGGCCATGCGCGCTTACGCGGCCGAGTGCAAGCGGCTAGGAATCCGTTACATTTATGACCCTAGCCAGCAAACGATCCGGCTATCCGGCGCAGACCTGTGCGACGGGCTGGATGGCTGCTTTCTCTTGGCGGCCAACGAGTACGAATTTGCCTTGATTCGGGAGAAAACGGGCTTGAGTGAGAGGCAGCTTCTGGAGCGGGCCGGTGGTTTGCTGATTACCAAAGGCAGCGATGGGGCCGAGTTAAGAGTGGGCGGGCAGGTGTACGACATTCCGGCCGTGCCTCCCTTTCGCGTCATTGAGCCAACCGGGGCTGGCGACGCCTTCCGCGCTGGCCTGCTGCGGGGCATCCAGTTGGGTCTGCCCTGGGAGGTGGTCGGCCGCCTGGGGGCCTTGGCTGCGACTTACGTGCTAGAGGAATTAGGAACGCAGAATCACCGCTTTACCCCGGCCGAGTTCGTGGCCCGCTACCGCCAACATTTCGACGACCAGGGCGCGTTGGACATACTACGTTAGATTTAGTAGGGGCGAGGCAACGCGGAGAGGATGCCGCTCAGAGAGACGAATAGCCACCGCG
>JBFMFT010000043.1:0-18439 GCA_040751925.1 Chloroflexota bacterium
CGCCCCCACCCCCCAGGTCACCGGCGAGGCCGAAAAAGAATACGGCGGCCGTCCCAACGACCCCCGTCTGGCCCAACCTGCCGTCTCCTTAACCTTTAACTTTCAACCTTCAACCTTCAACCTTCATCCTTCATCCTTCGACCGTGAACGCCTGTGGAGCGTCTACGACGATTGGGAGCCGGCCGCCGCCGCCGACCCGACTGCGCCCAACGTCTACCAAATGACCACCCGCTACGACGGCCCGCCACCCTGTAGCAACTGCGGACTGCCGGCCATCGTCTTCCGCCGCTCCAGCGACGGCGGCCGCACCTGGCAGCCCGACCAGTTCATCCTGCAGACCCGCCGCACCCAAAACGACCCGCAAATCGAAGTCGCCACCGACGGGGCTATCTACGCCGCCATCCTCAACGAATACCGCCCTGGCGTCCTCTTCCTCAAATCCACCGACTACGGCCAGAGCTGGTCCGACCCCATCCCCGTTACGCCATCCGGCCCGCCGCCCAACTGGTCTGACCGGCCGATCCTGGCTATCTCCCCCGACGGCCGTGACGTTTACCTGGCCTTCAATGCCAGCGATAGTTACGTCATCGCCTCCCACGACTACGGCCAGAGCTTCGGCCAGCCCGTCCAGACCAACCAGGACCGCCGCTACTGGTTCCACAGCCAGGCGGCCGTCGCCCCCAACGGCGACGTTTACGTGGCCGCCGCCGACTATAGCCAGAACTACACCGGCGACGTTCACATCAACGTCCTCAAATCCAACGACGGCGGCCTCACCTGGGCGACCACCCGGCTAGATACCTCCGGTGAAGCTCCCCCCTGCGAATGGGCTCCCGGCTGCTACCTGGGCTTTCTGGGGCCAGTCGTCGGTGTCGCTGTAGACCCGGCCGGTACCATCCTGGTCGCCTACAACGCCGGCCTCACCGACGGCGCGCCCCAACGGCTGTTCGTCCGCGTTTCCACCGACGGCGGCCTCACCTGGTCGCCCCGCCGCGAACTCTCCAATGGCGACCCTGACGTGAACAATGGCTTTCCGGCCGTCAGTGCCGGCCCCACCCCCGGCGACTTCCGCGTGGTCTGGCAAGACGACCGCCACGGCCCCACCGAATCCTTCAACACCTGGTTGAGACAAACATTAGACGGCGGCCGCACCTGGCGAGCGGCCGTCCGCCTCTCCGACCGTCCCTCTGGCCCGCCCTACAAGCACCCGGCCGGCTACCAGTTCCCCTACGGCGACTACCTGGAACTGGCCGTAGACGGCAATGGTGTCAACCACGTCTTATGGGGCGCGGGCGAAAGTTACACCGGCCCCGGCGGTACGTGGTATACTCGTGGCGGTCATTAGGCCCTGTGATTGTTGCCTATTAACAAGTTGACACGGTTACAGCAGTTCTGGCAACGGATGAACAGCGGATAAGCGGATGGACGGACTGGCTATCCGCTTATCCGTTGTCTATCCGCTGCCGGAGCAGGCTCTAAATACCTGGCTTAATTGGCAAATGTGTAACATTGGGTGGCAACTATTTCGAGGTGACAAAGTGCTGCCGGAGGAACAGGAAGCAACCAATCAGGCTTTAGCCGAGCAATTGCGGCGAGAGTGTGACGAGTTAGCCTTGATGGAATTCGATGACGTAGGCACCGAGGATGAATGGCTTGTTGTCCAAAATGAAGCACTCCACAGAGGTAGCTGATCCGTTAATCCTGCCCATCCATGTCCTATCGCCGGGCAAACCCATCAATCACCCGGCCGCTCAACCCCTGCGCCGACCCATCCCAATACAACCCAGGGCCAAAGGTGCAACTGGTCACGTTACCCAGGCTAATCGGATGGCAGATGAACACGTCCGCCCCATCGCCGTTGGCCCCCGTCACGGCAAACGTCCCGGCCGCACTCAAGTACACGTCGCCATTCCCCCCGTCAATCCACACGCCCCCCACGTCCTCTGACGACGAATCGGCCAGCCCCACGTCCGAGCCGTCGAAGTAAAGGCTCAACGTCCCGGCCGTCGTCCAACCCCAACTCGTTGCCGTAAACTCGATCAAGTCCTCGTCCTGCCCTGATACCCCACTGGCGTTGAAGGAACTCAGCACACTGACCAGCAGATTGCCGGCCGGAGTCAGCCCAATCGCGTCCACGTCCTCCCCACTGCTGTTCAGACCCACGTCCGAGCCGTCGAAGGTCATCTCAAAGACCCCCGATGTGCTATTGCCCAGAGTGGTGGGGATGAACTTGAACACGTCCGCGTCCGACAACGTGCCTAGCCCCGGCACGCTAAAACTAGACGCATCAAAACTGAGCAGCAGCGCGCCGTCGGCCGTGACCGTAAAGGCGTCCACGTCCGTGCCGCCCAAGCCCACGTCCGAGCCGTCAAAGTGCATGGCCCATACCCCGCTCCCCAGGTCATAAGCTATCACGTCCTCGTCGGCGAAAGTCACTCCACCCACTGTGCCGCCAATGGTGAAGCTGAAGTAGAGGACGGCCGCTGACGTTGGTGTACTCGTTGGGGTCGCCGTCGGTGTCAGAGTAGCCGTTGCCGTTGGTTCAGGCGTAGGGGTATTCGTTGGCGTTTCTGTTGGCGCGGCCGTCGCCGTTGGTGTGGGCGTATCGGTTGGCGCGGTGGTGGGGGTTGGTTCAGGCGTAGCCGTAAGGGTTGGCGTCTCGGTCGGCACGGCCGTCGGCGTTGGCGTATCCGTCGGCTGAATAGTAGGAGTCTCGGTCGGCGCGGCCGTCTCGGTCGGTGTGGGCGTGTCGGTCGGTAAGGCGGTAGGTGTCTCGGTTGGCGTAGGTGTCGTTGTCTCCGTCGCTACCGGCGTAGGTGTCACCCCGGCATACAGGCTGTACGAATCCACCACCAGCCCCGTGCGGGCGATGAATTGGAAGGTGATGGCCGCCTCGCTGGCCTCGATGAGCATCGCCCCGTAATCCTCGTTATAGCGCACCACACTACCGGCCACCGGCGGCTCGACGAAGCCATACAACCGCAGCGGCCCACCCGCCCCATTGACAAAATAAGGGAAGCCATCCACGATCAGCCGTTCGTACACGTGGTCATCACCTGACAGGACGGCCGTCGCCCCCCAGGCCGCGTAAGGCCAGCGGGCCACCAGGTCAGACCCATGCACGTCGCCTGACGAATAAGGGGGGCTGGGCGAAATGACCACTTTCCAGGGGGCAGTCGAGACAGCCAGTTGGCTCTGCAGCCAGGCCGCCTGCACGGAGCCACTGTCGTAACCATCCGGTTCGTGGCTGTCCGTGTCCAAAATGAACAGGTGAACCGCTCCCCAACGCACGTCGTAATACCGTTCATTATTGGGTAAGGTAAAGTAGTCAAGGTAAGGCCCGATGCAAATCCCGTCCAGGCAAGTCAGGGATTCCCAATCGTGGTCGCCCAGGGATGGGAAGAAGCGGTTGACTGTCGCCCCTGGGCCATAGCTGCCCAGGTAAGGGTAGATGAAGTCCTGGTAATACTGGCCGATATTCTCGTCAATGGTGGCGGCCGAACCTGTGTAATAGTTGTTATCGCCCAGTGTCACCACCAGGTCGGGCAACCAACTATGAACCAGGTTGGCGACGTCCCCCTCCTGCGGCAGATTGCTGCCATAGTCGCCGATAGCCGCCAGCCGCGCAAAACCCGGCGGCGTGGGGCTAGGCGTTGGCGTAATCGTGGGGGTGGGAGTGGCCGGCGGCGCTTCCAGGGTGTAGACCACGTTCAACAAGGGCGCGGCCGGGGCCTCCCCATCGTAACTTTCGGCCGTGCGCTGCCCTGTACCCGTCACCACCAAGACCAGGGCGTTACCGGCCGCCCAGTCACTGCGGCCGATAATCTCCTGCACGATGGGCGCGAGGTCGGGCGTGGTCTGCTTGGCGTCCGGTGTCAGCCAGGGTGGGACGTTATTCCAGGCGACCGAGGCAATGGTGCGCGGCCGGGCCGAGACGTTGAAGGGGTCCAGGGTAAAGGCTGGCGCGTCGTCGGCCGCCTGCCCATAAAAGGTTAGCGAGGTCGGCCCACTATCGGCCTCATCCACCTCAAACTCGACGTTGGCGCTGAGAATGGTGACCCCCTGGGGAATGGAGACGTTGCGGAAACGCAGCCCCACCACCTGCATCCCCTGGTCGCCCACGTCATTGACCAGTTCCAGGTCGGTGCTGAACAGATTCACTACGCCGTCGTCCAGTCGTTCTTCGGCGTCGTCGGCGGCCGCGCTGACCCGAATCGTAACCGTAGAAGTGGAACTCTGTCCGACCGCCCGCATGGGCCAGACGGCCGCTAACACCCCCAAGATCAGGACGTACAGAAGAAGTGACGTGCTTGTTCGTAATGCGTCATGCGTAACCCGTAACCGCTTACGCATTACACGATACGCATTACGCAACACACAGCACGCGCCAGGCATGACAAGCTCTACCCTCTCTCCTCCATCGGCACGTAGTCGCGCCGGCCGTAGCCCAGGTAAACCTGATACGGCCGGGCAATCGCCTGTTCGGGGTCAGTGAGCATCTCCTCCCACTGGGTCAACCAGCCCACCGTGCGCGGGATAGCGAACATGACCGGGAACATACTCAAGGGCAGCCCCATCGCCTGGTAGATGATGCCCGAATAGAAGTCCACGTTGGGATACAGCTTGCGGGTGACAAAGTAATCATCCTGCAAGGCAATCCGCTCCAGTTCCAGGGCAATGTCTAGTAAGGGACTGCGGCCGGTCACCTCAAACACCTCGTCGGCTACCTGCTTGATAATTTTCGCTCGCGGGTCATAGTTCTTGTAGACGCGGTGGCCGAAGCCCATCAGCCGAAATTCGCCCTTCTTCACCCGCTCGATGTAATGAGGCACGTTCTTGACGTGACCAATTTCCATCAGCGAGCGCACCACCGCTTCATTGGCCCCGCCGTGCAAGGGGCCGTAGAGGGCGGCGGCGGCGGCGGCCACCGCGCTGTAGGGGTCAACCTTCGAGCTACCGACAGAACGCATAGCATTCGTGCCGCAGTTCTGCTCGTGGTCGGCGTGCAGAATAAACAGCACGTCCAGAGCGCGTTCCATTATCGGGTTCGGCTTGTAGCGCGGCTCCACCAGGCGGAACATCATGTTCAGGAAGTTGCCCGTGTAGCTCAGGTCATTGTCCGGGTAGGAATAAGGCCAGCCCATGGCGTGGCGGTAGCTGAAAGCAGCCAGGCCAGGCACTTTGGCGATGAGCCGCTTCATTTGCAAACGGCGATTCTCCGGGTCATTCACCTTATTCGCTTCGGGGTAGAAGGTGGATAGGGCGGCCACCAGGCTGATCAGCATACTCATGGGGTGCGCGTCGTAGCGGAAGGCGTCAATGAGCCGCTTGATATTCTCGTGCAGGAGTGTGTGGTAGGTGACGTCGCGTGTCCAGTCGGCCAACTGAGCCGGGTTGGGTAACTCTCCGTGCAGAATCAGGTAGGCCACTTCCAGGTAGGTACTCTTCTGGGCCAACTGCTCGATGGGATAGCCGCGATATTCCAGAATCCCCTTGTCGCCGTCAATGTAGGTGATGGTGCTTTTGGTTGCGGCCGTATTCTTGAACGCCGGATCATAGCTCATCAGGCCAAAATCGTCCTTATCTACTTTGATCTGGCGCAAATCCAACGCCCTGATCGTGCCGTTGGTAATCGGCAACTCGTAGGAGCGGCCGGTACGGTTATCGGTAACGGTTAAACTGTCTTGTGCCACAATAGCCTCCAATCGTGATAGTAGGGAACTTCCCTTGCAATACCTATTACGTGCTGGTCTCAAACCCCGTAGGTCTACGGGGTTTGACTCCTAGTATACCTGCTTTGGGGGCTATCCCACAAGAAAATGGCAGCGAATGTTCGCTAGACGGCCGGGTTGATGGCTCCCATCCCCGAAAGGCTACCCTTTAGAGCTATCCTGGCAGGCTACATTGGCAAAGTGTAGCCTGCCAGGTTACTTTCGTCAGGGCCGTCATTTCCTGACGACGTACCAGTTGTTCGCCAAGTCGTGCGCCAGTTGATTTGTTTCAATAAAGCGGAACCCGGCTTTTTGCAGGTACTCGCGCGCCTTTTCCTCGCCCCACATGGTGCCCAACCCCTCGCCGCCCTGCGCCAGTGATACGGGCATGCAGTGCATGGTCGAGGCCGTGTAGAGGAATGGACCCATCGGGTGACCGATGTCGGTGTAGACGTGGCTCGATCCCCGGATATCCTGCATCAGGTACACCCCATCGGCCTTGAGGGCGCGATAGATACCCTTGAGTACGTTGAGCGGTTGGGCCTGATCGTGGATGGCATCGAACGTGGTGATGAAATCAAAGGCCTCCGGCTCGGCGGTTTCGTTGAAATTGCTTAAATCGCGGATGATAAACTCCACATCCCGCAAACCCTTTTGTGCCGCCTCGCTGCGTGCATTCCCAATCGCCTCCGCTGAGAGATCCATCCCCACAAACTGGCTGTTCGGGTACCGTTCGGCGAGCCGATTGAGAATGCGGCCGCTGCCGCAGCCGACATCGAGCATACGGATGCCTCCGACAAGCCGATCGGCCAACCCTGGCACGAGCGGCAGAATGTGCGATTCGAGCGATGACAACACAGACTGCCCGCTGTCCTCTATCATCACCGCGTGGAAGCGTGGATACTTTTCGTAGGGCACGCCACCACCCTTCTTGAAACATTCGACAATTTCATCCTCAACCCCTGCAAAGACGGTGATCCACTGGGCAAAGACGGCTACGTTATCCGCCGCTGCCGCACGGGTCAGGAAGGCGGCGTGTTCCGCTGGTAACCGATAGTGCGTGCTGGTCGGGTCAACTTCAACCACCCCCGCCATGGCCATTGCTCCCAGCCACTCGCGCACATATCGCTCGTTCAGTCCGGCTTTCTGCGCGATTTCTGCTGACGTAGAGAGCGGCAGCCCGGCCATAACGTCGAACAAGCCGGTGCGGTGCCCGATGGAAGTCATCAAACACAGGGCGCCACTGTTGAGCACCGCTAAGAGTTGCCCGGCGAACGCTTCGGCTTTCGCGGAATCGAACACAGAGTTTTTTTCAGTTACAGACATAGGTTGACCTCCTCAAGCATGGGATTTCTCCTATGCTTCAGCTAAAGGGTTACGAAGCGCCAGCGGCCCGCCGGGTGCAGGGGGCCTGCGCCACCAGCGTCCGGCGAGCCAGCCAGTCAACTAATATAGGAATAGCACAAGAAGCAGGGGTTGTCGTGCGTACCAGCACGTATCCTGGATACCTATCTCTTGCGGCGGCCAACACGTAGAGGTGAGGGAGGAGGCGATGCTCCTATTCGTTTGTCATTGCTTATGCAGCTGAGTAAGGCCGTAGTGGAGGGCGTAAGCGGTTGCCGTCACTCTGGCAACGGCGCCGCCGGCGCCAATCTTGTCATAGATGTTAGAAATATGCCGCTCGACTGTGCGGACGCTCAACACGAGGATAGTGGCGATTTCCTGGTTGCTTTTACCGGCGGCAATCAGGCGCAGGATTTCGATTTCGCGCGGCGTCAGTTCGGCCGTGCTAGGGGCTAGAGTGGTTTGTTGGTAAGGGGTGGCTTCGATGTCACGCAGGAGCGCCGCGGCCCGGCCGGCTTCCGGCGCGGCCCCCAGCCGCTGCAGCACGTCTTGCGCTTTCTGCGCCTGTCGCCTGGCAGCCCGGATTCGCCCAAGAGCCAGCAGTGTGTGGGCTAATTGGATGCGCGCCTGTGCCGTCTGGAACGGCGCGTCGCTCCGTTTATACAGGTCAACCGCGTCCTCGAACCGGCGGCGGGCCAATTCGTGATTACCCAGCGCGGCGGCGACTGCACCCTCGATGAAACTGGCCGCCGCCCGAAGCGGCTCAGTAGCTACAGCCGTCGCGATGGACTTTAATTCGGTCCCGGTCTGGGCAGCTTGATCGGCAGCGCCGAGTGCGACCTGAGCCAGCGCCAGCAGTTCGAGTGCGGATGAGCGATCTAGCTGATTCTCCGCAGGGAGGCCACGTAGGAAGCGTTCGGCCAGGTTGGCCGCTGCGGCCGCATCACCCTGATCGAGGGCCAGGGCCGCTCGCCCTAGCTGGGCCAGGTTAGCTCCGAACGTCTGAAACGGGTGGGTCTCAGCCTGGGCAAGTAACGTAGCTGCCTCATCAAAACGCCCCTGGCGGCGGCGCAAGTCGGCCAGCCGAACGATACCCTCGGCGGCCTGTGCGGGGCGCGTGACCAGCAATTTGTTCGTCGCCGCCGCCAGCGTCGCCTCAGCTTCCGCCCAGTTGCCGCGCCCGATCAGGATACCTGTGTGGTGAATCCGGCAGAGCGAGAACATCAGCGAATAGTTCCATCGCTTGGTGAGTTCCAGCACATAGGCGCACCACTGTGCAGCGCGGTCGTAATCGCGCACCCGCTCACAGGCAAAGATCAGAAAGCAGCAAACCGAAGCGCACACATCCGGATCGGTTATCTCACCCGACACGGCCGCTGTCGTGGACTCGTCCAGGCAACGCATCCCCTCAACGATGTCTCCCTCGCTCACTCGCGCCAGCCCCTCGAGCGCCAGCGCGAGCATTTCGAGGTCAATCGCGCCCAGCGTACGGCCGATCATGGCTGCCTGTGCGCCAAGCCGGCGTGCTGTAGCGGTGTCATTGTGCAGCAGGAGTGCCAAAGAACCCTCATAGGCGGCGAGTAAGCCCTGCTCGGGAACCAAGTCGAGTCCTTCGAGCAGGCGGTGGGCGCGCCGAAACCAGCCATTAGCGATGGCGTACTCGCCGCGGAAAGAGTAATAATCATAGGCCAAGTAGGTCGCCATCCGCGCCGCGCCCTGGTAGTCTCCACGTTGACGGTAGAGGTGGTAGGCGCGCTCGCGAGCATCAAGGGTTACGGCAGCATCGTCGAACCACCAGGCCGCCATGCCCAGGCCTTCAAGGGCTTCTGGCGTCTCCTGTCGCCTGAGCGCCGCCTTGAAGTAGGTGCGCGCTTCCTCCCAATCGCCCCGAGCCAACGCTTCCTGGCCGACGTCAAGTGGATCCGCAGCTAATCGTTCATCAGCGTCGGTACTGTCCATTGAATACTCCCGAAGTTCGAATCGAAAGCGCAAAACACTTCTACCGCATCACTCTAATTTTGTGTAAAAATAGGGGATCAAAGCACCCGCGTACCCTCGCCGTCGTAGCCGTCGCCCCAGGCCAGAATCTTGTGGGGGGTAATCTCGATGAGCCGCCATTTGGCGCTGTCGTCGTAGCGGAAGTCCCACTCGTACTTGTTGAAGAAATACTCGGCTAACTGCTCGACGGTGGCCCGGCCGGCCACGTGGGCCTCGCCCTCGATGATCACGACGCTTTGGCTGTCGGGTAGGGCCAGGCTGACACTTTGGTTCTGGCTGAGGTTGACGAATTTTTGGGAGGTGTCGGGGGTAGCAACGTAGAGCAGGCCATCCAGCCAGACGAACCAGAGGGGGGCGAGGTGGGGACGGCCGTCGGCGCGGACGGTGGCCATCCAGATAGTCATCTCCCGCCCCAAGCGGGCCTCCATAGCCCGTCGCCGTTCCTGATTGCGTTTCACGGCCGCCTCTGCCTAATTATGAATACCAGTGGAAGAAGACTCAGCGGCCTGTAGGAGAGAGCGTATATCTTCACGGGCCTCCATGAGATTATACTGCAACGGCATCGCCCGTTCGCGCAAGAGGTCTATCATCTCATAGAGCGAAACACCAGCTAGTTCGGCCGCCCGCGCTTTGGACACCCGGCCCTCCCGGTATAATCGAACAGCGTATTCTACCTTCCACTGGCGTATGCCCTCGGCAATAAGCCGCTTTAGAGCGGCCGATCTGTCTATACCTTCCACGTCAGCAATCTCATCTACTTCTTGCACCAACTGTGGCGGTACACGGATGTTTAACTGGCGAGTTGCAATCGTCATATCTATCTCCAGTTTAATCTTGTCGCCCATTTCAGTATCCTCTCTTGGATCGAAGAAGAACTGCAATCGTCACGTCAGCCTCTACTTGAAGCGCAAACCCCCTTCAGTTCATTATTTGACGTTCCTCGTCCAAAGCTTGCACTGCGCCGCGTAGGGCCTGAAATACAGCCAGATCCGTATTCATGGCTACAGCAATCCGCTCCAACCACTGATCAGCCTCATTACGTGGCAATTTGCGTTCAATGTAACCCTGCAAGGGGACGGCCTGAAGTACAGTATAGATGACGCCGCGACTCCTGGCCAGGGAACGACCCCGGCGTTCCTCTATTAAAACTGGTAATCGCCGTGTTTCTGCACAAATAATCGTTTCAGACTCGCCTCGGTGGTAAGCCGAACTATTAGCCACGATCTCATCCACTCTGCGGCGCTCTTCGGCCGTCAAGTTGATCACCTCAATAAGACCATTTCTTCGGCCTTGTTCGATTGCACTGGCATCAGAGTATCCGAGCGCTTTACCAGCCTCTACACTTTCTCTCCAAACCGTTTCTGTTAATCCTATTAGCCCTAGCACGGCCGAAACCATTTCGATACCGTTCAGGCGGGCAGCAACAATTATGGAGGAGGCGTCAGCCAAAACATCTGCCACGTAGAAACCCCGTTGTATAGCAATAGCTATATTTCCCTACCAATAATAGCACTCGGCAAACGGCTGATCAAGTAACGCTTATAACTCATCAATCTTCAGCTAGTCCAACTTCATGGCGCAGTTCTTCCAAAGACTGGGGTGTCAACTCACCTTGCGTGGCCCGTTCCAGGGCGGCCGCCAGGCGAGCGGCGTTCTCTGGTGAGCGTAGCAAGTGGGTGACTGCCACGACTTCTTGGAGGTGAGCCAGAGCGGCCGACCAGTAGGCTTTCTTATGGGCGGCCGTCTCTGCGTCGGGCAGCTTGTCGTGCTGCACGACCACTTGGCTTTTGTTCTCCCCTTTGGCGTAGAAGTTGACCTCCAGGTTGGTCTGACCGTCTACCCAGGTGGCTCGCAGGGATTTCGTGGGTGTGGCCTTGCGGATGGTGATGGCCGGGTCCGGCAGCCACCGGCCGCGCGTCGTTTCGTCGGCCCAGGCTTCGTAGAGAGTGGCAACTGGTACAGCCAGGGTCTTGCTGACGCTAATCTGGTAGCCGCCGGGCCTCTCGTGTTTTTCGCGCCGGCCGCGCGCCTGCTCGTAGCCCACCGTGATCATCTGGCTCCACCAACCGTCGAGTTGGTGGGCTTGGGACAGATAAACGGCCATCTCTTTGTGGGATAGGGTCATGGCCCCGGCCGCGTCCAGGATGGTGAACCATTCAGCCCATCCTTTGCCTGTTTTGGCCTGCACGGCTTCGTTGCTGACGCCGGCGGCCGTTGTGATGGGTTCTTGTGTCTCCATGCGTTTCCCTTTCGGCCGGGATGAGGGGACAAGGAATCCCCTTATCCCCTCATCCCAGCCGTTTTCTTCATAGTATGCGGAAAAGAGAGGTCTGTCAACCTTGACAAATCGGGGCGGCCGGTGTATCATCTCACATAGATAGTCGTCAATATGTAAGCGGAGATTGTCGTGGACTCGGTCGCCTTTGCCAAAGCCATCGCCGATGAGACACGCCAGGAGATCATGCGCCTCCTGTGCTGCCAATGGCTGTGCGTGGGCGACGTCGTGGAACGAATGAATGTTACCCAGCCGACCGTCTCCCACCACCTGGCGATTCTGCGTGAGGCCGGGCTGGTCAACGTCCAGCGGGACGGCAAGCAGGTGTTCTACACGCTCAACCAGGACGTGGTGGCTATTTGCTGCGGGACGATTATGCAGAACTTTGCTCCAGAGAAGGTGAACACGGATGCGCGGGATTTACAGATGGGTCAACTCTTATCTGCCTAATCCGGCTAATCAGTTGTCTTTTTTTGCCTATTTACATAGATGTATATCAATATGAGGTGAACAGAATGAGACCGATGGAGGCTGAACGGATTCACGAAGAGGTGCGGGAGCGTTATGGGTTGATTGCCCAGATGGGCGGCGGGTGTGGGTGTGGCGATGAGTGCTGCGACAGTTCGGCCGCCCTCTACGAAGTAGACACCAGCGGCTTACCGGCCGACGTAACCCAATTCTCTCTAGGCTGCGGCGACCCGATTGCCCTGGCGGAGTTGCGGCCGGGCCAGACGGTGCTAGATTTAGGTTCTGGTGGGGGGATTGATTGTTTTCTGGCGGCCGAACGGGTTGGTTCCAACGGCCGGGTGATTGGCGTGGACATGACGCCGGCCATGCTCGATAAAGCCAACCGCAACAGAGATAAGATGGGGCTGACCAACGTGGAGTTTCGCCAGGGCCAGATTGAGAAGCTGCCGGTGGCATCCGACTCGGTGGACGTGATCCTCTCTAACTGCGTCATCAACCTTAGCCCGGACAAGGTGGCCGTCTTCCGTGAAGCCTACCGGGTGTTGAAGCCGGGCGGCCGGCTGGCCGTCTCCGACATGGTGACGCAGGGGCGGTTCAGCGCGGCCGAGCGGGCCAATATGGATAGCTGGGCGGCCTGTGTGACGGGGGCGGAGGACGTGGGTGATTACGTGGCGGCGATGAAGGCGGCCGGCTTCCAGGACATCTCCATTCGTGACAAGTTTGCCCCCGACCTGGAATTGGCCGACTCGCTCAGTCTCTACATCGGCCAGCCCCGCTTGTTTAGCGCACGGGTCACGGCCGTGAAGCCAGAGTGATGAGTGATGAGTGAAACGTAATGCGTCATGCGTAATCCGTTTGCTCACGCATCACGCATTAGATCTGTGGAGGTACAGATGTCCACGTCCAAGACCTACTTCGCCCTGGTCGCTGACCAGTGGGACACTATGCGGGCAGGGTTTTTCACGGAGGCTATGCGGGATGCGGCTATAGAGCAGGCGCAGTTGCCGCCGACGGCCGTCGTCGCCGACGTGGGTACGGGTACGGGTTTTGTGCTGGAAGGGTTGGCGGGCCGGGTGGCGCGGGCGGTCGGTTTCGACGAAAGCCAGGCCATGCTGGAAGTAGCTCGCCAGAAGTTGGCCGCCTACAGCCACGTGGAGTTGCGCGAGGCAGAAGGGGAAAGATTGCCGGCGGCCGAGGCCAGTTTTGACGCTGTCTTTGCCAATATGTACCTGCACCACGCCCCTCACCCGCCAGCGGCTATTGCTGAGATGGTTCGCCTCCTCAAACCAGGCGGCAAGCTGGTGATTACCGACCTGGACACTCACGATCAGGGCTGGATGCGGGAGGCGATGGCCGACCGCTGGCTCGGTTTTGACCGCCAGGAGGTGCAGAGGTGGTACGAGGCGGCCGGGCTAACCAACGTGGTGGTGGATTGCGCGGCCGGTACGTGTGACTGTAGCGGCCCGGCGGCCGAGACTATTTCGTTGGGTGTCTTTGTGGCGATGGGGGAGAAATCGTCAATGAACAATGAACAATGAACAATGGGTTGAACCATTGTTCATTGTTCATTGCTAAATTGTTCATTGTTTAGAAGGGGATGTCGTCTTCGTCCTGGGCGGCCGCGCCGCCACCGGCGGCCGGCGCGCCGGCCTCAAAGCCCGCTTGATCTCTGCTACCCACAAAGCGAATAACATCAGCCGTGATTTCGAATGAAGCACCCACGGTACCATCTTGTCTTGTGAACAAACGCGGGCTACCTGATTTGGGGTCAGGGCGAATGCGCCCTTCGACTAAAACTTGCCGCCCTTTACTCAAGTATTGATTGGCTAGTTCAGCTTGCTTACCCCAAACCGAAACCCGGAACCAGGTCGTCTCGTCCTGCTGCTGACCAGAAGCTTTATCTGTCCAACGGCGGTTGGTAGCCAAACTGAAGTTGGTTACCGCCTGGCCGTCAGCCATGTAGCGCATCTCTGGATCACCACCTAAGTATCCCAGTACAATAATTTTCTGGTACATCGTTTCACTCTCCTTATAACTGGGCTAAATTTGACCATATAATAGCACAAATGTTTCAATCGTGCAACATTGGTTTTGTAGGGCAAGATTATATCTTGCCTTCGTAGGGCAAGATACAATCTTGCCCTACACCCAGCCGCGCAGGCGGACGGCGTCGGCTACGCGCTGGACGGCGACCAGGTAGGCGGCTACACGGTTGCTGACCTTACGGGCCTGGGCCATCTCATGGACGCTGTGGAAAGCAATGGTCATAATGTGATCCAGGCGTTCCTGGATGGTTGGCTCATCCCAGTAGAATTGGTAGCTGTTCTGCACCATTTCCAGGTAGGAGACGGTGACCCCTCCCGCGTTGCAGAGAAAATCGGGAATGATATAGACACCTTTATCATTGAGAATGGCGTCGGCCTCTAACGTAGTGGGACCGTTGGCTAACTCAGCAATAATGCGGGCTTTGACGTTGCTGGCGTTCTTGCCGGTGATCTGGTTTTCCAGGGCGGCCGGAACGAGAATGTCTACCCCTAGCTCCAGCAGTTCAGCGTTGGTGAGAGAGGTTGAATGGGGGCAGCCGGGGACACGGCCGCTCTCGCGCACGTGGGCGGAAACGACGGCCGGGTCGAGGCCCTGCTCATTGTAAATGGCCCCAAACTCGTCGCTGACGGCGACTACTTTCAGGCCCAGGACTTCGTAGGCCAGTTTATGAGCAAAAGAACCCACGTTGCCATAACCCTGAACGGCGCAGGTTGCTCCATGGAGGGACAGTCCCAAGATTTGGGCTGTTTCGCGGATAGCGAAGATGCCGCCCAGGGCGGTGGCGGGGCCGCGCCCGGCCGAGCCGCCTAACTCCATCGGCTTGCCGGTAATGACGCCCGGCTCGTGATAGCCCATCAACACCTCGTACTCATCCAGCATCCAGGCCATAATCTGGGGGTTGGTGTGAACGTCGGGGGCTGGTACATCTTTTTGCAGCCCGACGTAGCGAGCGATGGCCCGCATATAGCCCCGGCTGAGGCGTTCCAGTTCACTCGCCGAAAGTTCACGCGGGTTGCAGATGACGCCACCCTTGCCGCCGCCGAGGGGTACGTCAGCGACGGCCGTCTTCCAGGTCATCCAGGCGGCCAGAGCGCGCACAGTGTCTATGGTCTCCTTGGGGTGGAAGCGCACACCGCCTTTGGCCGGGCCGCGGGCGTCGTTGTACTGGACACGGAAGCCCTTGAAGATGTGGGTGCGGCCGTTATCCATCCGCACGGGAATGGTGAAATGAAACTCCCGCATGGGTTCGCGCAAGAAGGCGTGCATGTCGGGATCCAACTGGAGGACGGCCGCCGCTTCGTCGAGCTGGGCCTGGGCTATGGCAAAGGGGTTCAGAATTTCGCTCATGGACACTCCTGGCGAGACCTGCGGGGTTTTCGGAAACCCCGCAGGTCTACAACTATTATACCCAGCCGCGCAAGCGCACAGCCTGGGCAACACGGTCTACGGCTACCAGGTAAGCAGCCACACGGTTGTTTACCTTTCGCTCGTGGGCCATCTTATCTACGGCGTGGAAAGCGGCCGTCATCTTCTGATCCAGCCGTTGGTTAATCGTCGCCGGATCCCAGTAATACTGGTAGCTATTCTGCACCATCTCGAAGTAGGAGACAGTGACGCCACCAGCATTGCACAAGAAGTCCGGTATGACGTAGATGCCCTTTTCATAGAGGACGTCGTCGGCGTCGGGGGTAGTGGGGCCATTAGCCAGTTCGGCCACGATACGCCCCTTGATGCGGTCGGCGTTGTGGGCGGTGATCACGTTTTCTAGGGCCGAGGGGAAGAGAACGGTCACGTCCAGTTCCAGTAGCTCCTCATTGGTCAGGTTTTCCGCGCCGGGGAAGTTGCGAACAGAGCCGGTACGGGCTTTGTACTCCTTGACTTCCTGGTAATTGAGGCCGCGCCAGTTGACGATGCCGCCCCTGGAGTCGCTGACGGCGATGACCCGCAGCCCCAGAAATTCCTCAGCCAGCTTGTGGGCAAAGGTGCCGGCGTTACCGTAGCCCTGGATGGCCGCCGTCTTGTCGCGCAAGTCCAGCCCCAAGGTCTTGGCTGCTTCGCGCACGGTGAAGATGCCACCGCGCGCAGTGGCGTCGCCGCGCCCCTGTGAACCACCCAACTCCAATGGCTTGCCAGTGATGACACCTGGCTCGTGGTGGCCGCGCAGGACTTCGTACTCGTCCATCATCCAGGCCATGATCTGGGGGTCGGTGTAGACGTCGGGGGCCGGCACGTCTTGTTTGAGACCGACGTAGCGGGCGATGTTCCGCATGAAGCCGCGGCTCAGGCGTTCCAACTCGTTGCGGGATAGCTCCTTCGGGTTGCAGATGACACCGCCCTTGCCGCCGCCGAGGGGGATGTCCACGACGGCCGTTTTCCAGGTCATCCAGGCGGCCAGGGCGCGCACGGTATCTATGGTCTCGTCGGGATGGAAGCGGATGCCGCCTTTGGCCGGGCCACGGGCGTCATTGTATTGCACGCGATAGCCGCGAAAAATGCGCTTGCGGCCGTCATCCATTGTGACCGGAATGCTGAAGTGAAACTCCCGCATGGGTTCGCGCAGGAAGGCGTGCATATCGGGGTCCAACTGCAAAATGGCTGCTGCCTCGTCCAGTTGGGATTGGGCGATGGCAAAGGGGTTCAGAATTTCGCTCATGTTGTTACCTCTCCTTTTGGGGTTCTTATGAAGCGATAGGCTAAATGAGAGTACAGTGGTACTCCTTATGGTAGGGTAGCACGCTTGCTGGCAGGTGGATAGTGACGGAAATCATGGGTTGCGGCCGATTAAGATCACGGATTTGTCCACGACGGATAGGACACGATGTTTGCACTTTTTACATTTTCCTCTGGCGTAGAGACGTTCCGGCGGAACGTCTCTACAGTGGCGCATCCCAAAAAATGCAAGGACAGTGATAGGATTATAGCACTAAGAAGCTGCCTGAAAAGTCTAACGTGGTAGGACCACAAGACGGCGTGAAGAACTCCACGCCGTCTTGTAATCCTGCTGTTTGCCAAACGTCGGCCGTTTACTTAAAATGCGCCCATGTTCAGTCATCGGCGTTGGTTCCCAACTGTAGCGCAATCCGGCGGATTGCGCCCTGGCAAGCCACCGGCTCGCCCTACCATCATTTTCCTCTGTCTGTGGTTGGGGCTGGCCGGCCTATTGGCGGCCTGCTCCCTGCGGCCGGGCCAGGCCAGCCTGGTTATCCGGTGGACGACCGAAAGCGAGTTAGACATCATTGGTTTTAATCTCTACCGGGCCGACAGCCCCGACGGCCTCTTTGTCAAGGTTAATACGGACCTCATTCCCCCCTCGGCCGATCCCTTCATCGGCGGCGAATACGAGTTCGTAGACCAGGGTGTGGAGCGGGGCGTGACCTATTACTACCAGCTGGAGACCATTGACCGTAATGGCAACAGCACGCGCAGCGCTGCTCAAGCCGTCAGTAGCCAATAGGGGCAAGGCAACCAGTTGGTTGCCTTACCCCTACTTCTATGATACCATAAGTCCAGTGTTCCAGACGTTGGAGAAAACTGCTTGACAGACCACCTAGCACAAAGCCAATCCATTCTTATTGATATTGCCGGATTTGTCGTGGCTTTGCAAGCAGATAACTCTGACGTTGCCCAGCGAATTCGCCAGCGTTACGCTGAGTTCCTGTGTAGAGGCGAGGCAATCACTGTCCGGCCGCACCTTACCATCGCCTTAAAGAGCGCGCCTGGCGCATTGTACATCCAGCCAGAGCCAGGCCCCTGGATCATCGAGTCCAACTACCAGGACAATTACCTCCGCTACCGCTCTTACCTGGAGCAAGGCGAGGTAGACCTGGCGGCCGGTCAAGGCTGGCTGGAATTGAACCCCACCGCAGAAATCGAGAACTTCCTGCGCGTAGTCTACGCCTGGCTGTGCCTCCATCACGGCGGGCTACTGCTGCACGCGGCCGGGGTCGTCCGCGACGGCTACGGCTACGTTTTCTTTGGGCCGAGCGGGGCGGGCAAAACGACGACCTCCCGCCTGGCGGCCCAGCAGGCCACTGTCTTGAGCGATGATCTGGTCATTCTGCGCCGCCACCCGACCCTGGGTGACTATTGGCTGCACGGCGTCCCCTTCCGGGGCGAGATGACCGGCGAGCCGCGGGTGAATGAGCAGGCCCCCCTGAAAGGAATCTTCCGCCTGCGGCAAGACAACCGCCATTACCTGGAACCATTGCCCAGGGCGGCGGCCGTCGCCGAATTGGTGGCTGCTTCGCCCTTTGTCGTGCGCGATTTGGCTCTCAGCCAGGAGTTAATGGTCGTCTGTCACCGCCTTGCCCAATCGGTCAGCCTGCAGCAACTTCACTTCCGGCGGGACGACGGCTTTTGGAAGGTTATAGATGACCATTTTCGAGCAATATCCCCGGCCCCATCCACAAACGGCCGGTAGGGTGATGGACGGCGAGGCGGTCTTGATCCTGGCCGACGCCAGCGAAATCAAGGTGCTGAACCAGGTTGGCTCACGGATATATGAACTGGCCGACGGCCGCCATTCGGTAAACGAAATTGTAGATGTAATTGTCAAGGAATACGATGTTAGCCAAAGCGCGGCCGAAGCCGACGTGAC
>JBFMFT010000430.1:0-4486 GCA_040751925.1 Chloroflexota bacterium
GCGCAGGCGTAGGGTGGCGTCTGGCACGTAATCGGGCGGCACGTAGGCAGCCAATGGCACGTCAATCAGGGTCACTTCGGGCGTTTCCAGAGGCAAGGGTTCGCCGCGCCGCTCGGCGCGCAGCCGCTTGACCGCCCTTGCCAGCAGGCGGGTATAGAGGTCAAAGCCTACGCTGGCGATTTGACCACTCTGGCGCGTCCCCAGGAGGTCGCCCGCGCCGCGAATTTCCAGGTCGCGCATGGCGATTGTGTAGCCGGCCCCCAGGTGCGTTTCCTGGGCGATGGTTTCCAGGCGGGCCTGGGCGTCGGCCGACAGATGACGCCAGGGCGAGTGGAAGAAGTAGGCGTAGGCCCGTCGCGCTCCGCGTCCGACCCGGCCGCGCAACTGGTACAGTTGAGCCAGGCCAAACTGCTCGGCTCGATCCACGATCAGAGTATTGGCGTTGGGAATATCCAGGCCACTCTCGATGATGGTGGTACTCAGGAGAACGTCAACCTTCCCATCCACGAAACTGAGCATGACCTGTTCCAATTCCCGCTCGCTCATCTGGCCGTGACCGACGGCGATGGTCGCTTCGGGCAGCAGGCGGCGCAGCTTCGCCAGGACGGTTTCGATGGTCTGGACGCGATTGTGGACGTAAAAGACCTGGCCGCCTCGATCCAATTCGCGCAAGATGGCCTGACGCAACCGTTTGTCGTCCACTTCGCCCACGTAGGTTTCGACGGGGAGACGTTCGGCCGGGGCCGTCTCGATAATGCTCACGTCGCGCACACCCGTCAGGCTCATGTACAGGGTGCGAGGGATGGGCGTGGCGGTCATGGTCAATACGTCCACTTCCGTCCGCAACTGCTTTAAGGTCTCCTTGTTGGCGACGCCAAAGCGTTGTTCCTCGTCAATGATCACCAACCCCAAATCCTTGAAGGACACGTCATCAGACAAGAGGCGGTGCGTGCCGATGATGATGTCTACCTGGCCTTCCTTGAGGGCTTTGATGATCTGCTCCTGGCGGTGGAGGGTGCGGAAGCGCGATAACATCTCCACGACGATGGGGAAGGGCTTGAGACGCTGGCTGAATGTATTGAAGTGCTGCTGGGCCAGGACGGTGGTTGGCACAAGAATGGCGACCTGCTTGCCATCTATGACTGCCTTGAAAGCGGCGCGTAGGGCTACCTCGGTCTTGCCGTAACCGACGTCGCCACAGACCAGGCGATCCATGGGCAGCGGCCGCTCCATGTCTGCCTTGACCTCGACGATGGCCCGCAATTGGTCTTCTGTCTCCTGGTAGGGGAAGCTGGCCTCCAATTCCGCCTGCCATTCACCGTCGCGGCCGAAGGCGTGACCGGCGACCGTCTCACGGGCCGCGTACAGGTCAAGTAGTTCGCCGGCCAATTCATCCACCACCTGTTGGGCCTTCGCCTTCGCCTTGCTCCAGGTCTTTTCGCCCAGGCGGTGCAGAGAGGGCGGCCGGTCGTCTGGCCCCACCCACCGACTGAGCCGGTCAGCGTGGTGGGCCGGCACGTACAGCACGTCGCTATTGGCGTAGCTCACCTGCAAATACTCGCGCTCCATCCCCCCCACCGAGCGGCTGACCAAACCCTCAAAGCGGCCGATGCCGTATTCCACGTGAACAATGTAATCACCCGGGTTGACGTCGGCGTAACGGGCTTCGGGAGCGATGGCGCGGGGCGGCCGGCGGCGGCGAGGGGCCGGCCGGTTCCAGCCAAATATCTCGGCGTCCGTTAGCAAGTGGAGGAGTGTGGGGGAGCCGGGCCCGGCCAGGCCAGGCGGCCGTTCCAGGACAAAGCCCTCCGCCAGACCACCGTGAACGAAGGTCACGGAACCGGCCGGGGGGAGAGCGGTCAAGGTCTCTAAGCTGGGCGCGGGAGCAGGGGAGCGGGGGAGCAAGGGGGAATCCTCATCCCCTCCCAGGCTTCCCTGCTCCGCCGCCCCCCTGCTTCTTTCCTGCCACAACTCGGCCAGGCGATGGGATTGGCTGCTGACCACCACCACCCGCTCGCCGTCGCGCCGGGCCTGTTGGAGATGGTTCAGGAAAGGCTGCACCTGCCCGCCGAAGCGCGGGCCAGGTTGGAACGACTCGCCCAGGTCGGTCATCGTCAGCAACGACGCTTCGCTGGTGGCCTCGCGCTCACCCAGGATGAGGGGCGGCCGGGCTTGCAGGGCTTCACCGAGCGTGTCCCAGTCGAAAAGCGGACCGCTGTAATCAGGGGGCAGACTGGGCTGTTCGGCCGCCAATTGGGCCGCCTGGTGATGAAGTTCGCGGACGGCCGTCTCCCACTCCACCCAGTCGTCCACGATTACCTGAGCCTCCGGTGGCAAGTAGTCCAGGAGCGAAGCTGGCTGGGAATGGAGCAGGGGCAGGTAATACTCCAGGTTGGATGAGGCTGCGCCCGCCAGCAGAGCCGGAATGTCGTCCTGCCAGGCCGGTAAGTCACTTTCTTTGGCTGGGGCCACCGCTTCCAGGTAGCTGCCCAGGGCCACCATCAGACCGGGCTGCGCTTCTCGCCCTGGGGGAATCAAGACCTGCCGGAGATCGCCGTTGGGCGTTTCTAAAGAACGCTGGCTGGCCGAGTCGAAGTAACGGAGGGTATCAACCTCCTCCCCAAATAACTCGATGCGGATGGGGTGGGGATGGGCGGCCGGGAAGATGTCTACAATACCGCCCCGCCGGCTGAACTGGCCGGGGGCCTCCACCACACTGGCTGGTTCGTAGCCAATGGCCGTCCACTCGGCCAGCAGTTTTTCCAGGTTGATCACCTGACCTACGCGCAAGGAGCGCGTGGCGGCCGTGTAGCGGTGGCGGGGCAAGGTCTTCTGTAAGAAGGCGCGGGCCGAGGTGACGATGAGGGGCGGCCGGGTCTGGTCAGGGGTAATCGGGTGCTGGGCGGCCATCAGGCGGGCTAGAGCGGTGAGCCGCCCGAGGCGGCAGCGCGCGCTCCACGGCCCGCGTTCGTAGGGTAAGGGGGTTGGCTCCGGGAAGCGCAGCAGGTCATGGCCGGCCGGCAGCCAGGCTTCGAGAGCTTGCAGCCAGTTGGCCGCGTTGTCCACGCGGCCGGTGATGAGCAGAGTGGGTACCGGCCGGACCTGGGCCAATTTCGCCACCAGGGGCGGGCGGGCGCTGGCCGCCAAACCCAGGGGTGGTGTCTCGCGCCGGGCTTCCAGGTCGGCCGCCACTTGCCGGTAGGCCGGTAGCTCGTCAAACAGGGCCAGTAATACCGAAAGATTCAAGGCTGTCTGTAGAAACCAGGTTTTTCGGAAAAACCTGGTGTCTACTCATCACTCATCACTCGGTTGTGGCGGGTCATCGCCAGGTCAAGGCCTTCGCGCAGGAAGGTCTCAATGGCTGTAACGGCTTGATCTAGTAATTCAGCGACGATGGGTAGTTCCTCGCGGCCGAAGGGTTGCAGCACGTAGTCGGCCGGGGCCATGCGGCCAGGCGGCCGGCCAACGCCCAGGCGCAGACGGGGGAACTCTTCGCCCAGATGTTGGATGATAGAGCGCATCCCGTTGTGTCCACCAGAGCCGCCCTTGCTCCGCAGCCTCAGCGTCCCCAGGGGCAAATCTATCTCGTCGTAGATAACCAGAACGTCGGCCGGGGGAATTTTGTAGAAGCGAGCCAACGCGCTGACCGATTCACCGCTCAGGTTCATGTAGGTCTGTGGCTTGGCGAGGACGACCGGCCGGCCAGCCAGCAGGCCCGCACCCACAATGGCTTTGTTCTGGACGCGGCCGAGGCTGAGGCCGTGAACGGCCGCCAGCCGGTCAACCGTCATAAAACCCAGGTTATGGCGGTCGTGCTTGTGGGTTGGGCCGGGGTTGCCCAACCCCACGATGAGAGCTTTGCCTTGCTCCATTTCAGACATAAGTGGTTCACGGTAGACATCGGATGTCTTTGAGACATCCGATGTCTTACCGGCCGAGCAACCCCAGGAGGAGGCGCCACAGCCAGCGGCCGATGGCCCTGAGCAGCAGGTAGGCAAACAGAGCGGCAAAGGCGTAGCCCGTCCAGATAACGCCTTGCCAGAAGGCCCGGCCGAAACGACTGGTATCAATCGCCGCCAGGCGAGCCAGGACGCCTGGGCTTTCGTCGCCGCCGCTCTCACCTTCCCCGGCGGCCGGGCCTAACAGTTGGTTGACCGGCGTGGCCTGGGGCGATGGGGTAGGAAAAGGGGTCAGGGTGGGCAGAACGGCCGGCTGGCTCTCGATGGTCGTTACGGGGGAGGTGGGGACGGCCGTCGGCCGCCCCTCGGCCGCCGTCGGCGTGGGCGTGGGCTGGTCGTTGGTGATTTGCAGGCCGCTGACAAAATACTCACTGTAATTGTAGTCGGTTCGCACTACCCGCAGCCGCAACTGGTACAGGCTGTCGGGAAAGACCGGCGCGCCGACGTTGCGGCCGACGGTGGTATCCCACACGGCCAACGTGCTATTCAATACGGGTTGATCGCCCTCGGCGAAAACGATCCAGCCG
>JBFMFT010000431.1:0-4485 GCA_040751925.1 Chloroflexota bacterium
CGCCGCCAAAGCGGCGCGTCAACAGAAAGGCCAGCGCGCCCATCCCCAACAGCACCAGCAGGGCCATAAAGCCAAACAGGCCGGCCAGGCGAAAGAAAAGGAAGCGACGGCCATGGGGCCACTGTCGCGGCCAATCGGGTTCGCCGTCCGGCCGGGGATAGCCTCTATAATGCCGGAAGTTATGCTTATTCAACGTGAAACGTGAAACGTGATGCGTGAAAAGAGGGCGAGGCAACGCGGAGTGGATGCTGCTCGAAGAGACTAACAGCCTCCCGCGTTGCCTCACCCCTACTCATCATTGAATTTATAGCCCACGCCGTAGACGGTCAGAATATACTGGGGTTCGAGGGGATTGGGTTCGAGTTTGCGGCGCAGGTTCTTGACGTGGGCATCTACGCTGCGGTCGTAGCCATCGTAGGCCAGCCCATGCAGGCGGCTGAGTAACTGGGCGCGGGTGAAGGCGCGGCCGGGTTCTCTGGCTAACGTCGCCAGCAGATTGAACTCGGTGCGCGATAACTCAACGGCCTCCCCAGAACGGGTGACGCTATGGCCTTCCAGATCAATTTCCAGGTCGCCAGCGCGGAGGCGGCCGGGTTGCCGCCCGCTCCCCTGCGTCCGCCGCAGCACAGCCCGCACCCGCGCCACCAGTTCGCGGGGGGAGAAGGGCTTGGTAACGTAGTCGTCCGCGCCCAGTTCCAGGCCAATGAGCCGGTCGGTCTCTTCCACGCGGGCGGTGAGCATGATGATAGGCACCTCCGAATCGCGCCGCAAAGCCCGGCACACGTCCAGGCCATCCATGCCGGGTAGATTCAGGTCCAGTACGATGAGGTCCGGCCGCTCGTGGCGGGCGACGGCCAGGGCGTTGGGGCCATCAGCGGCCGTCGCCACGCGAAAGCCACTCCGCTCCAGGTAATCCCGCGCCAGCTTCACAATCTTGGGTTCGTCGTCTACGACCAATATCAACTCGTTCATTGACCAGGCAAGTTGCGGGGATTTGGGGATTAGGGGACAAGAGTAAAGAAAATCCCCTAATCTCCCAATCCCCGCCCTCTTATTAGGCGGCCATTACGTCTTCGGGTGTCTTTTCCCGAGGCGGATGGCTGTGGCCTTCCTCGTGGTGGCGACGCCAGGCTTCGTGCCAGGGGCCGTGACCGTGACCCGGCCGGTGGCCGCGCCAGCCGCGCCCGCAGAAGAAGCGGCCGACCATACCAAGAAGCAGCACGAAAAGCAAGCCCTTGAAGAACAGGGCCGCCAGGCCGAAGAAGGGCAGGAAGCCCCAGCCCCACCCGAAAGAGCGGCCGTAGCTACCGTAGGGCAGGGTGGGTGTGGTGGGGGCAGCGCCTTCCGCGCCGGCGGCCGCCTGCTGGCCCATCACGTAACCTTGCTGCCAGGCCGCTTCATAGCGATGGGAGCTAAATGCGCTCATCAGCCCACCGACGAGAACGATTACCAATACCAACAACAGAAATCGTCTACCGAACATTTTGCGTGTCTCCTTTCACGTACTCGACGTGAACTTGTTTCGTTAAGGTAGAAACCAGGTTTTTCTGGTTGAAGATGTTTTCAAGATACACCTGACTTGTGTAAGAATTGTGAAAGGGTGGGGGAAAGGTGATGAAAGGTGGTGTTTGAGGTTGTTGTGAGTTCTGGTTATACTTCGGCTAAGTCATGCTCCCAACCTGAAGGTAAGCCCATGTTGACTTATAAGGCGATGTATAAATACGTGGAGGGAGGAGTCAGGGCCGAGGTGCTGGATTTTCCGGGTGTGGTTAGCTTTGGCGGTGATTTGCCGGAGGCCAGGCGGCTACTCGCGGCCACCCTGGTAGACATGGCCGAGACGAATCTGCTGGCCGGCCGGCCACTGCCCCTACCGGATCCCACCTGTACCCATCCTGACGCTGACGTGGAGGAGCCGATCCATCTGCTCTTACGGGCGATGATACCGATGATTAGCCGGAAGAATAGGCCGTCAAGAGACAGGCCGGACAGAGCCAGGAAGGGCCGGAATCCCCAGCCCCATCCGGGGCTATAAGGAGGTAACTGCCCACCCTATGAAAGTATTAGTCACCGGCGCGGCCGGCTTCATTGGCAGTCACCTGGCCGAAAGACTCCTTCGCCGTGGCGATGAGGTCATCGGCCTGGATAACTTCAACGATTATTATGACCCAGCGCGCAAACGGACCAATGAAAGGTTGCTGCTGGCTTACCCCAATTTCAGGATGGTGGAGGCGGACGTGCGCGACCGGCCGTTTCTCTTTGACCTGTTTGCCCAAGAACGATTCGAGGCAGTAGCCCACCTGGCTGCTCTGGCTGGTGTGCGGGCGGCCATCGAGAACCCGGCCCTCTACGTGGAGGTGGACTTCAACGGCACACAGCATTTGCTGGACGCGGCGCGGGCGGCCGGGGTGGGCAACTTCGTCTTTGCTTCTACTTCTTCGGTCTATGGCGACACCCGGCAGATTCCCTTCGTGGAGAGTGACCCCTGCGACCGGCCGCTGCAACCTTACGCGGCGGCCAAGCGGGCGGCCGAAATCCTGGGCTACACCTACCATCACCTATTCGGCCTCAACTTCACCGTCATTCGCTTCTTCACCGTCTATGGGCCGCGCGGCCGGCCGGATATGATGGCCTACCTGGTGGCGGACAGCATCACCAAAGGGACACAGATTCCTCTCTACGAGGGCGGCCTGATGTACCGCGACTGGACGTTCGTGGACGACATTACGGCCGGGGTAGCGGCCGCCCTGGATCGGCCGTTGGGTTATGAAATCATCAATCTCGGCCGGGGCGAGCCGGTACTGCTCAATGACTTTGTGCGCTTGATTGAGGAACTGGCGGGGAGGAAGGCTAACCTGGTGGCGCGGCCGAAGCCGGCGGCCGACGTGGAACGCACTTACGCCGACGTCAGCAAGGCCCGCCGGCTATTGGGCTATAACCCCCAGGTCTCTGTAGGCGAAGGCGTGGCCGCCTTTTGGGAGTGGTATCGAAGCCAATGAAACCTCCGAGGTTTCGGAAACCTCGGAGGTTTACATCCGTCAATTCTCCTAATCCATGTTTTACTTACGCCGGCCGCCAGACCACCCGCTCACCTGTCAGGTCGGTGTGGGCCTCGTATTTCTGGCCGTCCACGGACAGCAGAACAGAATAGCCCGGCACGATCACGTCCAGGCAGCCGACACCGGGTTCGTGGAAGCCCAGGCAGGAATCGGTCCAATCCACTGCCTCAAAGGAAAGTACCTCGATTTTGTCGGTGGGCACTTCCAGGTCTTTACTCAGGGTGGCAATGGCCGCTTCAACGGCCGGTGGGTAGACCTCTGTGCCAGGGGTGGGAGCAGGGGCCACATCCGCACTGGGCGGCTGGTTCACAGTCGGCCCCATCAGGCTGACAAACAGGTCAATGGTCGCCTGATCCTCGCCCACGTAGAGGACAATGAGGCGTCCCTCAGCCCAGAAGTGGGGCGGGGCAACCCAGCGAATGGCGCTGTGGCCGACGATTGTGCCGTCAGCTTGAATCTGGCTGCTGTCGGACAGGCGGGCTTCCTCGCTGGTGTATTCGTACACCTGCACTTCTACACCATTGACCTGTACGAGAAGACCCTGCACAGTAAAGAAGGCTTGGTCGAGCGAACCGGCCGGTTCCACCGTAGCCTCCGCCTTTCGCAGCGCGTCCACCAGGTCAACGTAGCTGCCGATGGCGTTGCCATGCGACGTAACCGGCGGCAGGTTTGGCGCGCCTGAGTTACGTTCCCCTGGCAGTCCGTTGGCGGTCGCCAGCTCAAACTGGCCGCTGACCCCATTCACCACCACGACGTAGAGGCCAGCTTCCAGACCCTCGACATCCAGCTTGATCGTCTCCTCAAAGGGGACGAGAACCTGGCTGCACATCATTCCCACCGGCCGGCGGGTGGTGATGGTGACGGCGAAGGTATTGCCCTGCCGCTCTTGCTTGACCTGGTCAATCTGGTTGCAGCCTTCGGGCATCTGACCCCGCGCCACGACGTGAACCTGCACGGGAAAAGATTCCAGCATGAGAACGTCCACGCTCTCGACAAAGGCTTCGCCGTAGGCGTATTGGCCCGCGTTATCGCTGGCGGGTGTCGGTTTGGCCGTGGGATCGGCCGACGTGACGGGTTGATCGGGGGCGGCCGTTGGCTCTGCGTCAGCGGCGGCCGGCGAACCGGCCGGGGCGCAGGCTACTAAAGCCAGGAGCAGAGCAACGATTACCATGAAGATGGTCGCCTTTGGGTGTGTTTGGTTGGTCATGGTTTATACCTCTCTAGTTCAGCCATCGGTCACGTTGGAAACGTGGCGTGACCAATGAGCTATTGTCTCGTTGGAAACGTGACCTACTTCTTAAACGTCTTGAACCCCGCGTTTGTTCCCCATTGCCCTTGTGCTACAATCTTACCTCGTGGGTACCTCAACGGCCGTCGTTCTGACCATTTTGATTGCTGCTACGGCCGTCCTATACGCTTCGGTCGGGCA
>JBFMFT010000432.1:0-4478 GCA_040751925.1 Chloroflexota bacterium
CGATGGGAGCAAGCCCGGCCAGCGGCCGGTGGCGTCGGAAGGTGGCCCAACCGGCGTAGGCCGCCAGCAGCCAGGTCAAGAATCCCAGACCAAAAGCAAAAACAACCGTCTCGTGGCTGACCCCACCGGCCGCCACCGCGAGGTACCAACTCCACAGGCGAGACACCAACAGCGTCCAGTTACGTCGAACGTAGCTGCCGGCCGCGCCCTGTCCAGCTACCCACACGTAGAGAGGCGGCCACAGGCGGCCGAGCCAGGCGATGGTGATCAGGAGGCCGTAAGACAGAATGAGAAACCACTGGAGGACGGTGTGAAACGTGGAGTGTGGAGCGTGAAACGTGAAACGTGCAACGTGAGGTGTAACACGTAAGGTATAATCCGTTGCGCGTCGTCCATCCTGAACGTTAGCTGGCGGATTACGCCTGACGGAATACGAGTGGCGTTTGGCTAGAACAACGCCCAGCAACAGCCCCAGGTTGGCGGTGGGGATGACAATGCGGCCTTCGGGCGCCCACTCAGCGGCGACCACGGCCGCCACCAGGCAATTGACGGCCGCCAACGACAAGATGAAGGGCAGCCAGCCCTCGGACGGCCGCCAGCGCCGCCACACCCACTTGAGAAATCGCTCAATCAGCGTTGACATGGACACAGTGGGTCATTACAATTCAATCATGGCTACGCAACTCATCACACCCGTTCTGCCCATCGCTCATCACGAAGACCTGTGGCCGGCCCAGGGCCAATGGACCTACGAAGATTATCTGCGCCTGCCCGACGACGGCCGTCGTTATGAAATCATCGAAGGAGTGCTTTACGTGGCCGGGCCTTCCTCGTTTCAACATCAATTCGTTGTTGCCGAGCTAATCCTTCATTTACATAAGCTGATCGCTGACCAAAAGGCCGGAATCCTTTTGACAGGCCCTTTCGAGGTACACCTGCCGGGCATTGCCTGGCCTGTGCAACCAGACATCCTCTTTATCCCTACCGAGCGCGTACCCCGATCTAACGCCCAGTTCTTCACCGGCGCACCTGATCTAATTGTGGAAGTCCTCTCGCCCAGTTCGGTGCGGCTCGACCAGGTGATCAAGTTCGGCGCATATGAGCGGGCCGGGGTGCGTGAATACTGGATTGCCAACCCCAAGACCCGCACAGTCACCGTCTTTATGCTACCGGCCGGCGGCCAGGAATACGTCTTGCTCGGCCAGTTTGGCCCCGGCGAAAGCCTGCGCTCGGCCGTCTTGCCTGAACTGGAAATAGCCACCGATAGCCTCTTCATGCCGACGTAGGGCTTTTCATCGTCACCACCTTACCCGTCGCCAATACGCGAAACTCCCAATAGCCACGCCGCTCCATCTCGGCCGCCGGCCGGCCCATCTCCCCTTGCCGGATCACCTGGCAGGGGAAGCCCAACTCTCGTATCGCTTCCGCCAGACCTTGACTGTTCCCCTGACCCCCGAAGCTACGGCGGTCAAGGAGAATCACGTGACCTTGGATACCCCGTTGAGCCAGGGGTAATAAGGCCGGCAGCCAGTCAGCCCGGCCGCTGGGCGTCACGATCACCGCCGACACACCTCGCCGGGCCACCTGGTTCAAGTCTCGTAAAGCCACCGCCAGGTCCATCTCCCCATTGGCTTGGACGAGGGCCAATGCCCGCAGCAACTTCCACTGCTGCCCCTGACCCGTCGCCGGCGCTACCAGCTGAGGAGCCTCCCCATAAGCGGCCAACCCCACCGCCCGGTTCTGGCGCAGAGCCTCGGCGGCCAGCGCGGCCGCCAGCAAAACGCTCTGCTCTTCGGTGCCGGCCGGCCCTTCACCCACCTGTTCAGCCTCGTTCATATCTAGTACGAGCCAGAGGTCGCCGCCTACGTCCAGGTCGAATTGGCGCACGTAGAGTTGAGTCAGGTCGGCCGTCGCCCGCCGCACACTGGTCGGCCAGTGAATCCAGTTCATGGGATCGTGGGGATGGTAATCGCGCACCGTCGCCGCATTGACCGTCGCTTGCCAGGCCCGTTGACGAACTTGCGCCCGGCCGCCACTCTGCCCGGCTGGCAAGCGAATGGGCAGTCTGGTATGGATGGGTGGGTAGATAATGACCTCGTCAGAGATGGGGTAACGGTAGGTAACGGTGAAGAGGCTAAAGGGATCGGCCGTGCGGATAGCCCAAGGCCCCAGGTGGTAATGGCCGCGCTGCTGGCAGACGGCCGCCTGCCGCCAGTGATCAGCGCTAGTCGCGCCCACACCCCGCACGACGGCCGCCTGGTAGCCAGGCACGTTGGACCCGTCCACAATCTCTACCCACAGGGCCGGCAGCCAGCTTCGATTGCGTAACTCAAACTCCTCCTCTAGCCGGTCGCCGACAGAGACCCAACCAAAGCGCAAACGGCGAGTGGCGCTGAGTCCCCGCGCCATCTGCCTGGCCCACAGATAGGCAACCAGAAATAGCCCACCCAGTCCAATCAACAGAGTGTTCCAGATGCGGTCGGGCAAAAGGACGGCCGCTACCAGCAGAAGCAGCAGCCAAACGGCCGGTAAAGGCCGTCTTAGTCGAATGGTCGCGGCCGGGTTCATAGCCCCATTGTGACACAGTTTATGTGAAACGTGAAACGTGAAACGTGACCGACCCCTTCACGTTTCACGCTCTCCTGGTTTGTGATAGAATCGGGGCAATATGGTTTATCCGTCGTCTTCTACAAAGATCGATCCCTGGCTGGTCATCTTCCGGCCGAACCCCAACGCCCGCTTACGTCTATTCTGTTTTCCCTTCGCTGGGGGTAGCGCTATGGCCTATCGCGCCTGGCCCGAAGAATTGCCGGCCGCCATCGAGGTTTGCGCCGTCCAACTGCCCGGCCGCGAAAGCCGCCTGCGCGAAGCCCCCGCCACCTCCCTGCCCAACCTGATCCCCACCCTAACAGACGCCCTCAGTCCCTACTTCACCCTGCCCTTCGCCTTCTTTGGTCACAGTATGGGCGCCTTGATTGGCTTTGAGTTGGCCCGTTATCTGCGAAAGATGAAACGGCCGGGCCCTGTCCACCTCTTCTATTCCGGCCACCGCGCCCCCCAGCTGCCCGACCCCGATCCACCTCTTCACGTCCTACCCGAACCGCAATTCGTCACCGCCATCCGCAACTTCAACGGCACACCCGAAGCGGTGCTGCAACACCCGGAGTTGATGCAGTTGGTGCTGCCCATTTTGCGGGCCGATTTTACACTGGTGGAGACATACACCTATCAGCCCGACGAGCCATTGAACTGCCCGATCTCCGCGCTCGGTGGCGTGCAGGATAAAGACGCGACCCGTGAAGAGCTAGACGCGCTACGCCAGCAGACCCGCCGCGCCTTTTCCTTGCGAATGTTTGCCGGCGATCATTTCTACCTGAACGACCAGCGCACGGCTCTGTTGAAGGCGGTGGCGCAAGATTTGCGTCCGTTTCTATAATGACGAGTGATGAGTAAACTCATCACTCATCACTCATCACTCATCCCTTATGGCACTCTCTTGGCCCATTCCTCCGGCCGGCCTCTCCTTGCCGGAGGACGAAGTACACGTCTGGCAGGTGTCGCTAGAACAACCAGACGTAACCGTTCAGCGGTTGGTGCAGACCCTCTCCGACGACGAGTGGAGCAAAGCCCAACGCTTCTACTTTGAGCGCGACCGGCGGCGCTACGTCATCGGCCGGGGCGTGCTGCGGGCCATTCTCGGCCGCTACCTGGGGTTAGCTCCCGAAACGATCCGCTTCACCTACGGCGACCGCGGCAAGCCGGCCCTGGCGATTGATCTAAACGGTGACTTCCTGCACTTCAACCTATCCCATTCAGGCGAAATGGCCCTCTACGCCTTTGCGCGGGGGCAGGAATTGGGGGTGGATATTGAGGTCATCCGGCCGCTAGACGACGCCGAACCCATTGCCCGTCGCTTCTTCTCCGCCCGTGAAGTGGCCGACTTCCTATCCGTGCCAGTTGACCAACGGCCGCCTGCCTTCTTCAACTGCTGGACGCGCAAGGAGGCTTACATCAAGGCGGTCGGGGTGGGGCTGGCCCATCCCCTGGACAAGTTCGTGGTGTCGCTGATACCCGGCCAGCCGGCCGCCCTGCTCCATGAGGACGACGAACCCGACGCGCCCGGCCGGTGGTCCATTCAGTCTCTTGACCCTGGCCCCGGCTACGTGGGGGCCCTGGCGATTGCCAAACGCGATTACCAGTCGCGGCTTTGGCAGTGGACGGTTGATTCTTGAAGGGTAACAGGGAGATGAAGGAACTGAAGGAATTTGGCCTAGTTCCCCAAGTTCCCTCAGTTCCTTCTCGAAATCCCAGTCAACTATCAAATTCCCCTAAAATGCGCGTATTGGTTGTTGAAGACGAGCCAGGTATTGCCAACTTTGTCCGCCAGGGATTGGCCGAAGCGGGCTATGCGGTGGACGTGGCCCGCGACGGCCGCGAAGGACTGGCCTACACCCTGGCGGCCGACTACGACCTGCTGG
>JBFMFT010000433.1:0-4461 GCA_040751925.1 Chloroflexota bacterium
GCCCTCGCTCCCCCGCGCCGTCTGGCCCAAACGGTAGCGGCGGAGCGGCCGGGGCCATCAGACCGTTTAGAGCGGCTTCGTTACCTGGTTCGAGGGCTAACACCTGCCGGAAAGCTGCTTCTCTGGCTGCTGGGTCGCCCAACACCCCGGCTAAACCCAGCCAGGCCGGTACGGTTCCAGGCGCTTCCTCTAACACCTGGCGGTACAACTTTTCGGCCGCGCCGCGCTTGCCCTCGGCGGCTACCTTATCCGCCTGGCGCAACAAAAATCGAATACGCGGATCGAGTTCGTCCATAAGTGATGAGTGATGAGTGACGAGTGATGAGTAATGAGTCAGTCCTGTTCACTCATTACTCATCACTCATTACTTACTCCCCTAATCCCTCTCCGGCAGCGCGCCCATTCCCAGGCGAGCGATGAGCCGGTGGTAGAAATAGTTGGACTTTCCCAGGCGAGTGAAGAGGCACTCGTGCTGGCTCTTTCGAATGGTCACCAAGTCGTCTTCTTGTAGGTCTGTCGTCTCCTGCCCATCGGCCGCCAGCAGGGCCTCCTGCGGCCGGTTGATTTCAACGCAAACGATGGCCTCTGGATGCAGCACCAGGGCGCGATCCAGGCTGAGATGGGGGGCGACAGGCAGCACCATGAAGTTGCCTAGTTCGGGCAGCAGGAGGGGGCCGCCGGCCGCCAGCGAGTAAGCCGTCGAGCCAGTGGGAGTGGCGACAATGAGGCCATCGGCCGTGTAGGTGGTCACGTAATCGCTGTCCACGTACAGCTTCATTTGCAGCACCCGCATCTGGCTGGAGCGCGACACCACCACGTCATTCAGGGCGGTCAGAGAAGCGGCCACGCCGTCTTCTCGCTGAACCTCGGCTTGCAGCATCAGCCGCCGTTCCAACCAAAAATCGCCCCGCAAAACCCTGGCTAACCGCTCCTGCCACACGTCTGGCGTAGCCTCACTGAGAAAGCCGACCCGCCCCATGTTGATCCCGAAAATCGGCACGCCAAAGGGCGCCGCCAGGCGGGCCGCCTGCAAGGTCGAGCCGTCGCCGCCCAGGACGATCAGCAAGGAGGATTCGGCCAGGTGGGTGGCGATGACCTGGTCGTGGCTGTTGGGACAAGTCCAGGCGTCCACGTCCCGCGCCTCTAGCCAGGCCAGGATTTCGGCCGCCAGCAGTTGCGACTCCGGCTTCTGCGGATGATGGATAATGCCAACGAAGTCCATAGATTCTTCCCTATTCTCACATTTTAAGTTCCCTCGAGTTCCTTGAGTTCCCTGGGAACTGAGGGAACTGTTGGGAACTGATCGCTAATAACCTGTCTGCAACCAGGTCACGATCTCGTCCAGAGCTACCAACGCCTGCTCACGGCCGTCTAGCGGCCGCACAGCCACCAACCCATTCGCCAATTCGCTTTCGCCCACGATCACCACGTATTGGACACCACGCTTATCGGCTTCACGCATTTGGCTTTTCAGGCTGCGCCGGCCGCGCGCAAAGGCCAATTGCGCGGGTAGTCCGGTCGCCCGCAGGCGAAAGAGCAATTGTACGGCGGCCGTCTTGGTCGCGCTACCAAAATGGGCGATCAAGGCCAATGGTGGGGGGGCGGCCGGGGCCGGTTGCTCTTGCGCCTTCAATCCCAACACAATGCGCTCGATGCCAATGCCCACCCCAACGCCAGGGGTGGATGGCCCGCCAATGGCCTCGGCCAAGCCATCGTAACGGCCGCCGCCGCAGAGGGCCGCCTGCGCCCCAATCGCCTTATCCCATACCTCAAAGACCGTCTTCGTATAGTAGTCAATGCCGCGCACCAACCGGAAGTTGATCGTATACGATTCGCCCAGGCTGTCTAGCAGGCCGCGCAATTCAGCAAAGTGATCGGCGCAATCGGCGCACAAGTAGTCCAGGATGTGCGGGGCGGAGGCCAGCAGGGTGTCCATGCCCCGTTCCTTACTGTCCAGAACGCGCAGAGGGTTCTTTTGCAGCCGTTCCTTGTCCACCGGGGCCAGCTTGTCCAGGTGGGCGGCCAGGAAATCGGTCAGGGCGGTCACGTAGAGTGGCTTGCACTGGGGGCAGCCGGTGCTGTTTAATTGGAAGGTTAGTTCTTTATAGCCCAGTTGGCGGTAGAGGTTCATCGCCAGAAGCATCACCTCTACGTCGGCCGCCGGGTCAGTCTCACCCAGGATTTCCACGTCGAACTGGCTGTGTTGGCGCAGGCGGCCGGCCTGCGGCCGTTCGCGCCGGAAGATGGGGCCGATGGTGTATAGCTTGACCGGCGGCGACCAACTGGACAGCCCATTCTCAATGTAAGCGCGAACCAGGCCGGCGGTGAACTCCGGCCGGAGGGTGATGCTGCTGTCCTCTCCTTCGTCCAGGGTATACATTTCCTTCTGCACGAAGAAATCTGAACCCGTGCCGACGCCCCGCACAAACAGGTTGGTAGCTTCCAATATCGGTACGTCCATGCGCTGGAAGCCATACTGCTCGGCCAGGGAGACGGCTGTTGCCACAATGAGTTGCCAATATCGCTGGTCGTCTGGCAAAACATCCTGCATGCCGGTCAGTCGTTGAATGGTGGACAAAAATGCCTCCTATTGGACACGGATCAAGAGAATGGACGGATTATAGCCTGAACTGGCGAAAATTGGATGAAACCTGACAGGTTTTCAGAAACCTGTCAGGTTTGATACGTCCAGGTTATTGGATCGGTAATTCTTTACGAGCGGGAGATGGCGAAGAGGAGGGAATCGCGCCATACGCCGCGCCGGAGCTTATGGCGGGCCAACACCCCTTCCTCTTGCATCCCCAATTTACGCAGCACCTTTTCCGACGCTTTGTTGTCTACGTCGCAGGTGGCAAAGATGCGCCGCCAGCCGGCCGTCGCCATCCCGTAATCTAGCATGGCCTGAGCCGCTTCCGTCGCCAATCCCCGTCGCCAGTAATCCGGGTCGAGGTTGAAGCCTAACTCGGCCTCGGCCGTCGCTTCGTTGGTCGTGTTCAGGCCAATCGTGCCAATCAGCTTGCCATTCTCGACGGGCAGGGTCATCGCCAGCACCAAATGGAGACGCGGCGCGTCGAACTGCCAGGCCAGGTAGCGTTGAATCATCTCTTCTGTGTCGTAAGACGAGAGGGGTGGCTCCCAATCGGCGTAGCGAAACACGGCCGTCTGGCGCATCATCTGGAAAACGGCCGTCGCGTCGGCCAGCGTAAATTCTCGCAGCCGCAGCCGCGCCGTGTCTATCGTAACCATAGGGGGAATAGTAATGGTGTTCACTTTTCACTCTTTACTCTTCACTTTTCACTCTCCACTCTCCACTCATCACTCGCTTAATCCGCCGAATATGCGCCGGTCCCGTCCGGCAACAGCCACCGATCAGGCTGGCCCCGGCCGCCCGCCACGCCCGGCTGGCCTGGGCAAAGTCGGCCGCGTCCGCCAGCCCCAACCAGCAATGGTGAACAGCGTCGTACTGTTCGCCAGAGTTGGGGTAGACAATGATGGGCTTATCCGTCGCCCGGCGGGCTTCGGCAATGAGAGCCGGGATGAAGCGGGGTGGGGTGCAGTTGACGCCGACGGCCGCTACCTGGGGCGCGTCGGCCACCGCCGCGATCGCTTCGGCCAGGAGTGAACCATCATTCAGGTGGCTCTCGTCGCGGCAGCTAAAACTCACCCAGGCCCAATTGTCGGGTGTTTCCCCCAGCAAGCGGCGCAAGGCTCTGGCTTCGGGCAGCGAGGGAATGGTCTCACAGGCCAACAGGTCGGCCGCACTGTTCGCCAGGATGTGCCAGCGACGGCGATGAAAGCGATATAGCCCGGCTTCATCTAGGTCGTAACAGCCGGTGTATTCCGAACCGTCGGCCAGGGCCGCCCCATAAGGCCCAATACTGGCCGCCACCAGGGGACGCAAACGGCCGCGACGGTTGCCCATTTCCGCCCAGAAAGTGTCGCGAGCTTCTATCGCCAACTGCGCTGACCGCCGCAGCAGATGAATCGCCTCCTCTTCCGTCAGTCCCCGTTTCATCAAGCCAGGGATTGTCGCCTGGTAGCTGGCGGCGATGGCGCAGTCGGCTCCGGCCGCGTAATAATCATAATGAACCTGGCCGATGGCTTCTGGCGCGTCCAGCAGCAGCCGGGCCGACCACAGCTCATCGCCCAAATCATACCCCCTGGCCTCTAGTTCCGTTGCCAGACCGCCGTCCACAATCAGGACACCATTCCGTTCCAGGAAAGGAAAAATCGGATTCTGACCGCTCATGGCCCGCCAGTTTACCTTTTGTCACGCAAAGGCGCAAAGGGTTCTTCAGACCGGGGTGCACTAAAAGTTTGTCAGGCAATCTATAGAGGAGACATCATGCGCCGCAGCGCACCACGATGAATGAAAATAAGTAGCCTCCAAGCCCAACATCACAGGTAGAATAGGATGAAAGCTGGTCTGCGGTCGAATGTTTAACTGGTACCAAGAGTCTG
>JBFMFT010000434.1:0-4454 GCA_040751925.1 Chloroflexota bacterium
ACGGCCGCCTGCACCTGCCTGGCGACCCACCACCGGCCGTTACGGTCGAATTACCCTTCGAGGCGGCCAGTGCGCTGGTCACCCTCACCCCCACCACCGAGGGAGAGGGCCAGGGTCGAACGCAGGTGGTGGGGGCGGCCGGCGGCCGGTTGTCCTTGACCCTCGACTCGACGCCTGTTTTCGTGGTAGTGGGGGATTGAACGAACCAATCTATGTCACGTTTGGGTACACATCGGTTATAATTGGCCGGTAGTGAACGCTATGACCGAGCAGCAGGCCAGTTTGTCTTCGCCCCCTACCCTGAAAGAGCAACTCCGGCTATTCGCCTTCAACGGCCGCAACCAGTCCGAACGGCCGCACTCATTCGAGCCACAGATGAGCAAACGCGAACGGTTGGCGGCTCTCCTAGAAGGCGAACTGGATTTTCACGGCACGGATAGCGGCTACGCCTCGCATAACCTCCATGCTTTTGCCGCCAAGTTTCCACCCCAGTTGCCCCGCGCCTTCATCCGGGGACTTACGCGGCCGGGCCAGGTTGTCCTCGATCCCATGATGGGGTCCGGCACAACCATTGTCGAGGCCATCTTGGAGGGACGGTGCGGAATCGGCCTCGACCTCGATCCCCTGGCCGTCCAATTGGGCCAGGTTAAGACGACGCCACTAGATATGGATGCCGTGCGTCTGGCCGGCCTTGAGGTTGCCGCGAGAGCTTATGATTTGATCACCAACAACGTGGCTCTTGTCGCACAAAATCTGGCACAACGATTTGAGCAGGAGACACGTGCTTTCATTGACTACTGGTTCTTACCCAACACCCAGCTTGAGTTGATGGCCCTCGTCCTGGCCCTAGAGGGTGTTGAGGGCCCCCCAATCAAACGCTTCTTGCAGTTGACCTTTTCCTCGGTCATCGTCACTAAATCAGGCGGGGTGTCGAGAGCGCGTGATCTGGCGCACAGCCGGCCGCATCGCGTTGAAGACAAAGTGCCTCGGAACGCCCTGGAGCAATTCTCCACACGCTTTGGCAAAAATCTGGCAAGTCTAGCCGAGATAAGGCGGATCGAAGCGGCCGGGATGGTTACGAACGCGGACACCCGTTCGATGCCGTTGGCTGATGAGGTCGTAGACCTGATCGTGACCTCTCCTCCTTATGCCAACGCCATTGATTACATGAGGGCGCATAAGTTCTCGCTTGTCTGGTTGGGGGCCTCGGTTAATTCGCTCTCGGAAGTGCGCTCGCAATACATCGGTTCTGAGCGTGTCGGCGACTCCCTGCTAGGGAAAACGCCGCTGCCTGATCGGGCGGAAGAAATCATTGGTTCATTAGCTGCACTGGACAGAAAGAAGGCAGACATCCTGCGTAAATACTTCGTAGAAATGAGAATGACCCTGGCGGAAATGGTTCGCGTCTTGCGGAAGGATGGGGCAGCCATTGTCGTGGTAGGTACTTCCACCATGCGCGGCTTAGACGTGCAAACGCATACCTGCCTGGCAGACATTGGGGCTAGCCTGGGTTTCGAGGTCGTAGGCGTGGTTGAACGGAATCTGGACCGCAATAAACGGATGATGCCGGCCCGCTTTGGCAAACAAAAAGGTTCTAACATCGAACATCGGATGCACGAAGAGTACGTTATCGGATTTTACAAGGGGGAATAGCCCAAGTATGCCTAGTCGAGAGCAGACTATCACTGACGCCGTTCGCCTGTTTGAGCAAGCCACTTACCCGACCGGACTAAACGCCGAAACAGCCTGGTTGGGTATCTACCAAACGCTGTTGTGGTATGAGCCGGTGAATTGGTTGGGTTTTGGGGAATTGCCCCACATTATTGACGCCGACAAACTCCGGCCGTCTTCGCCGGTCAAACGACGCACCTGGACAAGCGCATCGCCCTGGCAACTTCGGGCAGAGTCAATCAACCAATATCTGGCTAATCATTTGGGGTGCCCGGCCGATCAGGCGCCAGGGAAAGTTGACTTGCTTATGAAAGGGTCGGATTACCTGGGGATGCAGCGACAGAACCCGCTAGGTATTGCTTTCATTGGCCTGATTCAGCACGTTCTACAAAGATTTGGCCCTACCCACATTCTTTACGAGACAGAAAGCCAGGCGACTTCGGTCTTTCCAGGCATTGCCTTCCCCGGCCGCAGTGGCACACCGCGCATTGACGTATTAGCCAGCAAAGGGGGAATCCCCAGGGCCATTCTCTCGGCCAAGTGGAGCGTGCGACACGATCGCATGAGCGACATCACCAACGAATGTCCGGTGTATAAGGCGGCTTACCAGCGCATCTTCCGCCAAGCGCGCCAGGAACCATTGTTGTACTACGTTCTGACCAATGAATACGATCCAGCTCGGCTTACCAAGCTGCTGGATGACTCTTGCGTGGATGGGGTTGTTCACATCCATAAGGCGGCCGTCGTAGAGGTTTGCCAGTTGAACGGCCGTCTGGGAGACCTGCTCGACTTATCTGAACTCATACAGCTCACAAGTTCCTGGTAAACAAGCAAGGAAGAAACTCGGTTTCTTTCGGTAGAAACCGAGTTTCTAAAGGGAGGGGCTTAGAAAAGCGTCCGCAGGGAAGTGACCACGTACACCAGGCTGATGCCCAGGACGGAGACGCCAAAGACCGTTTTGAGTAAGCGGTCGGGCAGGTAGGGGGAAGCCAGGGCGCCCAACTGAGCGCCGATGAGAACCCCGGTCGCGCTGAAAAGCAGGATGTCGAAGCGCAGGTTGCCCAGCGAGAGGTTGACCGTCGTGATGCCCCAGTCTACCAGGGCCTCGATGAAGATAGCTGTCGCGTTGGCCCGCTTTGTGTGCAGTTGGCCCTCGTGTTCCAGCAATGGCTGGTGCAGTTCGGCGACCCCTGTGCCGGTCACGGCCGAGAACGCCCCCGCCAGGAAGGATCGCCACCGATTGCGCTTCAGGGCCTGGTGATCGGCCGTTTCCCGGCTGCCAAACAACCCCCGGCCAGCCCGGTAGAGTTGGTAGGTGGCAATCGAGCCGACGACGACCCCTACGATCAGGCGCAGCACGTCGCGGGAGACGCGGGTAAAGACCAGGAGACCCACGATGGCCCCAGCCAAAGCCACCGGCAGCAACACCTTGACCGCCCCCACGTCGGTTTTCTTCATGCGGAAGTAGCGGTATGCGCCACTCGACATCCCAATCGTCTCCGTCGCCACGCCAGTGGCGATGGACTGGGCGATGGGTAGTTTAAGAACGAAGTTGAAGAAGGGCTGAAAGAGAACAGCCCCAGAAAAGCCCGACGCATTGGCCGTGAAGGCTACGAAGACCGCGTAAGGAAAAACGTACCAGTAATTCCAATTGACGAGTTCCATGTAAAAGCTACCTTATCCTTGTGATGGGTGATTAAAGTAGCTGGCGGAGAGTGGAACGACAAGATGGTCACGTTGGACACGTGACCTACTCGATAACGAAGGTCTTGATGAAGTTGACGATGTGCCAGATTTCTTCCTCGGCAAGTTCGTCGCGGAAGGGGCGCATAGCCGTATTCGGCCGCCCCTCGTAGATAAAGTCGAACAGTTCCCCATCGGTGTGCAGGGGAACGTGGGTGATGAGTACGGCCGGCGGCGGATTCACCTCCATCGCCCGTGGGCCATTACCCAGGCCAGTCGGCCCGTGACATTCCAGGCACTTCGTGGCGTAGAGGCTTTGGCCCATAAGGATAGACTCCTGGGTGGGAGCGATAGGATTGATGCGCTCCGGCGGCCGGCCGCCCAACTGCGCGCTGACCACCACGAAGATACCCGCCAGGAGGGCCAAAGTTCCGGGTACGGCCGTCGCCCGGCCGCGCCGTGTGCGCCAACTACCCAACGGCACGCTAACGCCAGTGAACAGGAGACCCAACAGAGCCAGTTCAATTCCCCACAGCAGCTTACCCGTCTCGGCCGTCGGGGCAATGGCCGCGCTACCGGCCGCGCTGCCTGGCATGACCTCAAAGCGGAAGGCGGTTTGGGCGTCGAAAGCATCCGGCCGCCGCACGATGACCTCCGCCTGCCATTGACCGGCCAGGCTCAAGAAGGTGTCCGGGGTTTCATAGACGCCGACCCCCTGGTGGGTGGCTTCTGTCGCCATCCCCCCCATCTCCGTTTCCAGGTAGGTCAGGCGCACGGTTACGGTGGCATTGGGAATAGCCCGCTGGATCGGATCGGTCAATGTAACCTGAAAGCGATTCAGCCCCACCTGGCCCGGTTCGATGATCAGTTGAACGGTCGTTGTGTCGGCCGTGTCCACGAAGTTCAGGTCATTGGCCCGGCCGAGACCCATCCGCGAGGCCACCTGGCGGGCCGGCTCCAGCGTCACCAGCCAGCCAACGGCCACCAGAATAGCGGCGGCTAACAGAGCTTCGGCCGCCACACTCCAACGCAGCATCACCGGCACCGACACAGGTAATGGGCGTGCCACCGAGATAGTTACCTGTCCCCCTTGCCCCCCT
>JBFMFT010000435.1:0-4435 GCA_040751925.1 Chloroflexota bacterium
GGCTGGACATTCGGCGGATACAGGCGATCAAGGTGGGCAGTGAGGTGGTGGGCAACCGGACGGTGGTGAAGGTGAAGAAGAACAAGGTGGCCGCGCCCTTCACCGAGTGTGAATTTGACATCATGTATAATGAGGGTATCTCCAAAACGGGTGACGTACTCGACCTGGCTGTTCTGCATAGCCTGGTGGACAAACGGGGTGCGTTCTTCCGCTTTGGCGAGACCCTGCTGGGTCAGGGCCGTGAAAATGCTAAAATGTACCTGGCCCAGAACCCAGCTTTACTAACGACATTGGAGAATGAAGTTCGACGGGCGGCCGGTATTTTAGTGTCAGAAGCCGCGCCGGCCATAGAGGCCGCGATGTAATCATAAGGGACTAGAGAAGAGGGTCTGGCTCGATAGAGAAGGAAGGGCCAGGCTCGCTGGGCAGCAGGTTTCTCTAGCCACCGGTATTAACAGACAGACAGAAAAGGATGGTAGCAAGAATAGGTCCTATTCTTCCTATCATTGAGTCGCCAGCTAGATCGGCTGATTGTCACGAAGCAACAAGTAACTATCTTCTGCTCAAGACATCGGATGTCTCCGAGACATCCGATGTCTGAACCATGTAGACTAGCTGGGGCCAACGCCTCATCGTAGCTGTTGGCGATAGAGACCATGCCTGTTTAATAGCCGTGGCTGGCGAGCCACGGCTTTTTTTGTTTTGCTTATGGGTATTATTACGGCAATAACGCCCCAGCAAAAGGCTAAGAATCGGGTCAACGTCTACGTAGATGGGCAGTTTGCCGCCGGACTGTCTAACGAGACGGCCGCTAACCTGCGCGTCGGCCAGGTCGTGACGGCCGGGCAAATCGCTGAACTGGTCAGTGGTGACACATTCGTCAAGGCCAGGCATAAAGCGATGCAATTGATCGGCCGCCGGCCGCGTAGCCAGGCCGAAATTCGCCGCTCACTTCGCCGCCAAGAGTTCGACGAGGCGGTGATTGACCAGGTGATCGCCCACCTGGGCGAATCGAAGCTGCTGGACGACGAGGGGTTCGGCCGCTATTGGGTCGAGCAGCGCGAAACCTTCAAGCCACGCAGCCACCTGGCTTTGCGCCAGGAGCTGCAACAAAAAGGGCTGAATCGTGAAGAGATCGAGGCGGCCCTGGCTGGGGTAGACGAGAGCGAGATGGCTTATCGGGCGGCCGTTCACCAGGCCTCGCGTCTAAGCCATTTACCCCAGGACGAGCTTCGCCTCAAGCTGGCAACTTTTCTCCAGCGACGCGGCTTTCATTACACAACCATTCGGGAAACTATTGAACGTATATTAGAGGAGATGGGTAATAGAACACCAGATTAAGAGAAGCAACGGATCGAGATCCGTTGCTTCTCTTCATCCGCTATTCTAGCCCCTATCAGGAGAGAAAGGAATGTTAGAGATTATGATCGGCCTGGTCATTGGCCTGGTTGCTAGTGGCCTGACTGCTGCCGTTCTCTGGGTGCGCTGGCTCAAACCCAGGACAGAACAAGAGTACGCCAAACTGGAAGCGGAAATTGCCAGGCGCAGGCAAGAGGTAGAACAGGAGGCGCAAAACCTGTTGGCTACCGCCCAGAAGGAAACCAAGCAATTGCGACTGGAAGCGGAGAAGGTGATTGATCGCCGCTACCAGGATTTGACGAAAGCCGAAGAACGACTGGACCATCGCCATGAGGGTCTGGATAGACAGACCAAAAAGCTGGAAGCGCGGGAGCAGATGTTGAACAAACGGCAGAGCAACCTGGACCGGCGACAAAACCAGATAGAAACCCTGGAAAACGAGCGGCTGACGGAACTGCAAAAGATCGCCAGTCTTTCAGTCGAGGAGGCAAAGGCCCAACTGCTGGAGGCCGTAGCCGCCGAATCCCGCCAGGACATGGCGCGGATCATGCGCCAGATTGAGGACGAGGCCAAAGAAACGGCCGAAACCAAAGCCCGCGAACTCATTGCCCTGGCTGTCCAGCGCGTCGCCAGCGACCACGTGGCCGATTTAACGGTATCGGTGGTGCCTTTGCCCAGTGAGGAGATGAAGGGGCGGATCATCGGCCGCGCCGGCCGCAACATTCGCGCCTTTGAGCAAGCGGCCGGAGTGGACGTGGTGGTAGACGACACCCCCGAAGCGGTGACGATTTCCAGCTTCGACCCCGTGCGGCGCGAGGTGGCCCGCCGCGCCCTCAGCAAGCTCATCGTAGACGGTCGCATCCACCCCTCGCGCATCGAAAAGCTCATCAACGACGCCCAGGTCGAAGTCAACAAGGACATCAAAGAGGCTGGTGAACAAGCCACCTTTGAGGCCAACGTTCACGGCCTCCATCCAGAAGTGGTCAAGATGCTCGGCCGTCTGAAATACCGCACCTCCTACGGCCAAAACCAACTGTACCACGCTGTCGAATCGGCTAAAATAGCGTCCATGTTAGCCGCCGAACTGCACGCCAACATCGAACTGGCAAAAGCTGGCGCGCTCTTGCACGATCTGGGCAAGGCCATGGATCACGAACAGGAAGGGACGCACGCTCTCATCGGCGCCGAATTTGCCAAACGCTTCAACGTTCCGCCCCTGGTAGTCAACGCCATTGCTTCCCACCACCACGAAGTGGATCAGGAATCGGTAGAGGCCATCATTGTGGAAGCGGCCGACGCCATCTCCGGCGCACGCCCAGGGGCGCGGCGCGAGAGCCTGGAACATTACATCAAGCGCGTGCGGACGTTGGAGGAAATCGCCACCTCCTTCGAAGGAGTGGAAAGCGCGTATGCCTTGCAGGCCGGCCGCGAAATCCGCGTCCTGGTCAAGCCGGGCGTCATTGACGACCTGGGGGCGATGCGCCTATCCAAAGACATTGCCAAGACCATCGAGGACAATATGCAATACCCCGGCCAGGTGCAGGTGACAGTCATTCGCGAGACGAGGGCGGTGGGATTTGCTAAGTAGGAGTGAGAGTAAGGCTTACTCTTACTCCCAGGAGGACTCATGCGTACCCCTATCATTGCCGGCAACTGGAAGATGAATAAGACGGTGGAGGAGGCGGTAGCTTTTGTGCGGGAGATTCGTTGGGGTCTGAGCAACGTGACGGGCGTGCAGAGCGTCCTCTGCCCACCCTTCGTCGCCCTACCGTCCGTCAGCGAAGCCCTGCGAGCCACCCAGATTGGCCTGGGGGCGCAAAATATGCACTACGCCGATAAGGGCGCCTACACGGGGGAATGTGCGCCCACCATGCTCACCCCCTATTGCCAATACGTCATCCTCGGTCACTCCGAACGGCGGGCCTATTTTGGTGAGACCGATGTGGCCGTCAATAAAAAAGTCCACGCCGCCCTGGCCCACAACCTGACCCCTATTGTCTGCGTCGGTGAAAGCCTGGCCCAGAATGAAGCGGGCAAGACCCACGCCTTCGTCAGTGGGCAGGTGCGGGCCGCCCTGGATGGCCTCTCGCCAGAGCAGGTCGTTCGCTGTATCATTGCCTACGAACCGATCTGGGCCATTGGCACGGGCAAGTTTGCCAGCCCCATGGACGCCGGCCGGATTATTGGCCTCACCGTGCGCGGTACAGTGGCCGACCTGTTTGGCGAGACGGCCGCCCAACAGGTTCGCATCCAATACGGCGGCAGCGTGGACGAGAAGAACATCGCCGACTTCATGGCTCACCCCGACGTGGACGGCGCATTGGTTGGCGGGGCCAGTCTCAAACCGACGTTCGTCCAGTTGGTGCAAAACGCCGCCAGGAAGTGACGAGTGATGAGTGGTGAGTCGCGAGTAACCGCACCACTCATCACTCATCACTATTCCGCCATGCCTGAGGACCTGACACCGTTTGCCTGGGTTGGCCTGAGCCTGCCCATCCTGCTCATCACCCAGCGGTGGACGCACCGCCACTTGCGCGGCCTGGCTTTGCTGCTGACCGGCAACCCCAACTGGTCGGTCGTCCTTTACGCCATCATCCTCTTCCCTGGCGTCCTGCTGCACGAGTTGAGCCACTGGCTAACGGCCGGGCTGCTCGGCGTCCGCACGGGGGCCTTTTCTGTCCTGCCCAAGTTAGAGACAGACGGTTCGGTTACGTTGGGCTACGTCCAATACTACAAAGGGCGCAACGTCGGCCCCTTCCAGGAGAGCCTGATTGGGGCAGCCCCCTTGATAACCGGCACGGCCGCCCTCCTCCTCATCGCCTTTCGCGTCTTTGGCGTGTCCGACCTGGCGGCCGTCATTCAACGCGGCGACGTGGACAGCCTGCTGTTGGCCCTGCAATCCCTCTTTGCCACCAATGATTTCCTGCTCTGGCTCTATCTCCTGTTCGCCATCGGCAACGCCATGATGCCCAGTGCGTCTGATCGGCGGGGCTGGCCGGTTTTCCTGGGGCTGCTGGTGGGCCTGGCTGTCATCCTCTACCTGGTTGGGCTGCGCGAGGTGCTGATCCAGGGGCTG
>JBFMFT010000436.1:0-4434 GCA_040751925.1 Chloroflexota bacterium
TGACCGTTCAGATGATGGCGAGCCTTGAAGTCGGCCGCCTGTTCCGGCCGGCAATCGGTCAACTCAACTGGCGGCGGGATGACGATGAGCTTCTGATCCAGGTAGCGCGATAGGAAGGGCGAATGACTGGCGAAATCGTGAGTATAGGCGACTACGGCGTTCGAGAATAGACCAGCCAGCCGGTTGGTGATGACGACCACCCGATCCACCAGCCGGTTGAACAGGCCCGGCGGCAATTGCAGGTCGGAGTGATAGGTGAGAATAACGGGCTTGCCAAACAGCCGGCCGCGTAGGGCCAGCCCCGGCGCGTCGAATTGAGGCAGGTGGAGGTGAACCACGTCGGCCGCCCGCGTGAAGCGGGTGGCCTGCCAGCCAAAGGTGGGCATGATGACCCCTTTGCTAACCCGCAGGGCCACTGGCACGCGCTGGACGTGAACGCCATCTAACGTCTCCCGCAGGGGCAGACCTTGGTCGTATTGGGAGGTCAACACCGTTACCTGATGGCCCTGGCGGGCCAATGCCCGGCAGAGCCGTTCGACGTAGATGGTCAGACCGCTCACGTGCGGCCGGTAGTAAGTGAGGACTTGTAGTATCTTCATAAGAACAAGGACACGAATTGGCAAGATTAACGGATTAAGAGTAACTGCTCGGGCTCTCTGTAGAAACCAGGTTTTTTACGGAAAAACGATGGTTATTCAGAGAAAAACCTGGTTTCTGGCTGAGTAGTTACGATTAAGAGAAGAATCCGTTGGTTCTCTTAATCCGTTGTTCTACTATACACCTTCGTAAAGTGAAAGACTTGGTAGAGGGTTGCATCGGTAACCCAGACACCTATTAACCCCAACAGCACCATTAAGACCAGGTTGAGGGCGTGGTAGAGCAGGGCAAAGCTGGCTGAGGCGGCCGCCGGCTGGCCTAATAGCTGCACCAGGGCAAAGGTGACACCGGCGTGGAAGACGCCGACCTGCCCTGGTGAGGAGGGCGCGCTGACTGTGAAGCCGGCCGCGCAGACGACGAAGGCGGCCATGACCACCGTCGGCCGCAATCCTACGGCCAACATCCCGTTGTAGTAGGCGGCAATGATGGGCAGCCAGGTGACAATCGTTAGCAAGCCCAGCGTTAAACCTTGACCCAGACGGCTCAGACCACTGAATCCGGCCAACAGCTCATCTATCCGCCGCGCCCAGGTTGTTGCATTGAGAAAAGGCAACCGCTTCAGGGCGGCCGTCGCCAGCCTTCTGACCAGCGTTCGTTGGTTGGCGGCGATGATGAGGGCGACGATGGCCGTGGCGGCGGCAATGCCGGACAGGCGCACGGCCGAGGTCACTTCGGCCGGAAGTCGCTGCAACTGCCCGGCCGTCAGGGGAACTAACAGCACGATGAACAGTAAATCCAGAATCCTTTCCACCACCAGGGTAGACAACCCTCTGGTGGCAGATACGGGCGGGATGCGGCCGATGAGGAAGGCTCGCGCCAGGTCGCCCACGCGGAAGGGTAGGGTGTTGAGGAGCATATAGCCGATATTCTGGACGTGGAACACGCGGCCGTAAGGCACGTCCCCGTTCAACAGGATTCGCCAACGGACGGCTCGCAGCACCATGAAGGTCAAGATGCCCAGACCGCTCAAGCCCAGGTAGCCGAGGTGGACGGTTTTCAGGACGACCAGGACATCGGCCGGCTTGACGAAGACGAAAATAAGGGCCAGGCAGGCCAGACTGACCCCCATGCCCAGCCAGAATTGAACCTTCCGCCGCACGCTCCCAGTTTGCATATCGTCCAAAGCAGTCACAGTGAATCCGCGCCCATCCGCCTGATCCGCGTCATCCGCGTCCTGTTTTCTTAGCAGGTGATTATAGGCTGGCACGCCGAAACGTACAATGATACACTTACCTATACTCAAACCTCTTACTGACAAAAGGAGTAGGGCGTGAATTTACACGAGTATCAGGCAAAACGATTATTTGCCCAACAGGGCGTGCCAATTCCGCGTGGCGATGTAGCCAGCACCCCGGCCGAGGCGCGGGCTATTGCCCGTGACCTGGGCGGCCGGGTCGTCGTCAAGAGCCAGGTCTTGACCGGCGGCCGGGGCAAGGCCGGCGGCATCAAGCTGGCTAACAACCCCGACGAGGCCGAAGCGGTGGCCGCGCAAATCCTGGGCATGAACATCCGCGGCTTTACCGTGCGTAAAGTCCTGGTAGATCAGGCGGTCAGTCCCAGGCAGGAAATCTACCTGGCTGTGCTGGTGGATCGCTCACGGCGGCTGCCGATGTTGATGGCTTCGGCCGCCGGCGGCATGGACATCGAGGAAGTGGCGGCGACCACTCCCGACAAGATTTTCCGGGTGCATATAGACCCAATGATTGGCCTGCGCGGTTACCAGACCACTTACCTGGCCTCGGGTATGAATTTGCCGACAGAATTGTGGCGCGATTTTCACAAGATGGCTACCAGCCTATACGCCGCTTTCAAGGCCAACGACGCCTCGCTGACCGAAGTCAATCCCCTGATGTGGACGACAGATAACCAACTTATCGCCGCCGACGGCAAGATGGTCATTGACGACAGCAGCCTCTATCGCCACCCGGAACTGGCTGAAATGCGCGACGTGGACGAGGAGACCCCGGCCGAGCGGGAAGCCCGCTTGAATGGGGTGAACTACATCCAGTTGAGCGGCAACATTGGCTGCATGGTCAACGGGGCCGGCTTGGCCATGGCCACGATGGATATTATCAAGCTGTTCGGCGGCCGGCCGGCCAACTTTTTGGACATTGGCGGCGGGGCTAAGGCGGAACAAGTGGCCGTCGCTTTGCGGATTATCCTGTCTGACCCATCGGTCAAAGCCGTTCTGTTCAACATCTTTGGCGGCATTACTCGCGGCGACGAAGTGGCGCGGGGCATCATTGAGGCCCTGAAGCAAGTTCCTACGACGGTACCGATGGTGGCGCGTTTGGTTGGCACGAACGCGGCCGAGGGTCTGGCCATCCTGGCCGAAGCCAACATGATCACGGCTACCTCTTTATCGGAAGCGGCTCAGAAAGCGGTCGCTGCGGCCCAAGCGAGCAATGAGTAATGAGTGATGAGTAATGAGTGATGAGTCACTCATTACTCATCACCCCTGATGACGGAGTTTGGATGAGTATTCTGGTTGACAAAAATACACGCCTGCTGGTGCAGGGTATGACCGGCCGTGAGGGAGCTTTTCACACGCGGCAAATGGTCGAATACGGGACGAAGGTCGTGGGTGGGGTGACGCCCGGCAAAGGCGGCGAGTGGGTAGAAGTGGGAAAACAGCGCGTGCCGGTTTTCAACACCGTCCAGGAAGCGGTGGAAGCCACCGAAGCCAATGCGACAGTCATCTACGTGCCGGCCCGCTTTGCCCCCGACGCCATGTACGAAGCGGCCGACGCTGGCCTACCTCTGATCGTCTGCATTACCGAAGGCGTGCCGGTGCAAGACATGATTGCCGTCCGCGCCTATTTAGACCGCAAAGGGGTGCGGCTGGTCGGCCCCAACTGCCCTGGCCTCATCACCCCCGGCCAGGCCAAAGTGGGCATCATTCCCGGCTCTATTGTCTCACCGGGGCACGTGGGGGTGGTGTCGCGCAGCGGCACGTTGACCTACGAAGTGGTCTTCGCCCTGACCAGCCGGGGTATCGGTCAATCCACCTGCATCGGCATCGGCGGCGACCCGGTCAACGGTACCAGCTTCATTGACGCGCTCAAGATGTTTGAGGCTGACCCGGAAACGGAACAAGTCATTATGATTGGCGAAATTGGCGGCAACGATGAGGAGAAGGCGGCTGCTTACATCTCGCAATCCATGAGCAAGCGTGTCACTTCCTTCATTGCCGGCCGCACCGCCCCACCCGGCCGCCGCATGGGTCACGCCGGGGCGATTGTCGAGGGCAAGAGTGGCACGGCCGAGGGTAAGATCGCCGCGTTGCAAGCGGCCGGGGTGCGCGTGGCCCAACATCCCGACGAAATTGTGGAGATGATTGCCTGAAACGTGAAGCGTGAGGCGTGAAACGTGATGCTCTATTCACGCTTCATGTTTCACGCTTTACGCTCCTACATGGTTGTCCTCAAACCAATCTTTCGCCGCCTCGACCCTGGCTACCTGGTGGTCGTGGCGATCTGCCTGATGGCTCTGTGGCCCTTTCTGAGCCGGCCGGGGCTACCCCAGGAAACTGACGCCGAACTGCACATTTTTCGTCTGGCCGAACTGAGCCGGCTGGTGCGCGGCGGCGTCGTTTATCCGCGCTGGGCTCCCCACTTCTACTATGGCTACGGCTACCCCATCTTCAACTACTACGCGCCGCTCACCTACTACCTGGGTTTGCTGGTCGAGTTGCTGCCCGGCCTGGGGCCAGTGGAGGGGGTCAAGGCGGTTTTTGCCCTGGGGTTATGGTTAGGCAGCCTGGGAATTTACGGCTTT
>JBFMFT010000437.1:0-4433 GCA_040751925.1 Chloroflexota bacterium
GTAGAGATAATAGTGGTTGACAAATCCTACCTCGATTTCGCCCGCGCCGACGGCCGCCACAATAGGTGTATTGCTTTCGTAAGCCACCGGCTCATTCGCCAAAACACCTTCCAGCCAGCGGCGGGTTTCCTCCTCTCCCCAAACGGTACGCATGGCGGTCACCATGGCCTGGAAAGAGCCATTGGTAGGGGCCCAACCGAGGCGGCCTTGCCACTGAGGGTCGGTGAAGCCCCACAGGTCGCTGGGTAAATCGCTTTCGCTCAGGGTATCCGTGTTGTAGACGACGACGCGGGCGCGGCCGGTAATGCCGATCCACTCTCCCGCCGGTGAGACGAAGCGGGCAGGGACTTTGGCTAAAGTGGCGGCCGGCAAGGGAGCTAACAGACCAGCCTGTTCGATGGCTCCCAGACCGCCCGGATCCTGGGCGTAAAACACGTCGGCCGGGCTATTGTCTCCTTCTTCCAAGAGGGTAGCGGCCATTTCCGAAGTGCTGCCATAGCGCACCTGGACTTCGATGCCGGTGGCCTGGGCGAATTGGTCAATGATGGGCTGCACCAGCGTTTCGCTGCGGCCGGAGTAGATGACCAGGGTTTCTTCGGCCGGGCCAGATGTCTCTGGCTTAACGGCCGTTTCCGCTTCGGGGTCAGCCTGGGGGTCGGGGACGGCCGTTGGTTGGGTGGTGCTGGCGGCCGGGCCGCTCTGGCAGGCGACCAGGACTACCATCAGTAGAAGGACGATGACGGCCGACGAAAGACGGCCGGCTGGCGAGAGGTTGGGACGACGAATCACGTTTTTCTTCTCCTTGTTTATCCGAAACCGAGTTTCTGGCAGAAACTCGGTTTCTTGAATGATTGGTTCAACTGTTGCCCATTATCAGGAGAAGAGGCGGGTGGATCAAGCCCGGCCGTTAAACCACAACTTAGCCCTCGGTCAACTCCGACTTAACTTTTGTTCACTTTGTCACTAAAGCTGTACACACGTATAATCGTCACCCTGAGCCAGGTCATCCTTGTAGGTAGCCTCGGCGAGTTAGTAAGCCAGCGGTTGGGCCGGTGGCACAGGTAACTTCTATGACGACGGAGCAACTTACTCTGGTAACGACCATCATCGGCTGGTTTGTTACCGTGGCACTGACCGCCATCGGTTGGGTTGTTATCGCTTACTTCCAACGGCGGCTCCTGGAACGACAGTTACAGGCTGAAAAGGAGTTGCACTCCCTGAAGCTGGCGGCTGACCACGAAAAAGAGGCGCGGCAGTTAATTACCCCGCAGAAAATACAAGACCTCCAATCTTTGCGCTCATGGTTGCAAGAAGGATTCGAGTTCTTTGTGTACAAAGCTGGCACAACAATGGGGACCAGACCCGCAGGAGAAATGACTGAGAAGCTATGGGAATGGAACCTGCGGTACAGTAGGTTGATTGCTGTCGTTTCCTCCCTGGATTTTGAGCCTTTTTCAGTCGAAAAAAGCCTGGGCAGCATGGTTTCCAGCTACTATGCAGGCATTGTAAAACTTATTCAGACTAATGGCTTAATGCCCAATCCGTCCGATCTAGCCGTCATTTCCGGGGCATTGCTAGATGCGAACAAAAGGATAGATGAACTTATCCAACTGACAGCCTCTGGTCAGAGCTACAGAGATTAACAGATAGAGTATTATCGCATTGCTTCACCCCAATCCCCCAGCCACGGCCGACCATTCTACCCAGCCGGCTCGCTGACGATCACCCCCGGCCGCCTCTAATTCGGCAAAGGCCTGCCGCGCAATTTGCAGGTCTTCCACAGATTCTAGCCACTCGATCAGGGCTTCCCAATCTTCAGCGTTTAGAACAGCGAATCGCTTATTCTTGGCCGTCACAAATTGAACTGATTGCAATGCTTCTAGTCCGCTCATGTTATTCCTCCAGTCTTGTTCGTTTACGATTGTATCTGCTTGGTTTTCACAAGTCTAATAGGGTATAGTCCGTAAGAGAAATGAGACATAGGGTAAAACGAGATGGACTTATCGGAAAAGCGGCGGGCGATCCGCCACCTGCTGGATGAAAGCCGGCCGGCCGACGCCCCGGCCGCTTATTACGCCTTCTATCACCCGGATCAGAAGACGCAATTGATCACCTATCCGGCCGATAGCCTCCACGCCACCGGCTACGTGGCCCTCTCGCGCACGGGTATAGACCTGTTTCGGCCGCTCGTCACTTTGCGCCTGCCCCTGGATGCCCTGGCCGAAAGCGCGGAACTCATCCACAGTGCGTTACGTCCTGGCGCGCCCGTGATTCTACGCGCCCCGGCCGCCTACCTCCCCCTCCTCCACGCCCTGTTTGACGTACAGAAGGAGACTCCCTTACGCCTGTACGCCCTCGACCGCCACCGCTTCCAACCGATCATCAACGTCCTCGTCACCCGCGCTACTACCCATGACGGATTGCCGCGCTTCGTCATCCGCCGGCCGGGGGAAGTTGGCACTGTAGCGGCGGCCGACGTGAACTGGCAATCCCCCCACTTCGCCGAAATCGCTGTACAGACCCAGCTTAATCACCGTCGTCAGGGGTGGGGGCGTAGCGTGGTGGCCGCCCTGTGCCAATATCTCCTGGATAGCGGCCGTACCCCCCTCTACACCGTCGCCGAAAACAACGACGCCTCGATTGCCCTGGCCGAGAGTGTTAGCTTTGTGGACAGTGGCGAACGGGAGAGCCTCCTCGAGGCGGTGCGGAGGCAAGAGTAATTGGTAATTGGCTATTGGTAATTGCCAATTACCAGTACCTCTTGCCCCACAACTTGTAATCTGAAGCGTAATGCTTGCCCCGTATAATTAAAATCGCAGCGTGCCAAGCAGACTGCTGATTACGCTATAACGCCCTCGATCGAATGTAGTTTAGTTCGGTTCAAGCGAGCCAGGCGCGGCTAGTAGACGGCCGCGTTACCGGGTTTTGGCTGCGTCTGGACGGCTGCAAGGGAAATGATCATGATTAATTCGCAAGTTTATGTATCCAGTAAGCAATATGGGGTGGTGAAGTGGTTTAACCGGATCAAGGGTTACGGCTTTATCCAGCCCGACACCGGCGGCCAGGAGGTCTTCGTCCATTACTCGGCCATTGACGGCGACGGCTACCGCAACCTGGCCGAAGGCGACCGGGTGGAATTCGAGATCATAGATAGAGGCAAAGGCCCCCAGGCCCGGCGAGTCATTTCCCGCCGCCACTAGTCAACGTGAAGCGTGAAACGTGATGACCTCTTTTCACGTTTCACGCTTTACGTTTCACAGTTTCGTCAAGAAAATCTGGGCAATTGTACTATCCTCATTCATCCGTTTGACTAGAAAATCGAGCAGGAATGGGAAGCGCAGTAGCCAGCGCTGAACGAAGTAGGAGCGTCTCATTCCGCCCCACATCAGGTCGTGACAGGCTGCTTCGTAGGGAAGGAGGGCCGGCCGCGAAATGTCCCCCTTCTTGAGAGCTTCGTCCACTGTGTCGGCCGCCAGGCGCGCCGAAATCAGGGCATTGTGAATCCCCCCACCCGTCAGAGGATTGATGAAGCCGGCCGCGTCCCCCACCAGCAATGCTCCATCGTAGGCGTGCTGTAGGTTGCTCTGGGAGCCAAAATTGAGCTGCCACACCGCCACGTCGTGTACGTCGCCCCCTCGCTTGAGCCGCTTTTTGACGGCCGGCATCGCCAGAAAGACCTTCAGCATCTCCTCCAGGTCACGCTTCCCCTCACGGTACTTATCCAGGCGCAAGCCCAGGCCGATATTGGCCCGCCCCTCGCCGATGGGAAAAATCCAGGCGTAACCGGGGAGAATCCCTTCGTACAGATAGAACTCGACGAGGTGCGGAAATTCCTCAATGTCCTCGACATAGGCGCGGAGGGCGACGGCCCGGTGCAGGTCTATGTGCTTGCGCGGGCGTAAGGCGCGGGTAATGGCCGAAGTCACCCCATCGGCCCCAATCACCATCCGCGCGCGAATGTCCAGGTTGCGGCCGTCGGCGCGGGCGCGCACCCCCACCACCCGGCCGTTCTCCACCAGGGGTTCCTTGACCTGGGCCTGGCAGAACTCGGCCCCCGAAGCGACGGCGTGGGCCTGCAAGGCGGCGTCGAACTGCAAACGGGGAATGATGTAAGAGTCAGCCCCTTCTTTGCCCCTTTTCAGGTCGGCCTCAAAAATGTGACCCTTCGGTGAACTGATCAGCAGGCGATTGACGGGGTAAAAACCGGCCGCTTCGATTTTCTCCTTCATCCCCAGGTGGTAGAGAATCTCAATGGCCCCGGCCGGCACCGCGTCGCCGCAAGTTTTGTCGCGGGGAAAGTTCTGGCGGTCTAGCAAGAGAACATCGCGCCCTTTCTGGGCCAGAGCCATCGCCGCCGTTGCCCCGGCCGGCCCCGCCCCCACGACAATCACTTCACGTTCCATCATCCTCCAATTCCTCGCTTAATAGTGATG
>JBFMFT010000438.1:0-4431 GCA_040751925.1 Chloroflexota bacterium
GCCGGGGTGTTTCCCTGCCCCCTGGCGTGCCGGCCGACTGGTGGGCGGCCGTGCAGCGAGATATTGTTCAGTCGCCAGACCCCCGCGGTCTCTCGACTACGCCTGACTGGACGGCCGAGGGCGATCAGGAGTATGCCTACTTCGCTTACTCAGTGGCCACGGCCGGGGACGTCAACGGGGATGGCTATGACGATGTCATCGTGGGGGCACACGGGTACGGCAACGGCCAATACTACGAAGGCCGGGCCTTCGTGTACTACGGCTCGGTCGCCGGCTTGAGCCTGGTGGCCAACTGGACGGCCGAGAGCGACCAGCAGGCCGCCTACTTTGGCGTCTCGGTGGCCACAGCCGGCGACGTCAACGGGGATGGCTATGACGACGTCATTGTGGGGGCATATGGCTACAATAACGGCCAGAACGACGAAGGGCGAGCCTTTGTCTACCATGGTTCGGCCGCCGGCCTGGGTGTAACCGCCAACTGGACGGCCGAGAGTAACCAGGCCGGTGCCTTGTTCGGCTATTCCGTGGCTTCGGCCGGCGACATCAACGACGACGGCTACGACGACGTCATCGTGGGGGCAATCTACTACAACAACGGCCAGCCACACGAAGGGCGGGCCTACGTTTACCAGGGTTCGGCCACCGGCTTAAGTCTGACGGCCAACTGGACAGCTGAGAGCAACCAGTATGGAAGTGAGTACAGCTGCACCTGCTTCGGCAGATCGGTGGCTACGGCCGGTGACGTCGACGGCGATGGCTACGACGAGGTCATTGTGGGGGCATACGGCTACGACAACGGCCAGATTGATGAAGGGCGGGTCTTCGTCTACCATGGCTCGGCTACTGGCTTGAACCCAACGGCCAACTGGACGGCCGAGAGCGACCAGGTTTCTGCTTACTTCGGTATATCGGTGGGCACGGCCGGTGACGTGAACGGCGATGGCTTCGACGACGTCATTGTGGGAGCGTCTGGGTATGACAACGGCCAGACTGGCGAAGGGCGAGCCTATGTCTACCATGGCTCAACCACTGGTTTGAGCGTCAGTGCCAACTGGACGGCCGAAAGCGACCAGGCCTCTGCCGCGTTCGGTGATTCCGTGGCTACATCCGGCGATATCAACGGCGACGGTTACGGCGACGTCATCGTCGGATCACTCACCTATGGCAACGGCCAGGCTGGCGAAGGGGGAGCTTTCGTCTACCACGGCTCGGCCAGCGGCCTGAGTACCAGCTCTAACTGGACGGTTGAAAGCGACCAGGCCGAAGCTTACTTCGGCAACTCGGTGGCTACGGCCGGTGACGTCAACGGCGACGGCTATGGCGATGTCATTGTAGGAGCAGACCGCTACGACAACGGCCAAGCCGACGAAGGGCAAGCCTTTGTTTACCACGGCTCGGCCGCCAGCGCAACTTTTACCGTCAACAGCACGATTGATGCAGTAGACGCCAATCCTGGCGATGGAATTTGTGCCACGGCCGCCGGCGAGTGTACCTTGCGGGCGGCCGTGCAGGAGGCGAATGCCCTGGCTGGCGCAGACGCCATTACCCTGCCCGCCGGCGTCATTGAACTCACAATTGAGGGAACGGGCGAAGATGCGGCCGCTACTGGCGACCTCGACCTGACCGACGACGTGAGTCTGACCGGCGCGGGCCTGGCCCAGACCCTCATTCGCTGGAGTAGCAGTGTGGCCCGCGACCGGGTCCTCCATATCCCCGGCCCGGCCACGGTCACCGTGGCCGGGGTGTCCATTGGCGGCGGCCGGGCGGACAATGGCGGTGGTATCTACAATGCCGGTACCTTAATTCTGGTGCATAGCCGGCTGCGACAGAATCGGTCCGGCTATGGCGGCGGCGTCTATAACCTGGGCACACTGACCCTTGACCATAGCCGGCTGACGACCAACACGGCCGGTAGCGGCGACGGTGGCGGCATCCATAACGGCGGGACGGTGACCATCAGCAACAGCACCCTCTCTGGCAATAGCGCCGAATACAGCGGCGGCGGCATCTTCAACCTCAGCACACTGACGGTCAGCAACGTCATTCTGGCTGGCAACACCGCCGACCACAGCGGCGGTGGCGGCATCTATAACATCGGCACGGTGACCATTAGCAACAGCACCCTCTCCAGCAATAGTGCCTTCACCGCCTCTGGCGGCCTCGGCGGCGGCATCTATAACGGCGGCACGGTGACCATCAGCAACAGCACCCTCTCCGGCAATAGCGGCGCCTCTGGCGGCGGCATCTACAACGACGATGGCATGTTGACCATCACCAATAGCACCCTCTCCGGCAATAGCGCCGACGACGGTGGCGGTATCCTCAACATCTGGGGCACGGCGACTGTCAGCCACAGCACCCTCTCCGGCAATAGCGCCACCGGCTATTACGGTGACGGCGGCGGCATCTACATCAGCTACGGCGGCACGCTGACGGTCAGCTACAGCACCCTCTCTGGCAATAGCGCCGAATACAGGGGCGGCGGCATCATAAACTATGGTACGCTCACCGTCAGCAACAGCACCCTCTCCGGTAACTCTGCGGCAGAAGGTGGGGGTATCTATAGGAGCAGTGACTCTTTCACGGTGTCGCTCCAGAATACGATTCTGGCCGACAACGCCGACTCCAATGCTGGTCCCGATTGTTCTGGCACGCTGACCTCCGATGGTTACAACCTGCTGGGCAACAACAGCGACTGCACCTTCAATGCCACCACCGGTGACCAGGTCGGCACGCCCGACAACCCTATTGACCCCCTGCTTGGCCCGTTGCAGGACAACGGCGGTCCTACTTGGACACACGCCCTGCTGCCCGGCAGCCCGGCGATTGACGCGGGCAACCCGGCCGGCTGCTTCGACAACCAGGGTAATCTGCTCACGACTGACCAGCGCGGCTACGCCCGGCCGGTGGATGGCGATGGCAACGGTAGCGTGATTTGTGATACTGGCGCGTATGAGAAGGAATAAGAGAGGAGGCGAGGCTATTGCCGCCGGCGAACCCGCACCGCCTGGCGTGTAATCACTGTGAAAGCCTGTGGCATTTCGGCGCCTCGCTCCTGGATGGCCGTGGCTACCAGGGCCGCCTTCTGCTCGGGCGCTACACCAGCCAGGCGTAGCAGAATAATCCCGGCGTGGAGGCGACCCTGGCGAAAAACCAAAAGGCTTGAGAGGCAAAGTCCAGCGCCGCTAGAATGGCTGTTTGGGTTAGCCGCGGATGAGCAGCGAGCAACTGCTCCATCGTCTCACCGTGGGCCAGCTTTTCCAGAATAAGCTCAACGGTAATGCGTGTGCCAGCGATGACCGGCTTGCCCATCATAATAGATGGATCAGATTGAATGAGACGTTCGTATATAGCTCACACTCTCAAGCGCACTGCGCCCAGGCAGTGCGACGTGCTTACTATCGCTTCAAAGACCGAACCTACTTGCTCCATTATAGCACGCAAGAAGTGAAGCAGTAAAACAAGACCAACCCGGCCGGCTGCACCGACGACCAGGGCAATCTGTTGACCATTGACCAGCGGGGCTACCTGCGGCCGTTTGTTGATAATCTCCCCCCTCCGGCCCACGCCACCCGATTCATCATTCATCATTCATCATTCCCCTCCCGCCGCCCCCTGGGCCACCATCGCAAACCCGGCCGCCCGGCCGCCCGGCGGCGCCAGCCGCAGCTCAAACGGCCGCTCCTCCTCCGCTGCCAGCGGCTCCTCCAGTCGCAACTGCCCAAAGCCCACTACATTCCCCGGCTCATTGTACAGCGTCGCCACCAGCACCACCGAGGCAACTGTCCGTTCCCCCACATTCTGCACCACGCCGCTCAAAACCACCTGGCTCTCCTCCACCGCCATCTCTACTTGCGACACCGCCACATCCAGGTAGCGCGAACCCAGGTCAACCACCGTCGCCCCACTCACAATCGCCAGCGCCGGCTGGCCGTAAGCGGCCGGCGGCTGGCTAATCAACAGGCCAAAGGGAGCCTTCGCCCCGGCCGGAATCACCCCCGGCTCTACCCAGGTCGTCACCGTCAGCGCGGGACCGCCCCCCTCGTCAGGCAGGCTGACTTGTACCTGGACGTTCTCGGCCGCGTACTCACCCCTATTCCAGACTTCACCCAATACCCACAAACTACCCACCGGCGTCTGGTACAGGCTGACGTTGCTTACCTCCACCTGCAAGGGAATCGGCGTCGCCACGCCCCCCTGGAACACGGCCGTCGCTGGCGGCGGCAGTACCAGCGCTTGCCCAATTTGCAGCAACTCCGGTACCACCCCTGGATTGAGGGCCTTGATCTCCTCCACCGTCGTATACCGCTCAATGGCAATCCCCAACAAGGTGTCCCCCTCCTCTACGAGATAGATAATGGGCGTGGCGGTGGGTGTTGCCGTCGCTGTTGATAGGGGGGTGGGGGTAATTTGGCTAAAGGCGGCCGTCGG
>JBFMFT010000439.1:0-4423 GCA_040751925.1 Chloroflexota bacterium
CCATTGGTCCGGCCGTCGCCGCCATTCGCCAGCGCAGCCCCTCCCTGCGGGCCTTCATGGATGTCATGGCAGTCATTACGACCGAGGAGAGACTACAGCAGGTAGCAGGTGGCAGGTAGCAGGTGGCAGGTGGCAGGTAGCAGGTAGCGGGTGGCAGGTGGCAGGTAGCAGGTGGCAGGTGGCAGGTAGCAGGTGGCAGGTGGCAGGTGGCAGGTAAGACTTGCCACTTGCCACCTGCCACTTGCTACTCCTGTTCACTGAGCCACTTTTCGCATTGCAAGGCGGCCGCGCAGCCCTGCCCGACCGATGTAGCAATCTGGCGATAGGTGGGGTCCTGAATTTCGCCGGCGGCGAAAACGCCCGGCACACTGGTTCGCATCAACTCGTCGGTAATGACGTAGCCATGCTCGTCCAGGGCCACCTGCCCTTGCAGGAATTGGCTGTTCGGGAAGTGGCCCACAAAGATAAATACCCCATCCGTCGGCATTTTCTTCTGTTCGCCAGTCTGGACATTGGTCGTCAGCACGCCGTCCACAACGCCATTGGCGACGATCTCGTCAACGACGGTGTTCCAGGTGAACGAGATTTTCTCATTGGCGCGGGCGCGTTTCTGCAAGGCCAGGCCGGCCCGCAGTTCGTCGCGCCGGTGAACGACTTCTACTTTGTTGGCGAACTTGGTCAGGAAGATGGCCTCTTCGACTGCGCTATCGCCGCCGCCGACCACCACTACGTCCTTGCCGCGAAAGAAGAAGCCATCGCAGGTGCCGCAGTAGCTGACGCCCCGGCCGATATTTTCTACTTCACCCGGCACACCCAGGCGGCGGGGGGAGGCCCCGGCCGTCACGATCACCGCCTCGGCCTGGTATTCGTTGTTATAGGTGCGGATGGTGAAGGGGGAGCCTTTGGTAAAGTCTACCGACAATACCTCATCGTAATCCATACGCGCCCCAAAACGTTCGGCGTGGCGCACCAACAGATCTACCAACTCCGCGCCGGTCAAAGCTTGGTCAGGGAAGCCGGGGTAATTCTCGACCTCACTGGTGAGGGAAATCTGGCCGCCCAGTTGGGGGCCAACGATGACTAAGGGGTTCAACATAGCCCTGGCCGTATAGAGGGCGGCCGTCAGGCCGGCCGGGCCAGAGCCAATGATGACAACTCGTTCTTTTTGCATGGTTATTATTCTATCTTTTAGGCGTGCGCTCCGCCACATGAAATGCGTTAGATTCGCCTCTATTCATCATGTGGGGAGCCTACCCAAAAGGTATCGTGGCTCAACGGTGCGTTGCCTTTGTGGATGCGTGGCGGGCTTGAGCCGTCAAGGTGAGCTAGTTTATGATAATCTACCGAGGAAGTTCACTAGCGGATCGCTGTAAAAACAAGCTCTTCATGGTCGGCGGTGGCGGGTTCATCACGGTAGTCGCCTTGCACTGTGATGTGGCGAAACCCGGCGACTTTTAACATGAGAAGTAGTTCGTTCTTAAAGTATATATTGTCGCGGAGGAGGTAGTCTTCAGATGCAACGAGCTGGCCGTTGGCCCACTTTTCAAGGCGCACCTGCCGCGTAACGGTTTGCTCCAGTGGATCGACGTTGACGATGCGGAATTGGCCGAAATGCTCGCTGCCATCCGCGGCGATACGCCCGCCACTCTTTTCCGGCCAGGGCTGCGGCAGCGCCAGACGGTTCTCTCTTAGCCACAAGCTCCACGCTTCGGGTGACGTATACTCGGCCTGGATGTTGAGTAGCAGTGCCCCGCCGTCATCTAAATGCCGATAACAACGCCGCAACGATTCAAGATCGTTCTCGCGACTTCCCGCCAACCCGAACGAGCCACAGATGTAGATTGTTTTGTAAGTGCGGTGGAGGTTAAGGGCGTGCATGGGTTGTTCGTACAAGCGCGGATTGAAGCCTTCACTGGCTGTCTTTTTCTGACACTGGCGCAGCATATCACCGGAAATATCACAGCCGTCAATCTCGATCCCGGCGCGTAACAGAGGTAGAAGCAGGCGTCCTGCGCCGCAGGCAAGATCAAGCGCAGGCTGACCGAAGCGGGTAATCGCTTGGCGGAAGAAGGGCAACTCGGGGGCGTCGTGGATAAATTCAGCCCAACGCTCGGCCATTAGGCCGTAGTGCCAAACCAGAGGTGTGTCAGTCATAATTCGGTCTCTGTGCGAAGGGTCTGCGGCCGGAAGGCGGCCGCCAGGCGGGGTAGCACATCAGTTACATCGGCGTGGATGACCACGTCGGCCAGGTGGTCGAGGTGCGTGTGTTCGTAATTGACGATGATCAGGTGAGCCCCCACGCCTTTGGCTAAAATGGGCAGGTCGCCGGCCGGGGCCACTTCCAGCGACGAGCCGGCCACCAGCATCAAATCGCAGGCTCGCGTCTCTTTTTTGGCCTGGTTCATGGTTCGCACGGGTAATTGCTCGCCGAACAGGATGACGTTGGGCTTGAGGATTCCCCCACACCGCTGGCACAGGGGCGCTTCACCGGTGGCAATGAACTGCTGAATCAGCTCGGTGGCCGGCCGCACGTCGAAGCAGCGAATACAGGTGGCTTCGCGCAGGTGGCCGTGTACTTCGTGAACGGTACGCGAACCGGCCTGGCTATGCAACATGTCAATGTTCTGGGTGATAACTGCCTTGAGTGGCCCATAAGTTTCCAGGTCGGCCAGGGCGTAATGGGCGTCGTTGGGTTGGGCGGCCGCGATCTGCTGGGCCAGCGGCCGGATCCAATCGAAAAAGGCTTGCGGCCGGTGGCGGAAGGCGTAGATGGTGGCTACTTCCAGGGGGTCTACCTGCTCCCACAGGCCAGACTGAGGGCTGCGAAAATCGGGGATGCCCGAAGCGGTGCTAAGTCCTGCGCCGGTTAGGGCCACCGCGTAGGTTGACCGCCGGAGCAGCTCCAGGCTACGGCGCAGGAGACTGTCTAATTGTGTCACACGGGTAGTATGACACAAGAAGAGGGAAAAGTGAAGAGTGAAACGTGAAGAGTGAAACGTGAAACGTGATCAGCAATCACGTTTCACGTTTCACGTTTTACGTTTTACGCTGCCGGCTGCTTGATGAGTTCGAGTTCGATGTGAATGTTGACGTCTTCCCCAACCAGCAGGGCCCCGGCTTCTAGCACCTGGTTCCAGTTTAGCCCCCAATCCTTGCGGTTGATGGTGGTCACGCCACTGAAGCCGGCGCTGGTGGTCCCCCAGGGTGTCGTCATCTGGCCGCGATAATCCACGTCCAGGGCTACTTCACGAGTGACGTCACGGATGGTCAGGTCGCCAATGAGACGGCCGCGCTTGGGGCCGGTCGTTTCCACGTGTTTGCTCTTGAAGGTCAGGTAAGGGTACTTTTCCGCATCCAGAAAATCGGGCGAGCGGAGATGGCCGTCGCGCTGGGCCACGCGGGTGTTGACGCTGGCCGCTTCAATTTGCACGTCTACCAGGGAGCGGCCGGGGTTGGCTTCGTCGAACTCGACGGTACCGGTGAAGTTCTCGAAACGGCCGCGCACCGTACTGATCATCATGTGACGGGCCGAAAAGTCAATTTGCGAATGGGCGGGATCAATTTGCCAGGACATGGTAACACCTCTCTCTTGATTGCTTTAGGACAACGGATGTAGAGAAGAAACGGATTGGGTGGTCGGATGGTTATCCATAAGTTCGCCCATCCATCTTCTTTATGCCACCAGTATAAGAGGGTGATGTCCCTGCGGCCGTCCCGACCGCTGTCCCTCTTCTTGTCCCTATTGGGGAGAATGGTAGAATCGCCCTGAAGGTGGCAAGTGGCAAGTGGCAAGTCTTACCTGCTACTTGCTACCTGCCACCTGCTACTTGCTACTGTACGATGAAGGATTTGAGTCTGGTTATTCCTTTGCTGAATGAGGCTGACAATCTGCGACCTTTGTGGCAGGAGATCACGGCCGCCCTGGCCGGCCGCTCACTGGATTACGAAGTCATCTTTGTAGATGATGGCAGCCACGACGATAGTTTTCGGGTGCTGCAAGAATTACACGAGGAGGACCCCCACGTGGTGGCGGTGCGGCTGCGGCGGAATTTCGGCCAGACGGCGGCCTCAGTGGCTGGCTTTGACCAGGCGGGCGGCCGGGTGATCGTCACGATGGACGCTGACGGCCAGAATGACCCGGCCGACATTCCCCTACTCCTGAACAAACTTGAGGAGGGGTATGACGTGGTGAATGGCTGGCGGCAGAACCGCCGCGACGCTTTCCTGTCCCGCCGGCTGCCCTCAGCGCTGGCGAACCGGCTGATTGCCCGCACGACTGGGGTGGCTTTGCACGACCGGGGCTGTTCTTTGCGGGCTTTCCGGGCGGAGGTGGTGCGGGAGTTGCGGCTCTATGGGGAGATGCACCGCTTTATCCCCGAATTGGCGAGCGCGGCCGGGTTCAGCCTGGTCGAAGTGGCGGTCA
>JBFMFT010000044.1:0-18400 GCA_040751925.1 Chloroflexota bacterium
ACAACGCCCTCAAGTACGGCCGCGACCTGCGCCGGCCGCTGGCCGAGATTCGCCAGGCCGAAGAAGGGAGTGAACTGCCCAACGGCCGGGCCACCGTCAGCCTACCCGAACTGCTCAAGGGGGGTGTGGGGTTGGTCTTCAGTACCCTTTACGTTGCCCCAGCCAACGCCAAAATGAGCGAGGCGCAATTGCGACACGCCTACCGCACCCCGGCCGAGGCCCACAGGCTGGCTATGGCCCAACTGGATTATTATCATCGCCTGGCCGACGAACTGACCCACCTGCGGTTGGTAGGGGATACGGCCGCGCTGGATGAGGTGGTAGCCAGCCACCAGCCCGGCCACCAGCCACTCTTGGGATTATTGCCGCTCATGGAAGGGGCCGACCCCATTCGCACGCCAGAGGAAGCCGAAGATTGGTACGCCCGTGGCTTGCGGGTTATTGGTCTGGCCTGGGACGACACCCGCTACGCGGCCGGGGCCTGGAAGGGAGCTGGCGGCCTGACCCAGCAGGGCCATCGGCTGCTAGAGGTTATGGCCGAGTTTGGTTTCATCCTCGACCTGACCCATCTGAGCGAGCAGGCCACTTTGGAAGCTCTGGATCGCTACGAGGGGCCGGTGGTCGCCACCCACTGTAACCCCCGCGCCCTGGTGCCGGCCCTGGGCCAGCGTCACCTGACCGACAGCCAGCTTCGCCGCCTGGTGGAACGCAATGGGATTGTGGGTATTGTGCTGTTTAACCTTTTCTTGAAAGACGATTACCAACGAGGTGAAAAGCACACCGTTGCCCTCCAGCGGGTTGTGGATCACATTGACTATGTTTGTCAACTCGCCGGCGACGCAGCGCACGTGGGTCTGGGTAGCGATTTCGATGGAGGTCTGGGGGCGGCCGACGTCCCGGCCGAACTGGACAGCATCGCCGACCTGCCCAAGATCGGCCAGGCTTTACGGGAACGGGGCTACGCGGAGGAGGAGGTGACGGCCGTGCTGGGAGGTAACTGGTTGCGCTTTTTACGAGCTTCCTTAAGTTGACACTTCCCCCCCTTTCTGGTAGTATTTGGCCTTGTCAGGGGGCGTGGTGTAGCGGTTAACACGACGGCCTGTCAAGCCGTAGATCGCGGGTTCGATCCCCGTCGCTCCCGTCTTGGAAAAGCTCTCGAGTAGCATCGAGAGCTTTTTTGTTTTTGGATCGTAACTGCTCTCAGAGTCGTGAGCCTTAACAAGCTCTTAACAATTTCTTCACCAGTTCTCAAAACCACACCTCTATACTGCTAGAAGTAAGCAAGCCCAGACCTGCTAGGTTTCAGGAACCTGGCAGGTCTGGACGCCAGACTATTATTTCCTGGAGGGAATTTGACATGACCAAACGCAGGCGTTTTTGGTTCCTATTGCTCCTGGTCCTTCTTGTCATGGGAGGCAGTGGCTACGTCTATTATAGCAACACAGTCGCCGCAGCCGCCCAGGCCGAAACTGAAACTGAGGTGCAAACGGCCGTAGCTCGGCGGGGCAGTATCACCGTCTCGGCCACCGGCGCCGGCACAATCATTGCCGCCGACGAAGTTCAACTGACCTTTGCCACCAGCGGCGTCTTGACCGAACTGCTGGTACAGGTAGGCGACGAAGTGGCGGCCGGCGATGTGCTGGCCCGCCTGGATAGCACCGATACCCAACAAGCCCTGGCCGACGCTGAACTACAATTGGCGCAGGCCGCCATGCAGACGGACGCCACGAGTACCCAGACCGGCGTTAGCTACGACGATATCAGCGTTGAACAGGCTCGCCTGAATCTGGAAGAGGCGCAAATTGCCCTGGATGACCTGGTGAACTGGCAGGCGGACGAAGACGAAATTGCCGAATTGGAAGCGGCTCTAGACGCGGCCGAAGCTGCCTACAATGCCGCTCGCGGCCAGGAAGCGGCCAGCAGCACCAACATCACCGTCAGCAGTATTAGTGTAGACCAGGCGGAGCGCAACCTGGCCGACGCCCAGGCCGCCTACGACTCGGCCTGGGATCCTGCCCGCGAATGGGAACTCTATGACGCCCGCCGCGACCTGGAAGGGGAGCGAGAACGGGCCGCCGACGCCTTGCTGCGCGCTCAGGAAGCCTTGCAGGTGGCCCAACTGAATTACGATGCGGCCGTTGCCAACACCAACCGCAGTAGTTCCACCAGCGCGGAGAAAAATCTGTTGTCGGCCCAAATCGCCTTGCGCCAGGCCCAGACCGGCCCGACCGACGAGGAAATCGAGGCAGCCACTAGAAGCGTCCGGCAAGCCGAACTGGCTCTACAACAGGCCCAGTTGGACCAGGAAGCCCACGCTTTGAGTTTGGCCCAGGCCCAGTTGAACGTGGAAGCCGCCCAAGCCACGCTGGATGGCACGACGCTGGTGGCTCCCATGGACGGCACCATTACGGCCGTCAATTACTCGGTAGGGGAAAACGTCAGTGGCGCGGTCGTCGTCCTGGCCGACCTGGCCCAGCCCATGCTGGAAGTGTACGTGGACGAGACAGATATGAACATGGTCGGGCTGGACTACGAAGTCCAGGTCGTGTTCGACGCCCTGCCCGACGACACCTTCACCGGCCGCGTTATCCAGATAGACCCCGAACTGGTCAACGAAAATGGGGTGACGGCCGTGCGCGCCGTCGTCCAGCTCGACGCTACCTCTTTTGCCAAACCCCAAACGCTGCCGGTGGGGTTGAGCGCGACAGTAGAGGTGGTGGCCGGCCAGGCCCAGAACGCGATCTTGGTACCGGTGGAAGCCTTGCGCGAGCTGTCGGCCGGGGAGTACGCCGTCTTTGTTATGGCCGATGGTGAACCCCAGTTGCGTTTCGTAGAGGTCGGTCTGATGGACTTCACCTACGCCGAAATCATCTCCGGCCTGGAAGAAGGCGAAGTGGTGACAACCGGCATTGTGGAAACGAACAATGAACAATGAACATGGAGGTTGTTATGACAAATCAAGCCATCATTCAGACCCAGAATCTGCGTAAAACGTATGGCGTGGGTGAGACGCAAGTAAACGCCCTGGATGGGGTGGACATCCGCATTAACGCTGGTGAGTTCGTCGCCGTCATGGGGCCGTCTGGCTCTGGCAAGAGTACGCTGATGAACATTCTGGGCTGCCTGGATCGGCCGACCACCGGGGCCTACCTGCTGGCTGGTGAGGACGTGAGCGGGTTGGATAAGGCTCAACTGGCGGCCATTCGCAACCAGCGCATCGGCTTTATCTTCCAATCGTTTAATCTGCTGGCAGGCGTCAGCGCGCTGCGGAACGTGATACTCCCTCTGGTCTACCAGCGCGCCCGTCCACTCGCCCCGGCCGAGCGCGAGGCAAAGGCGATGGCTGCCCTGGTCTCTGTGGGGCTGGCCGACCGCGCCCACCACGAACCCAACCAGTTGTCGGGTGGGCAGCAACAACGGGTAGCCATTGCCCGCGCCCTGGTCAACGATCCGGTCCTCATCCTGGCCGACGAACCAACCGGCAACCTGGATACGAAGACGGGTGACGAGATCATGGAACTGCTACATGATCTTCACAGGCGTGGCCGCACCATTGTCATGGTCACGCACGAGTCGCACATTGCCGCCCAAACCGGCCGGACAATTACGCTGGTGGACGGCCAGTTGGCGACGGACGGCCGGTAAAAAAGGAGCATCAGGCATGACGACAACGCAAGAAACTTTGACGATGCCGGGGATAGCAGTTGAGCCAACGACCGCCCGCCAGGCAGCTCCGACCGGGTTGATCAATCCGGTCGAGATTTTGCGGATCGCCTGGGAAGGGGTGACGCGCAACAAGATTCGCTCCCTGCTGACCATGTTGGGCGTCATCATCGGCGTGGCGGCCGTCATCATCATGATCGCCGTCAGCGCGGGTACCGAGGCCACTATCGCCGAGCAGATTGAGGGCCTGGGGGCTAACCTGGTCTTTATCCAGGCTTCCCTTATACGGGGCGGGCCGGGCGCGGCGAACAGCGGGCCGCAACTGGTCTACGAAGATATGGAGGTGGTGGAAAGTGTGAATGGGGTGGTAGGCACTATCGTGGATCAGATGACGACGCAAACGGTGCGGGCGGACGGCACGACCCTCGCAGACGTGGCCCTGGTTGGCACGACGCCCGATTTCCCCTCCGTGCGCGAGGTGGAGATAGCCGACGGCCGGTTCTTCAACGACACCGAATTGGATCGCACGGCCAAGGTGGCCATCCTGGGCAGCGGCCTGGCCCAAGACCTGTTTGGTGAGAGTGATCCGATTGGGCAGGCTATCACCGTTGGCACAACCAAGCTGACGGTAATCGGCGTGGCGGCCGAGAAAGGCGTCGTGGGCAACACCGACTTCGACGCCCAACTCTACGTGCCCATCACTTTGGTCTTTGACAAGTTCATCCCCGTCCAGTTCGCCCGCTTTGTGGGTGACCGCGTGCGTATCATTTACGCCCAGATTGAGGAGGGGGCGGACATGGACGCGGTGATCCAACAGATTCAGTTGAAACTGGCTACCAGTAAAGAAGTGACGGTGGACGAATTGCCCTTCACCTTCCAGACGCAGGACGACATCATTGAGACCCAGGGCGCGGCCACCGAAGCCTTCCGTAACTTGCTGGCCTGGGTAGCCGGTGTTTCGCTCATCGTAGGGGGTATTGGCATTATGAACATCATGCTGGTCAGTGTGACCGAGCGCACTCGCGAGATTGGTATTCGCCAGTCGGTGGGGGCCACACCCAATGACATCCGGTTGCAATTCCTGACCGAAGCCCTCATGCTCAGTCTGGTCGGCGGCCTGATTGGTGTCGCCGCCGGCATGGGCGGCTCTGTTCTGTTTGGGGCCACCAGTGATATGCGAACGGTCATTGTCCCCAGTTCTATCGCCCTGGCCTTTAGCTCGGCCGCCGCAGTAGGCATCTTCTTCGGCTTCTTCCCGGCCAATAAGGCCGCCCAGTTGGATCCGATTGAAGCGTTGAGGCATGAGTAAGAGTAAGAGGTATTGATCATGAAGAAGGTTCTTTGGGTTTTGAGTTTGATTTCTGTCTTGCTGCTGGCGGCCTGTACCAGCGCGGAAACGGGTACGTCCAGCGCTAACGCAGAGGTGGCGGCCGGCGAACAGGCCCGCCTGAACGATGATTACAACGACGCCTTATCGGTGCAGGGGCAACTGGCTCTGGGTACAGTGCAACTAGAGGAAACGGAGTTGGCCGTAGATGAAGCGCAGGCGGCCGAACTGCTGCCCCTCTGGCAGGCCTTACAAAGCCTGGGCGCCAGCGACACGGCCGCCACGGTGGAGATCGAAGCGGTCGTCAACCAGATTCAGGATACCATGACCCCTGCCCAAATTCAGGCTATTGCCGATATGAAGCTAACGGCCGACAGCCTGACGGAACTGATGGAAAGCGGCGCGCTGGCTGGTGGTTTTGGCCGGGTGGCGAGCCAGTCAGAGGGCAGCAGCAGTACAACGGCCGACGGCTTTCCGGCCGGTGGGCCACCTGGCGGCGGTTTCCTGGCCGGCGGGCCACCAGCGGGTGGCCTGGCGGCCGGCGGCCCGCCGGGAGGCTTCGCCGGTGGCGCGGCCGGCAACGTGAGTGAAGATGACATCGCCACCCGCCAGGCAGCTATAGAGAGCGGCGACCTGGGCGACTTCCAGGAACGCGCCTTGACGGGCATGGTGATTCGCTTGCTGGCCGAAAAGACAGGCACAGAGATAGCCAATCCAGGCCAGGAGATGGCTAACGCGGTCTTCACGGCCGTCAGCGAGGCGACCGGCTTGAGCCTGGAGGAACTCCAGGCGCAAACGGCCGAGGGTACGACCCTGGCGGCAATTATCGAAGCCAATGGGGGCGACGTTGACGAGGCGCGGGCGGCCGTGATCACGGCCCTGGAGGCTCTGCCGAACGCGGCCGACATGGACGTGGAGCAGGCGGCCGATAGCTGGTTAGGGCTTGCCCCTTAATGGGTAAGGGGAGCGAATTGAACGGAATTTGCTCCCCAAAGCCTGTTCACAGTTGTTCACTTCGGGTGGGTATGTTTCTTTGGCGGTGACTGAAAACAACGGTACACTATAGGTCACGGGTCGTCATTCTCGGCGCGTCGCACGTTTAAGTGGAGAAACAGCCCATGACCAATATCCATCCTCTTACCGAAGGAGACATTCGCGCCGGGGCCAGCGGCCAATCCTTTGAGCGCGGCTACGACTACTACCAGCGAGGGGCCGTGACCGACCTGATCCGGCGCGGCGGCCGGCTCACCGCCAGCGTGGAAGGCAGCGAATATGAACCCTACCAGGTGCAGGTGACTCTGACGGACGGGGGCATTGCCGGGGCCGATTGCACCTGCCCTTACGACTGGGGCGGCTATTGCAAGCACATCGTCGCCACCCTCCTGTTTTACGTCCATAACCAGACTGAGGTTGAAGTGAGGCCAGAACTGTCTACTTTGCTGGCCGGCTTGAACGAAGGACAGTTGCGCCAACTCATCCTGGACGCGGCCGAAGAACACCCCGCCCTGGTAGAGACGTTCGAAGAGGGTATCGAAAGAGTACAAAGCACCCCACCTAGCCCGGCCGCTGGCTCGGCGGCCGCGCCCATTCCTCTGGACGTTGAGGCCATCCGGCGGGCCATCCGCAAGGACTTCCGCCACGCGGGCAGACCCGACCAATATGATTATTACGACGAAGACGAGGGTCTAATTTACCCCGACGAAATGCTGGATCCCCACTTCGACAAGATACAGGCCCTACTAGACGCTGGCGCCCCCCAACCAGCCGTCTCCATTATCACGGCCGTCATCGAGGAATGGATAGAAGGTGTGTCCGACCTGGAAGAATGGGTTCACGAGGTGAACGAAGACGTGCTTGGCGAAGCGACCGTTACCATTGGGGCCAGGCTGGCCGAAGTCCTGCTCAGTTTAGACCTGACCCCAGACGAGCGGCGCGATTGGCAAAAGCGCATCGGCCAGTGGGACAAAGCGTTGGATGGTCTGGACATTGCCAAATCGGCCGTGCGCCAGGGCTGGGACTATCCGCCATTAGTAAAGGTGCTGCAAGGCGAGATTGCCAACCAGGGCGACTGGGAAGGAGAAGCCCCCGATTACGCCGACGAACTGACCCTGGCCCGGTTGCGTGTTCTGGAACGCCAGGGGCGTTACCAGGAATACATTTACCTGGCCGAAGCCGAAGGGCAAAACAGTCTGTACGTGAATATGCTGGCCCGCACCGGCCGGACGGCCGAAGCGCTGGCCAAGGCCAAAACATATCTGAATGAGCCAGGGCCGGTGCTATCGCTGGCCCTGACTTTTGCCAACCAGGGCGACTTGACCAGCGCATTAGTCATCGCTGGTTACGGCCTGAATTTAGGAACGCCCCCCGGCCGTCTGGAACTGGCCCAGTGGACCCGCGACCAGGCAGAGCGGGCCGGTGACATGGCTCTGGCTTTGCAGGCGGCCGAAGCAGCCTTTACCAGTAGAGCCAGCCTCGCCAACTACCAGGTGGTTCAACGCCTGGCCGGCGACCAATGGCCGGCCGTTAGACCGCGTCTGCTAGAAAGCCTGACCCAAGCCTGGCGAGTAACCGACAAGGTTGACATTTACCTCCACGAAAAGATGCTGGTCGAAGCGATGCAGGCCGTAGACAAGCAGGGGTTCTCTTATGGCGACGACCTGCGGCGAGTCGTCGAAGCCACCCAGAACAGTCACCCTGATTGGGGCATCCGCAAGTGCAAAGGCCAGGCGGAGCAGATTATGGATGCGGGCAAAGCGAGTGAGTATGCGACGGCCGCCAGTTGGTTACGCCTGGCCCACAACATCTACAAACTGCACGGCCGCTTGACCGAGTGGCGCGCCTACCAGGACACACTGCTAGAAAAACACCACCGCAAATATAAGCTGGCGCCCCTGTTGCGGGCTATTCAGTAACGCCTTCTCGTTACCCTTGAGGGCCTGAAGGAACTCAGGGAACTCCAGGAACTCGTCGCAGTTCCCCCAAGTTCCCTCAGTTCCTGCTCATGCCTCGAACCGATCGCAGACGTAATCGCGCAGGGGGTCATAGTCGCGGCCGTCGAACAGGTGCAGGCGCGGCCCGTAGATGTGGGCTGAAATTACCACCTGGTCGGTTGGATTGCTAACGCGGTGGATGCCATCTTCGTAGGGCAGGAACGTGGAGACACCGTCCGGGCACTTCCACTGGCGTGTCCAGGCTTTTCGTAAGCGGGCCACGTCAGGCTGGCGGCCGTTGTCCAGGCGGTAATAACGTTCTTCCTCCAATGTGCCAACAAAGGCTCGCAAGGCTCCCCAGGAGGCGTGGTCGTGAATGGCCGTCGAGGCGCCGGGCGGCCAGACGAAAAGCTGCAACACGGCCGAATCGCGCTGTGTGCCAATCGTGCGGGCCACGTACACGTCCCGCGACTTCAATTCCTCTTGCAGAAGGGGCTGCACCTGCCAGTGCCAGAAAAAGGGGTCACGGCTGAGGCTGGTCAGGGCCACCACCGTGTCGGTCAGGGTCAGGCCGGCCAGGCGCCGGTGGATGCGTTCAACTTCGCGGGTACTGCTAGCTGTTAGAACCATTACTCTCCTCATCAATCAGGTTATTACCACATATTGAGGATAGTATGCCAGCAGGTGTTGTTCAGATTCCAGTCCGAAAACTATTCACTTTTTGCTAATCCACCCTCTCCCCAACCCTCCCCCTGACAGGGGGGGAGAGGGTGAGCAGTTGCTACTCTCTTATGCCTGTCAGATACCAAGTCTCCATCTCCCCCTTGCCCTTGATGACAACCTTACCGCGTGGCTCGCAGATGAAGTCATCCTTGATTAGCTCATAGGTCTGGCGGGTAATCTGGATTTTGCCCGGTTCGCCGTGTGACTCCATGCGGCTGGCGACGTTGACCGGATCGCCCCACAGATCGTAGTGGAACTTGTACCGGCCGATCACCCCAGCCACCACCGGCCCGGAGTTGATACCAATACGGAATTGCAGCCGGCGGGCGGCCGGGTGGGTTGAGCCATGGCCATCCGGCCGGGTGTAGTCCAGCATATCCAGGGCCATGCGCGCCAAAGCGTGGGCGTGATCTGGCCGCGGGCGCGGCACACCTGAGCCAACCATGTAGTTGTCGCCAATGGTTCTTATCTTTTCCAGGCCATACTTTTCCACCAGGGAGTCAAAGTAGGAAAAGACCTCGTTGAGTAGATTGACCATCTCGGCCGGAGCCAATTCGGCCGACAACGGGGTAAAACCGACCACGTCGGCAAACAGGATACTGACCGCCTCAAAATGGTCGGCGATGAGGCGATTCTCACGCTTGAGAACGGCCGCCACCTCTTTGGGCAAGACATTCAGCAAAAGGCTCTCCGATTTGGCCTGTTCCTGTCGGAGCAAGCTCAGGGTACGCCTTTGCTGGCCGATGAAGTAGGCAAACAGGATGAAGGCGATGGTGGAGATGGCCCCAATGTTCAATACAAACAAGGCGCGTACCAGTTCTTGGGGCAGGTTGTTGCCGTTACGCAAGAGCGGCGGCAAGTAGATGCTAACCACCAGGAGCGTGAGGTAGGCCAGAAACCAGCGCGGCGCCTGGCGCGGGTCGGCAAAGAGCAGCGCACCCAGGGGGCTGAGAAAGGACCATACAATCACCGCACTAGAGCTGACAAAGCCGCCCAGGGCCAGCATCAGAGAAAAGGGGAGCAAGAGAATCAGGAGAAGCTGGCTAAAGCGAAAGAAGTGGTAATGACGGGTGGCGGCAAAGATGACCAGGCTCAGGCTGGAGACGATGGCATAAGAGAGGGGGATCAGACCCGGCAGCGTCTCGCCAAAGTAGAGGTACAGGAGACCCCATATCAACCCGGCCGGGATGAACATCATACTGGCGACCATCAGCGTCGCCTTCTGCAAGCGCACTTCGTCGCTGTCACCGGGAGCAGCCCCGATACTACAAATCGCCCAGAATAACCGCCTGGTCATGTTCGTAACCACGCCCCACCTCCTCTCCACCCTCCGGGAGGTTCTGAACCTTCCGGAGGGTCGGTCATTCCACAGCTACCACCAGCAGGGTCATGTCGTCAAATTGCTCGGCTGGCCCCTGATACTCCCGTAAGGCCGCCAAGACCGCCCGGCCGCTGGGTAGTACGTCCTCGCCGTCGCCGGGGTCAGGTGCGGCCGGCTGTCCAGCCCGGCCACCACTACCAGCCTCGCCCCCGATTTTACTGCAAAGGGGGCCAAATGCCTCAAGGGGATGAACCAAGACAATGGGACAAGTCAAGAGATTCGGTGGCTACCGTGCAAACCTCCGGGAGGCACAGAACCTCCCGGAGGTTGAGACCCGGGCTCTTAGCGGCCGAGCCTGCCACCCGCTTCCGCAATCGTCGGATTCAGGAGGCCGAGGGTCTGGTTAATGGTCTGGTAGGCCAGGTCGTGGTTGAACTGATCTACCTGACCAGAGTTCACACAAGAGAGGTAGGCCGGCCGCGTCCGGTCGAGCGAATAGATAAACGACAGGACGTAGGCAAAGTCAATCTCTTCCCAATCGGCCGGCACCTCTTCGTAGAAGATGCCGGAGTTCAGGATGCTGTTATAAGCCGCCACGTAGCTGGCACAGGCAGCCGCGTCACCCGCCCTAGCCCCGGGCAGAGCGCCGGCCATCGTGTTCAAGGATAGTTGCATCCGCACCATGTTGTCGTACATGGCATTGCCGTCGAACGGCCGCACCGGGAACGTGCCCAGGATGTCGTTGGGATTGGAGACATAGTAAAGGGTGATGAAGTCTGGCGTGGCATCCGGCGTTACAGTAGCCGTAGGTACCGGCGGCAGCGTAGCTACCGGGGCTGGCGTTGGTGGAACCTCGGCCACCGCCACCTTTTCCAGACTGCCGGACACGTCAACGTCGTCACCAGCGATCCAGGCTTCGGTCATCCCACTGCCGCCTGTGAAGGCGACTACAAGCCAACTGGCATCGTCGTTCTGGCCGATCACCTCGAACACGTCACCGGCCTCGGCCGTGCCTAAATTGGCATAGACGGAGCCAGGGCCACTCCGCAAAACCGTCGAGTCGGCCGTCACCGTAGCCGCGATCATAGCCTTGAGCTGGTAAGTCAACTCGACCATGCCAGTTAAACGACCCATGCTTTGACGGAAGGTTGCATAGCCTTCGGCCGATACGCTGGCAATATAGTTGCCTTCGGGTAGGGCCAGGAATACAGCCTGGCCGCCGGCGTCGGTTGTCTGGCTAAAGGACGCTCCCAGCGCACTGCTACTCAACTCAACGGTAGCCCCACCAACGGCCGCACCCGATTCCTCGTCCGTTACCAGCACGGTCACGGCCGGTTCAGGGGTGGGCGTAGGGGTATCAGTCGGAACAGGTGTGGGGGTATCGGTTGGCCCTGGCGTTGGCGTACTGGTCGGGGCTGGCGTCTCCGTTGGCTCGGCCGTGGGTGCAGCCGGCTCAGTTTCCTGTACCTCGACAACGGCCGTTGAGGTCGGCTCGGCCCCGTTGCAGGCGGTTAGCCCAAGTAGCAGGAACAGTACGAACAGTCCTGTGCGAATGGTCTTGGCGCAAGTATTCATCTCTTTCCTCCTGTAAGTCTGGGAACAGGTGGCCCCCTGTTCAGGTTTGGCAATAATGCCAGATTATACAGTCGAACAGTCGGTAGGCGCAAGTGTCAACATCACCAGGGGAGCAATTCAGTTTTGGGGAAAACCAGACGACCCCCGGCCGAGGCCGAAAACAGATGGCATTGGGCAAACATCGGATGTTTTCAGTAGTCGGTCCGGCGGATGCGCTCGGCGATGAGAACCAGGGTGAGCGTGCCCGTCATCAGCAGAACGGCCAGAGCAATCAAGACGGGCAGCCGGCTGGCAAAGCGAAGCTGGCTGAAGAGATAGACCGGAAAGGTCGGCTCGGTACCGGCCAGAAACAGAGCCAGGGCGAATTCGTCAAAGGAGACAGTAAAGGCCGTCAGCCAGCCGGCCACCATGGCTGGCGTGATCAGGGGCAGCACGATCCGCCGTAGGGTGGTCAGGTAGCTCGCGCCTAGATCCATCGCTGCTTCCTCCAGACTGGCGTCGAAGCCGGCCAGCCGGGCCAGGATGATGATCAGAGTAAAGGGCAGAGAGACAATGGTGTGGGCGACACCGACCGTCCATAGAGAACGGTCAATGCCGAGAGCAGCAAAGAGGAGCAACAGGGCTACACCCAGGACGATGAAGGGGACAATCAGGGGTAACACGGCCAGGGCCAGGACCAGATTTTTAGCTCGAAAGTGGTAGCGGGCTACTAGAATCGCCACCATCGTACCCAGAGCGGTGGCCACAAAGCTGCTCCCCACGGCCACCACCAGGCTGTTGCGAGCTGCGCGCAGCAACGCGCTCGACTCAAATAGCTTTTGATACCAGTTGAGAGTTAGGCTGCCTAAAGGGAAGGCCAGGGTGGTGTTAGCGTTGACCGAAAAGAGGAACAGGATGGCGATGGGCAGGTAGAGCAGGCTAATCAGGGCCAGGTAATAGAGACCCAGAAGGGTCGGCCGCCGGCCGGCCGCCCCCCGACTAAACTTTGTTCCGTCCGTCGTATCCACTGGAAGTTATTGGGTATAGACAGGATTCACAGGGTTCACAGGGGCCGACTTTACCTTGTCAACCCTGTCCAAATTACTGCTCTACCAGAGAGCGCAAATCCACAACCCGTACCGCGACGGCCACCAAAACTATCGTACTGACCAACATGATCATCCCCAGGGCCGCCCCCAACGGCCAGTTGGCCGCTTTGGTGAAGAAGTCCTGGATGATGTTGCCATACATCGCGCCCCGGCTACCCCCCACCAACAGTGGCGTGACGTATTCGCCAACGGTGGGGATAAAGACCATGAAAAAGGCGGCCAGGACACCCGGCAGGCTGAGAGGAAAAGTTACTCGCCAGAACCGCCAGAAGGGAGACGCGCCCAGGTCGGCCGCCGCTTCCTGAAGTGACGAATCAATCCGTTGCAAAGCGACCAGGATAGGTAGGGCAGCAAAGGGAATCCAGACGTAGATGAGGGTGACGACGACCGCACCGCGATTGTAGAGCAGGATGGTCAACGGATTGTCCACGACCCCCAGGTAGAGCAGAAAGGAATTGATCACCCCTTCCGAGCCAAGCATAAATTTCCAGGCCATGACCCGCAACAGATAGCTGGTCCAGAAGGGCATGAGCAGCAGGAGCAGAAAGAGGCCGGCCCTTATACCTGCTCGCCAGACCAAAAAGTAGGCCACCGGATAGGCCAGAACGGTTGCGCTCACGGCCACGCCCAGGGCCATGAGGGTAGAGATACCCAGCAGGCGACTAAAGCTACCCGTCGCCAACGCGCGGGCGTACTGATTCAGGGTGGGCGTCCACCATTGCCATAACTCGCCACGCACGTCCGGCCGCAAACTAAAGGCAGCCATCAGCAGTAGCGGCACGACAAAGAACAAGCTCAACCAGAGCAATGGCGGCAGGCACAGAAGCCAAAAGGTCGTCCGGCGATCCATAGGCCAAGTCACTTCCCGTGAATGAGTTCCCCCAAGTTCCTTCAGTTGCCAGGTAACTCAAGGAACCCCAGGGAACTCGGAATGGCAAGTTCATCTCGGGCGGTTGTTATGGGGCCGCCCTGACCTCGGCCCACATGGCTGTCCAGGCGTCGCGCTGCGCGGCCGTCAGGTTGGGCGTAAAGTTCGTTCGTTCCAGGATGGCAGGATCATCTATCGAGAACGCTTCCTTGAGCGTCTCATCGGTGATCCCGTTCATCACGTCTTGATTGGAATGACCATAGTAGAACAGGTTGACTACGTTATTGCCGGTGGCTTCGGCCAGTTTGGCGTCCAGGAACTTCAGAGCCAGGTCGTAGTTGTCGCTGTCCTGGCGGATGCCATAGACGCCCACCCAGGAATTGCGGCCTTCCTTGGGATCAGCGTAGGCCACCGGCACGCCCTGACCTAACAGCGTGGCATACGCGCCCTGCCAGGCGTAAGCCACCCACACGTCACCACCGGCGATACTTTCAATCAGCTCCGGTTCGCCAGCCCAGTAAAACAGATTGAGATCACGTTGGGCGATCCATTCCGCTTGGATGGCCGCGAGTTGTTCCGGGGTCACGCTGGTCTCGTCGTAGCCGTGGATATAGGTAGATACAGTGACCGCCCCCGGCCCATCATCCCACATAGAGATGTGCCCCTGATAGGCCGGGTCCATCAGGGCCGCCCACGAGTCAATCGGGCCAGGAACTTTGTCGGTGCGATAGAGGATGGAGGTGAAACCCCAGTCCCAGGGCACAAAATACTGCTTGCCGTCAATCTGGCCGATGGCCTTGAAGTGATCCGGCACTTTGCCCCAGTTGGACAGTTTGCTCGTGTCAATCTCGGCCACCAACCCTTCTTCGACGTAGAAGTGCAACCAGCCGGTGTAGGGGTGGAAGACGTCGGCCTGGTCACCGGCCTTCATCTTGGCGTAGATGTCGGCGTCGGACGCGCCAAACTCGAAGTTGACGGTGACTTGAGGATAGGTGGTCTGAAAATCTGTCCAGAAGTCAGGCGCGTCGTAGCCGGCCCAGTCCAGAACAGTAAGTGCGCCGGTCACTTCGCCGGGGGGCACTTCCCGGCCGCCGCAAGCCGCCAACAACAAGAACGAGAAAATAAGGGCGCCAAGAGCCACTACCAGGCGAGAGAGTGTGTGCTTCATGCTGATTTCCTCCTGAGATAGGGTGCTGACAAGAAACGGCCGGCGATGGAAGCCTCATCCGGCGCCAGTGAACTGTAGGCCGCAATTCTACCGGAAATTCTGGCGAGCGTGTACAATAACTTATGCTTATTTTCGACGAAGCTACCCTCCGCAAGTTGGAGCAGTTGACGCTGGCCGCCGAACAGGTGCGGGTGGGCGTCCTGAAGGGGGAGCGACGCAGCCGCAAGCGGGGCGATTCCATTGAGTTTGCCGACTACCGCAACTACGCCCAGGGGGATGACCTGCGTCGCCTGGATTGGAACGTCTACGCCCGGTTGGAACGGCCGTTCATCAAGCTCCTGGAAGCCGAGGAGGATCTGGCCGTTCACCTGTTGGTGGACGGCAGCGGCAGTATGGATTGGCCGCGTGAAGGCGATGAAGGCCACAAGTTCCACTACGCTCTGCGCCTGGCCGGGGCTTTGGGCCACGTGGCCCTGACCACTGGCGACCAGGTGACTGCTACCATTCTGAGTTCTCGCGGGGATGGGGGGATTAGGGGATTAACTTCGGATTCATTCCCTAATCCCCTAATCCCCGCCTCTCTGGTGTGGGGGCCGCACCGCGGGCGGGCCAATAGCCTGCGTTTGTTGCAGTTCTTAGACGGCTGGACGGCCGCCGGAGTCATTGACCTGAATCTGGCTCTACGCCACTACGCCCTGCGGGCCCGACGGCCGGGTCTGCTCTTTCTCCTCAGCGACCTGCTGGCCCCGGCCGGCTTCCGCGAAGGTGTGGGCGCATTGCAGGGGCGTGGCTACGAAGTCATCCTCCTCCACCTATTGAGTCCCGACGAGGTGCAGCCGAACCTGAGCGGCGACCTCAAGCTGGTGGACGTAGAAACGGGCGCGGACGCCGAAATCAGCCTGGATGGTGCGGTATTGGGCTTGTATCGTAAGCGACTGCAAGCCTGGCAAGAGGAAATCGCCGTTTATTGTCGCGGCCGGCAAATCCACTACGTCCCCGTCACCACCAACTTTCCCTGGGACAAGCTAGTTCTGCAAACCCTCCGCGCCCAGGGTGTGATACAATAATAGGACTTACGCAACCGTTGGGGCCGGTCCCCTGATGGCGCCCGCAGTAGCCGATGTGGTAGAATGCTTCTCAAAGAGGTTGAGATAAGATTTGTCCTTCCTCACCCCCCTCTTTTTCCTCCTCGGTCTGCTGGCCGGGCCCATCATCATCCTCTATATGCTGCGGCTCAGGCGGCGGGAGGTGGCGGTCAGCAGCACCCTCCTCTGGCGAAAGCTTTTGCGCGACCGCGAGGCCAACGCTCCCTGGCAAAAGCTTCGGCGAAATCTCCTGCTACTCCTGCAACTGCTCATACTGGCCGCCCTGGTGCTGGCTCTGGCCCGGCCGTACCTGCTCGTGCCTGGCGCGGTCAGCGGCAACGTAGTCATCTTACTAGATAGCTCCGCCTCCATGCAAGCCACCGATGTACAGCCAAGCCGCTTTGAGGCGGCCAGGGCGACGGCCGCCGACCTGATTGACCATCTGCGGGGCGGCGACCTGATGACGCTGATCCAGGTCGGGCCAACCCCAATCGTCCTGGCTGCGACCACTCAGGACAAAACAGCCTTACGCCAGGCTCTCGGCCAGGCCCAGGTCGGCCAGGGCGCGGCCGACTGGCCGGCCGCTCTATCCCTGGCCGCCGGGGCCGCGCAGGGTTTTCAAGAGGCGCGAATCGTGCTGATTTCTGATGGTGGGCTGCCGGCTGGCTTGCCGCCCCTGACCGCCGAAGCGGTTTACCGGCCGGTGGGCGAACACGGGGAGAACCTGGCAATTACCGCCCTGGCGACGGAGGAGACCACCGCCGGGCTGGAACTGTTTGCCAGTGTTCACAATTACGGCCGCCAGGCCCAATCTACTCTGTTTAGCCTTTACTTGGATGGTAGTCTGTTCGATTCGCGGCGACTGACGGTGGCAGCCGGCGGTGACGCTCCCCTGGCCTGGGCGTTGCCGGAGGGAGCGGCCGTCGTGGAGGCCCGACTGGCCGAGCAGACGGCCGATTACCTGGCTCTGGATGACCGGGCCTGGGTCGTCCAGGAGAGCGGGGTCAACAACCGTGTCCTGCTGGTTACGCCGGGCAATGTTTTCCTGGAGCAAGTGTTAGCCCTCCTGCCTGGGGTGGAGTTGTTCAAGGGCAGCCCAGGGGCAGAGACGCCGGCCGACGATTTCGCCCTCTACGTCTACGATAGCGCGTCGTTGCCGGAGCCTGCGCCAGCGGCCGACCTCCTGCTGGTCAATCCCCAACCCGATAGCTCCTTCTTGGAAACCACCGGCGTCTTTTCGGCCACCACCACCGTGCGCCTGGCTGAAGACCCTCTCCTGCAATTTGTGGAGTGGGGTAACGTCCACGTGCGCCAGGCGCGGTTGGTGAGCGCGACCTGGGCGCGGCCGCTCATTGAGGCGGAAGGTGGTCCTTTGCTGCTGGTAGGCGAGCAGGCCGGCCGCCGTATTGCCATTCTAACCTTTGACCTGCACGACTCGGATTTGCCTCTCCAGGTGGCCTTTCCCATCTTGATGGCGAACCTGGTGGGCTGGTTGACGCCGGGGCGAACCTTTGACGCGCCCCCTACGCTACACCCCGGCGAGCCGGTTAGCCTGACGCCGCCGGCCGGCAGCACGGCCGTCACCATTACCACACCCGACGGCGCAGCATGGACGGCCGAAGTGGGGGAGGAGCTCCTGCTCTTCACCGGAACGGAGCAATTGGGACTATACCAGGTGACGTTAGGGGATGTGAGTGGCGAGCAGGCGGCCGGGGCCTTTGCCGTCAATCTCTTTAACCCTAGCGAATCAGCCATTGCCCCGGCTGCCGCCCTGACGCTGGGGCCAACGACGGTTACGACCGAGGGGACGGCCGGGGTGGGGCAGCGTGAACTGTGGCCCTGGCTGGCGGCCGTCGCCTTGATTGTATTGGCCGTGGAGTGGTGGGTGTATCATCGGCCGGCCTGAGCCGATTAGGATAGATAGATAGGATAAGATTCAATGTATTACTCTGGCTGCCTGTAGAAACCAGGTTTTTGGCGGGTGATTGCGACGATTGACCAGAGAAAAACCTGGTTTCTGAAGGTTGGGCGAACCCTTCCAGATCGCGTAAAATAATGTAGGATAGGTGTAAAGGAAGCTATTTATAGCATTGGTGAAGCAGTATTGTCGCAGTCTATGGACTGTCATCGCTCTCGTCATCATCGTCGCAGCTTGCCAGGCGCGGCCGGGGCAGTTGGGGCCGCCGCGCCCGACGGCCGAAGGGGGAGTGGTCATCCTGGGGCAGCCGGCGACGGTGGATTTCACTAGCCTTAACGCCAATCCTGAGCGGTACCAAGACCAGTTCATCCGGGCCAGCGGGGCCTATTTGCCCCTCCCCTTGCCCGGCTGCGCTCCCAACCACGGCCCCCACACAGGCTGGGCGCTGGTGGCCGATGGGTTGCGCTTGGATGCGGCCGGCTACGAATGGCTTTTGCCACTCATCCCGGAAGGTCTGCCCCTGGTAGTAGATGGCTTCTGGCGTCGCTACCAGGGCCCCCTGGGTTGCGGCAAAGGCGCGCCGGCCGGTCTGGCCTGGTATCTGGAAACAGCCCGCATCGTCGAACCGAACCCATTAGCCCAAACAGGTGTAGAGGCTGTCGGGCCGCCGGCCGTCGCCACCGCTCCCCCCTCGCTGCTGCCCACCTCCACCCCCCCGCCGGCCATTGGCGCGA
>JBFMFT010000440.1:0-4423 GCA_040751925.1 Chloroflexota bacterium
TCCCGACTTCGCTTCAATTTTGGTTTTCTGCTGGAAGCGGGACTGGGTACCAGTCGAGAGATCGAGCTTAATTATCCGCAAATTCGCCTGGCCGACGATGTGACCCTGGCCTTTTTGCGGGGGAAGATCACGGCCACCCGCACGTCGGAGGGAATCTACATTAGCGGCCGTCTGCACAGCCAATATGAAGCAGAGTGCGGCCGTTGCTTGACCCCTCTCTTATTGCCCATCTCCTTCAAGCTGGACGACCTGTTCTACTACCCGCCCTACATGGCCCCGGCCGGGGAGCTGGTCGTCGGGGAGGATTGCTTCATTGACCTGGCTCCCCTGGCGCGGGAGTTGAGCTTGCTGGAAGTGCCTATTCAGGCGGTCTGCCGGCCGGATTGTAAAGGACTTTGCCCCAACTGTGGAGAGAACTTGAACGACGGCCCCTGCGGCTGCGAACAGGAGGAGCTAGACCCGCGCCTGGCGGCTCTACAAACGTTCCTCAATGCTCACGGATCAGATTGAAGTCATTTGAGCATTAGGTTGGCTTCGACCCTATCGTAACAGGGTAGGTGGTGAACAGCGATGGCTGGCAGAGAAGTTTGTAACGGCAGCTTACTTTCAGGCTCACGATGTTTGCACTTTTTACATTTTCCTCTGGCGTAGAGACGTTCCGGCGGAACGTCTCTACATTGGCGCATCCCAAAAAGTGCAAGGATAGTGAGGCTTTCAGCGAATAGGTTTGGACCAATATATAAGACGGTGAGCAATAATGATGGAGACAAAACTGAAGTTGGCGACAATTTAGTATTGGCAGGTGGCAGGTAGCGAGTGGCAAGTACCTGCCACCTGCCACTTGCCACTTACCACTATGTTCTACGACGAAGCACGCATTTACGTCCGCAGCGGTGACGGCGGCCACGGGGCGATCAATTTTCGCCGCGAGAAATATGTTCCCCTGGGTGGGCCAGATGGTGGCGACGGGGGGCAGGGTGGTGACGTCACCTTCGTCATCAACCCCCACTTGAACAGCCTAAGCCCCTTCCACAAAAAAGTCCATTACCGGGCGGGGAACGGCGGCCGGGGCGACCGCCAAAACATGACCGGGGCCAACGGCGAGAGCCTGCGCCTGGACACGCCACCTGGCACGGTCATCCGCGACGCTGAGACGGGCGAACTCCTGGCCGACCTCACCGAAGCGGGTCAAGAAGTGACCCTGCTCAAAGGGGGGCGCGGCGGCCGGGGCAATGCCCGTTTCGCCACCAGCGTCCACCAGGCCCCGCGCATGGCCGAGAAGGGCGAGCCAGGCCAGGAGAAGTGGCTACTTCTGGAACTGAAGCTCATCGCCGACGCAGGCATCATTGGCGTCCCCAACGCCGGTAAATCTACCCTGCTGTCGGTGGTTAGCGCGGCCCGGCCGAAAATCGCCGCTTACCCCTTCACCACCCGGCAACCCAACCTGGGCGTCGTCCACCTGGATGACTACCAGACAATGGTGTGGGCGGACATCCCTGGGCTAATCGAAGGAGCGGCGGCCGGGGCCGGCCTGGGCCACGACTTCCTGCGCCACGTTGAACGCACGCGGGTCCTCATTCACCTGCTGGATGGAGCGTCTGAAGACCCCTTGCGCGATTGGGCCGTCGTCAACCAGGAATTGGCCCTCTACGACGTGAGCCTCTCCCACAAGCCACAAGTAGTGGTCTTGAACAAGATAGATTTACCCCAGGCGCGGGAATGGGAAGCGCGCATCGAGCAGCAGATGACCCAGGCGGGTTATCCCTATCTGACTATCTCGGCCGTGACCCACGAAGGGGTACGGCCGCTGCTCTACCAGGTCAAGCGGATGGTGGATGAGGCCCCACCGCCGGAGTTGGCGACCCGAGAGACGGTGGTCATCCGGCCGGCGGCCGACGAAGACACCTTCACTATCGAGCGCGAGGGGAATGGCTGGCGGGTCAAAGGCACGCGCATCGAACGAGTAGCCGCTATGACCTATTGGGGGGTAGATGAGGCGGCCGAACGCTTCCAGCGCATCCTGGAGAAAATGGGCATCACCCAGGCTTTGGAAGCGGCCGGGGTGCAGGATGGGGATACAGTCTATATTGGGGAGGAGGAATTGGAGTGGGGAGAGTAGGGCGATTTGAGAAAATCGCCCTACTCCCTACGGAAACGGGTTGACGGCCGTCCAGTCACGCGGAACAATGTGGAAGCCGTGATGGTGGACCGGCATCACGTCCTCGTCCTCGTCGCGGGGCAGGTGGTGGAACGTCGCCCCATACCACACCACCGGATCACTCACCGTTTCGCCGTTGACAAAGGCCAGCACATTATCGGCGCAGTTCACACCACCAGGGGGGTTATGGGCCGCGTAGCGCTCACAATTCCGGCTCTGGGTCACATAGAAATCATACTCCGTCCAGGGTTCGGTGGCCGGGCCGCGAAAGATGTGATTGGCTTCCGTGCCAATCTCGTAGGAGATAGGATGACCATCGGCGTTGGTGATAGTCGGATCCTTGACCCGCCAGGCGCGGTACGTCTCCGGCGAGTGCTGGCGAGCCGTTTCCACCGTGTAAGCCGTCACGCCGATAACCCGCTTGGAGGCGTCACCGTCGGGGGAGGTAAACTCGATCTCCTCGGCCACGTCCCCGGCCGCCGTCCCCAGGTCAAAGTCCAATCGCCACCAGATGTTGTGGAAATGATTGGCGGCGTAATTGGTATTACCCACCCCCAGCGGCCAGCCATAGCTGGGGTCGAAAGTGTAGACGGCCAACTGGCCGGTGAAGCCTAGCCAGGGTTCAATCGTCCCGTCGTCGGTGAAGCTCCAGCCGATGACGTAGTTGTACGCGCCCTCGGTGGAGACACTGTGCAGGCTCATTTCCTGGCCGTGCGCCACCAGCGCGTAATCCTTGTAGGCGTAGCCCCGATCCTCGATGGTCTGGCACAGCACGTCCTTCACCCCATTAGAAATGAGTGTCCCATTCGGACAATCATCCGGGGCCAGGTCGTACAGGTGCGTCCCGCCCAGACCCGCGCCCGATAACTCGAAGAAGCGGGGCGTACCCAGGTCGTAAGGCACGTGGACTTCGGCCAGGTTGGCCCTGAACAGAATCTGGCGGGCCGTCTCCCCCGGTGGCGTATAGGTGACGAAGCGGAAGACGATCCCCTCCTTCGTGCGTTCCTCCCAACAGAGATTCCAGTTGGCCCCATTGTCGAAGGTCACGACGATGTTGAAGGAGGGGGAGCAGCTACCGCCTTGAGCAGCAGTGGACGCCGGCCGCGTCAAGACGGCCGCGCACACCACTCCCAGACCGATCACGATAGAAAGTAACCCTTGAGGGGTGGACCAAAAGAAGCGGGCGATTCGGCTAACAGAACGGGACATGGCTTTACTCTCCCTCCCACTGGTTCACGAGAACCACCTGGCTGGCAGACAAATCCACAATGGGCAATATACGCAAGAGGGCACCCTCGGCCGTCGCCAGCATCAAGTAGACGCAGCGATGGAGACCACAAGCGGCCGCCGGCCCCACGCCAACCTCCGGTTCATCGGCCGCCCGGAACAGGGTGGCCTGCACCCGAAGCTGGCCGGGTTGGCCCAGGTCACGGCCGCTGGCCTGGCGGTACAGGTCGCGGATAACCGCGCCGGCCGTCGCGTCAGCCAGGGCAATTTGCACCGCTCGCGCCGATTCGGCGGCCGTCGGCGGCAACTGGACGTTGTGCATCGTTTCCACGTGCTCCACTGCGCCGGCCGGCAGGTTGACCACTGCCCACAGCAGTTCATCCGTGTCATAATTATAAACGTACACGTCGGCCCGGCGCGGCCAATCGCCGCTGGCGATTACTGCCTTGTCCTCCTCGTGGGTTTCCACCAGGAGCAACTCGGTTCGCTGGGATTGACCCTGGTGGGCAAGGGCGGCCGGGTGTTTCAGCGCGACTTCTTGCGCCCGGCTCTGTTCGGCCGGGGAGAGGGGGTCAAAGCCAATACGGAGATCACTCGGCGACGGCCGCGACTCGGTGCGCGGGGCCGCCAACACCAGGGTAGCCGTCAGCAGCAGCATGAACACCGCCGCCAGGCGCAACAATAGCAAAGGGGATATGCGGGGTATGGCTCTCATATTCACCTCCAAACACAGGCCCATTGGCCTATCACGAGATCAACGGCTCAACAGGAAATCAATTGTAACGCCAGACGGCCGTTTGTACAACAGTCAGCGGTCGGTTTCGGGCGTCTCGGCCGGGGCAAATCGTTTCATCTGGGCCACCGGCACTTTGATCTGCTTGCGGCAATTGATACATTCAACGACGTGGTAGCGCTGCTTTTTAGCGGCCGCCTCGACCAGAGCTTGGGCGATGAACTCCCGACTGAGGTTAAAACTCTGGTGGCAGTAGGAACAACGAACGTGCATGGTTTCACTCCCAAAGAACACGGATTTGGCTA
>JBFMFT010000441.1:0-4414 GCA_040751925.1 Chloroflexota bacterium
CGCCCTGGTAGGGAGAGGGGGTAGGGGGTGAGGGGGAGTTATCTAACCAAGAGCAGCCAGGACCCGTTCCAGGCGGGCGCGGGCTTCGTTGGCGATGGGGGTCAGGCCAGCGTTAGCGACCACACCCAACATTGCCAGGGGGTCTACGATAGAGACGACGCTGCCGCCCTCCACCTCGTCTTCGTAGACGATGACGTTGCAGGGCAGGAGCAGGCCAACCTCTAGCTCGGACTGGAAGGCGCGGTAGGCTAAAGGTGGGTTGCAGGCCCCCAGAATAATGTACTTACGGAAGCCTACGTCTAGCTTTTTCTTGAGGGTGGCCTTCACGTCAATTTCAGTCAGGACGCCAAAACCCTCATCTTTGAGGGCGGCCGTCACCTTTTCCACTGTCTGCTCATAGGGTAAATTCAGGTGGGTGCGTAAACCATAATCGTTCGCTGTTCGGGTCATTGTCATCATCTCCTTTCGTTAGTGATGAGTGATGAGTCATGCGTGACTCATCACTCGGCACTCATTACTCATCACTCACTACTCACTCATCTCCACCAGGTTGCCGTGCCATTGGTGGGGGAAGACCTGGCGGGTGTAGCCATTCACGCTGACCATGCCGACAACCTGACCGTCGCGCAGAACGTGGATGGTGTAGTAACCATAGAAGGTGTCGGCTTCGTCGGCGGCCGTCCGGCCTGGCAGGTAATTATCCAGATAAGCCTGGGCGGCGGCAATAGCTTCCTCCGCGCTGACCGGCATTTCGGCCGACGGGCCTACCGTAGAGCCGCCCATCATCTGAGTCATCTGCCCATATTTGGTGTTCCACATCATATTGGGGCCGTGTTCGGGGGTGACGCCCAGGGTGATGGGGTCTACCAGCAGTTCATAGGCGCCGACGCCGGTGCTGGTCTCGACGACTTCCACGTAGGCGTGATTGTCAAAGATCATCACTTCGGCAATCTTCAGGTCGGCCGCGTTGGTTTGCCCGGCCAGGTAGTCACTGACGGCCGTCCGAGCCTGGTCAATCGTGATGGGGTCGGTCTGGTAGAGGCCACCAGACGGGCCGCCCATCATGCCCTGGCCCATCATGTCACCTTGCATCATCCCTTGACCCATCATGCCACTCTGCATCATGCCCTGGCCCATCATGTTGCCATTCATCATGCCCTGGCCCGTCATGCCGCCGGACATCATGCCCTGGCCCATCATGTTACTCTGCATCATGCCGGCCGCGGCCTGGTTGGTCGGACTCAAATTACCCATCATGCCAGGCCATAGACCAGCCGTATTCAGCCGAGACTGGCCGTAAACTATCCCACCCGCAAAAAGGGCTATACCCAATACAACTGCCACAATAATCCAGATATTCCTGTTCATCAAATCCTCCTCAGTCGGGGCAAAATACTTCCTGCCCCTCTTAGCTTTCTAAATCGCGGCGCATCTCTTCGTATTCAGTCTTAGAGAGTTCGCCGTTGGCATAACGTCTTTTCAAGATTTCCAAAGAAGTTTCCTCGGAACGGCCGCCCGTCGGGGCCGGGGGTGTGGTCGTGGTCCGGGGGAAGAGTCGGGCCAGCAGCCAGACGCCCAGGGCGATCACGGCTATCCAGAACAAGGCCATCCAGAAGAAACCGAACCAACCCATTTGATAACCCATCATCGAAATTACCTCCTGGCGGCCGGTTGATTGGCGGGGATTTGGGGATTGGGGGGATTAGGATGAGTAGCCTTCCCACGTCCTCGCCCTGCGGCCGTCAATATCTTTATTGCTGGTAGGATACACCCGTTGTGTAACGGCCGTTTGACGGGAATGTGACGATTGTGTAACAAAGTGACGAGTGATGAGTGATGAGTCTCTTCACTTTTCGCGTTTCACGTTCAGGGTTATAGTAAATGTGCTTCCCTGCCCCAACCCTGGACTGGCAGCGGCCAGCCGGCCGCCGTGAGCCTCGACCAGATATTTAGCGATGGTCAGGCCCACGCCGCTCCCTCCACCGGCGCGGGAACGAGATTTATCTACCCGGTAGAAGCGCTCGAAAATGTGCGACAGGTGTTCGGGGGCGAGGCCCAGGCCAGTATCCTGCACCCGGATGATGACGTGACGGCCCTCGGCGCGAAGTTGGATTGTTACCCGGCCGCCAGCCGGCGTGTATTGTAGGGCGTTGCCCAACAGGTTGAGCAAGACCTGAGTCAGACGGCCGGAATCCCCTTCTATTTCGGGCAATCCCGGCGGCATATCCAGTAACAGGACTACCCCCTTGTCCGCAAACTGCGGCCGCAGGCGGCCGGCGGCTGCTTCGACCAGGGCCGCTACGTCTAGTGTTCGCCACTCCAGGGGAATCTGGCCCGCCTCGGCCCGCGATAACTCTTCCAGGTCATGCACCAGCCGTTGCAGGCGGCTCACTTCTCGTTGGAGATTGACGAAGGTGGCCGGTTCGGCCGGCAACACGCCATCCACCAATCCCTCCATCACGCTCTTAATGCTAGACAGGGGGGTACGCAGTTCGTGGGCCGCGTCGCCAATCAACTGGCGGCGGCGCTGCTCGGTTTGCTCCAACTGTTGGGCCATCTGGTTAAAGGCGTCGGCCAGCGCGCCCAGTTCGTCCTGGCTGGATGCTGTCACTCGTTCCTGGTAGTCGCCGGCGGCGATGCGCTGGCTGGCTTGCTGCATCTGTTGGATGGGGCCAACGATGCGCCGGGTGACGAAGGTGCTGACGGCGACGGCCGTGATAAAGGCGGCCAGGGCGGCCACGGCCAGCACTTCGTTGACGGCCGTGCGAAAGCTCCGCAACAGGTCATCCATCATGCCCGAACTCCCGCCCATCATGCCCTCCATGTGGCCCGTGTGGCGCACCAGCGCGCTGGGCGCGCTGAGTTCGGCCGTCACCGCCAGTGACACCACCCCCACCACGATAACCACCAGATAGGAGATAAAGAGCTTCCAACCCAGACGGCGGCCGATGGTAGTTAGTAGCCTCATCTAACTTTACTCCTGTACAAAGTGGCAGGTGGCAAGTGGCAAGTGGCAGGTGGCAAGTCTTATCGGCTACTTGCCACTTGCTACTTGCTACTCATCCTCGAACCGGTAGCCTGTGCCGCGCACCGTCACAATCAGGGCTGGGTGGGCCGGGTCATCTTCCAGTTTTTTGCGTAAGCGGCCGATGTGTACGTCCACTACCCGATCATCGCCATAGTAGTCCACACCCCACACCAGTTCAATCAACTGCTCGCGGCTCAGGACGCGGCCCCGGTGGCGGGCCAGGGCGTGCAGCAGGTCAAACTCAATCTGAGTCAGTTCCAGGAGACCATTGTCCTTCCAGACCTGGTGGGCATCCACGTCCAGACGCAGGCGGCGGAAATGGAGGGCCGGTCGGCCGTCTTGGCCTCCGCGCTCGCGGCGCAGAATAGCCTTGACGCGGGCTACCAGTTCGCGGGGGCTGAACGGCTTGGTCAGATAATCGTCAGCCCCCAGCATCAGCCCCACCACTTTATCGGTCTCCTCCGCCTTGGCGGTCAACATCAGCACGTAAGCGTCGGACTCCTGGCGCAAATGGCGCAGGACTTCCAGACCGTCTATCCCGGGCAGCATCACGTCCAGCACGACCAGATCGGGACGGAAGGAGCGAAAAGAGGATAGGGCGGCGCGGCCGTCGGCCGCCTTCAGCGTGAGATACCCTTCCCGTTCCAGATAAGCCTGGACGGTGCTGGCAATAGTGAACTCGTCCTCAACGATCAATATCTTTTGACTCATGGCTCAGGTTAGCTACAGCTTCCATCGGGTCTATTTCCGTTTTGGGGTAACAGCCGGGCAAGACCTGGCCGGTTTTCCCCAAAGGGGAGCGGCCGGGGTTGATATTTTGATTTTGTGTGGTCTGGATTATCAAAATTATCAAGATTATCAACCCTCCCGCCGCTTGGGGAAGGGGATGGAAAGAGAGGAGACAAGAGGGGGACGACCGGCCGGCGGGGGGTAGGATGGAAAGAAGCAGTCATGCCACTATTATAGGGCCGGGGGTTGAATAGGCTGTTTAATGGCCTGGCCGTTGAAACGGCGGCTGAAGGGACGAAGTCGGCCGGCGCCGACTGGTTTCCCCAAAATTGAAATGCTCCCCTTCTATTGTTGCAAATTGACATCATCGAATCTCTCCTATATCATCTACTTCCAGTCAGTTGACTTACGTTGGCGTTGATTGTAGCCTAAGATAATAGAACGAGCAGGGAAACAGAGAAATAGGCTGTGCAGTCTAAAATGCCTTATGGGATGAGTAGGCTGTAGTATGCAGCCTAATAATATGTATTCCTAACCTTCTTGCCTAACACTTTAGATCATTTACAATAGCAACAAGGAGGTTTCGATGTCTACCGATTCTACCATGAGTGTCTCATCCGTCAGCCAACCGACTGTGGCCGAAGCCAAGGGCCGGGC
>JBFMFT010000442.1:0-4406 GCA_040751925.1 Chloroflexota bacterium
CCATCCGCGCTGACGATGCTGGATGGGCTGGCGTAGAGGGTGCGGCCGTCCACCGTCGCCACTTCCACGTTGCGCGCCCGTTCGCCGTCTCGCGTCAGGGCTTCTACCAGCCGTTCCGCCTTTAGCACGTCGGCTACCGGCCGCCCCACCACCTCGGCCGCCTTCAGACCAAAAGCCTTTTCCATGGCCGGGTTGATGAGCAGGATGCGCTCGGTGGGGTCGGTGACAATGACCGCGTCGGCCGTGCTGGCTAAGACGGCCGCCAATCGCCGTCGCCCACTTTCGGCCGTGGCAAACAGGCGGGCGTTTTCCACCAGGACGGCCGCCTGCCCGGCCAGTGTCCGCAGCAGGTTTAACTCACTCTGCTCAAAGGTGTGCGGGTGGCGGTAGCCCAACCAGAAGACGCCCTGTATGCGTTTCTGGGACAGCAGCGGAATAGCCAATAAAGACTGCACCGGCAGCTCGTGGCCGGCTTCCACTTCCAGGTCAGCCCGAATTTCCGAGGGATTGGTCAGGCGTAGTTCGGCCGCCTGGCGCAACTGGCGCATGATCTTACGGTCGAGGAGAGCCATCTGGGGGGCGGCCGGCCCCTGTTCGTAAAGGAGCGGGTAACGGCCGCTGGGATTGAGAACGACCACCCGCGCCCCGGCCGCCCCCGTTCCCCGCAACGCGCCGCGCAAAATCTCCGGCATCCCCTGGTTGATGTCAATACTGCTGGTAATGTTCTGGCTGACGCTCAAAAGGAGCGAGAGTTCCTCCAATCGTTCCCGCAAAGCCAGGCGCATCTTGTCCAGGGCCTGGCCCAATTGCCCTACTTCGTCCTGGCGTGATAACTGTATGGGCGTATTCAATTGGCCGCCGGCAATGTCCTGGGAGGCTGTTGCCAGTTCGGTGAGGGGCGCGGTCACGCTGCGGCCGAGGTAACGCAGGTTGAGGGCAAAGAGGGCCATCGCCACCAGCAATAGACCCGTCAGCGGTGCGCTGATTTGCAGGGCGAGATTCAGCACCACTTCGTAAGGGACGGTGGTGACGACCGTCCAGGGTGGGGCGGCCGCCGTCTCGTAATAGACCAACTGGCGGGAGTTGGTCTGGCTGTCGCGCCCCTCGTAAGCCGTTCCCGTCGTCCCCCCTGGCGTCGCCAAAGGCCGCCGGTTGGCGACCGGGGGTGTCCAATTGCTCAGAAGGCTGGCTGGATCGGGATGGGCAATGATCTGGGCGTTCTGGTCTACGATGAAACCGCTGCCCCTACCGGCCGTCCCCTGGAGAACGGCTATCAGTTCATTGAAGGAAACGTCGGGCACCCGGCCGACCAGCACGGCCGCTGCTTGCTCGTTCGCGTCCAGCACCGGTACGATGAGGCTGATGATGTGGTGGTCGCCGTTGGGCGGTTGGGCTGGACTGATGGAAGGGGCCGTCGTAACGATGACGTTGGCGACGGCCGTTTCTTCCAGCCCCGTCAGTTGAATCGTTTCGCTATCGGGCGGATAAAAAGCCTGAACTTGCCCTCCATTGTCCACCAGCAGCACCCGCCGGTAGTAAGCCCCGGCGCGGTACAACTGGCGCAAGGTCGTGGCCTGGCTTTCGCGGTCGCCATTCAACAGGGTGTCGTCCTGGCTGTATTGGCGCAGGAGCGATAGACGGCCGCCTGTAAAGTCGGGTAGGCGAGCCACGACCCCTTGCGCGTTGTGGGCCATCTGATCCACCACTAGCCGGGTGGCGACGCCCACCGACAGGTAATAGACGAGAATCAGAAAGACGACCAGGAGGGCGGCGGCAAAGAGGCCAAAATTGGTCAGCAGCCGCGCCCGCAGGCTGCGCTCCTGGGGCGAAGGGGTGGGTGGATACGCGGGTCGCCACTGGGGTAGGCCCATCAGCAGCAGGGAGACCACCAAACCGGCCAAGACGCCTTCGGCCGCCACCAGGGGTAGGTAAGCCCCGGCCGTAGACAGAGCCAGGTCGAAGGCGGCTAACGCGGATGCGCTGGCCTCCGCGTAAACAAAAGTAGCCAGGGCCACCAGGGGCGCCTGACTCAGACTGCTCAAGAGGCCGGCCACGATGGGCTGCCGCAGCCAGCGGTAAACCCGGCCGTGATAGGCCTGTTGCAGCCAAATGGCGGCCAGATAAGCGGATAGCGCGTAATGGAAGGGGTCAAGAAGCTGGTGACTTTGCCAGAGGGCGCGCCCCAGGCCAGCGCCGAAGCCAATTAGCAAGGCCGCGGCCGGGCCCAGCGTCGCCGCGCCCACCAACGACGGAATAGCCGCCAAAAGGGTGAGCGTGGTGGCCGGATTCTGCACGGCCGCCAGGGGCGGCGGTTGGTTCTCGAACTGGAGGGTCAGCGACAGCAGGCGGCCGGCCACCGGCGCGGCCAGCCCCAAGCCAATCAGAGCGAACAGCCGCCGCCAGGTGAGCGGCTTCAGGCTGGCCCGTGTACGGCCGAGGAGAACCAGGAACAGGATGGCGTACAGGGAGAGGAGAGCGTAGCCGAGAAGCGGCCGTTCTGGTAAGACCAGGCGCGGCCCCAACAGAGTTCCCCATAGTTCAGCTATATGCATATCGTTCCCCGGACACGCCAGGCCCGGTCAGGCGGCCGTCCTGAGCAGATACCATCCCGCTATTAAACCCCCAAAATCCCGCTGACCCAGCGGGATGTTCACCGCCTCTGGCTGTGGCCGGTCTCCCCACCACGCCAGGCCAGGCCCAGTCAGGCGACAAGCCTGAACAGATAACAATGGTCAAATCCTGGGTAATACAATAGCCTCCTGCCGTTGGTATTTGCCCTTACGGTCAGCGTAAGAGGTCTCGCACACCTCGTCGGCCTGGAAGAACAACACCTGGGCGATGCCCTCGTTGGCGTACACGCGGGCCGGCAGGGGGGTGGTGTTGGATATTTCCAGCGTCACGTACCCCTCCCACTCCGGCTCAAAGGGCGTTACGTTGACGATTAGGCCGCAGCGAGCATACGTTGATTTGCCGATGGTGAGGGTCAGCACGTCGCGGGGGATGCGGAAATACTCGACGGTGCGCGAGAGGACAAAGGAGTTGGGCGGAATGACGCAGATCGGCCCCTTGAAGTCCACGAAAGAGCTAGGGTTGAAGTGCTTGGGGTCTACCACGGCCGAATGGACATTCGTAAATATCTTGAACTCGTCCGTAACGCGGATGTCGTAGCCATAAGACGACAGGCCATAAGAGATGACGTGTTCGCGCACCTGCCCGTCCACGAACGGTTCAATCATTTTGTGCTTGAGGGCCATTTCCCGAATCCAGGTATCGTTCTTTAAGCCCATTACATCACCTCCGGCGCGGTCATCCCCATTAAGTCCAAGACGCGGGCCAGCAGAATCTTAGCCGCCCGGTAGAAGCGCAGGCGGGCCAGGCGCAATGGCTCTGGCACGTCGCTGTGCAAGACACGGCACGTCTCGTAGGTGAGATGGAAGACGGCCGCCAACTCGTAAGCGTAGAAAGCCAGGTGGTGTGGCTCGTAGGTGGTCGCCACCTTCTCGATGACTTCGGGCAGTTCCAACGCTTTGCGTAAGAAGGCCAACTCGTTGTCGTGAGTGAGCAGGCTCAGGTCGGCCGCCTCGTCAGTCTCAAGTGGCAAGCCAGCCTCCACCCACTTGCGGAAGATACCCGCGCAGCGCACGTGAGCGTTCTGCACGTAGTAGACTGGGTTCTCATCGGATTGCTCTTTCGCCAGTTCAAGGTCAAAGTCTATGGTACTGTTGCCAGAGCGCGACAGCATAAAGTAGCGCGCCGCGTCCGCGCCTACCTCATCCAGCAACTCATCCAATGGCACAAAATCCCCCCGGCGGGTGCTCATTCGCTTCTTCTTACCGTCGTGGATCAGGTCGACAAATTGGTGAATGACCACCTTCACAAAGCCAGGGTCGTAGCCCAACGCCTTGACCCCCATCAAGACAGTGGGGGCAGTGGCGTGGTGATCCGCGCCAAAAATATCCACCACCAGGTCAAAGCCGCGCTCCTTCTTGTGCCAGTGGTAGGCGATGTCGGGCATCCGGTAGGTCGGTTCGCCGGTGGACTTGACCAGCACGCGGTCTTTGTCATCGCCGAGGGCGGTGGAGCGGAACCATTGCGCCCCGTCCTGTTCGTAAACGTAACCTTGCGCCCGCAACGCTTCCAAAGCCTGCCAGACGCGGCCGGTCGTATACAAATCATTCTCGTTGTAGTACACGTCAAAGGCGATGTTCAACCGCTTGAGGGTAGCCCGTTGGTTGAGCATAATCGTTTGTTTAGCAATTTCGGCAAAATGGCGGATGGGCTTGTCCAGCAGGGTATCCCCATGTTGGCCGGCCAGCGTAGCGGCAATCCAATAGATGTAGTCGCCCTGGTAATGATCTTTCGTCAACTCAGCCGCCTGGCCCAGAATTTGCCGGTAGCGAATCTGC
>JBFMFT010000443.1:0-4401 GCA_040751925.1 Chloroflexota bacterium
CCCACCCGCAATGGCAACAAGAAATGACCAGCCACGCCTATTTCTGGCACGCGCCCGGCCGCGTAGAAGAAAGCCAGGTACGCGAACAAAAGGAGAACCGCCAGCGCGTTGAGGTTGGTCACGAAGGGGTTGGCCCGGATGAAGACCATGCTGGCGAAGAAGAACAGAGGCAAGAGCAGCCAGAGGTTGGGGAGGCGCGGCCGCACCCCTTCCAGACGGCCGAGGGCCAAGAGGGCGGCCGTCGCCAGCAGGGTGAACAGCAGCAGGGAAATCCCCAACTGCTTGCCATAGAACAGCCAATCTACGCTCCACCCCACGAGCAGGGACACGGCTAACAAACGCTTCGGCGAGAGGAGTTGCGTCATGTTATGCTCCTGTGGGTCACGTTTTTAACTTAACCCACCCAGCTTACCAGAAAGGGCCGGGCTTTGACCACCGCTTGACATCCACCGCTGACGCACCTGAGTGCTTGACGCGAATGGTAGAATGACGTATTGCGTAATGCGTAATCCGTTACATAATACGCTGACGCAATACGGAACACAGACTACGAATACGCTATGCTCGCTCTCCTATTAGTTGAAGACAATGATCGCCTCCGACCAGCCTTGCAAGCAGGGTTAGAAGCCACCGGCGCGGTGAAGGTCGCCCACGCCTGCCGCACCGGTGAGGACGCCCTGGCTTACAGCCTGTCTCAACCACCCCAGGTAATCCTGATGGATGTGCAATTGGCCGGGGTGATGAGCGGCATCGAGGCGGCCGTGGCCATCCGTCGCGAATACCCCCGCCTGCCGGTGGTGTTTTACTCCATTCAGGACGACGAAGCCTATTACCGTGACTTCCGCCGCTCTGGGATTCTCAGCCACTACGCCTACGTGCGGAAGTCCAACTATCTGCTGCCGCAGATGATTGTACCCCTGTTGCGCGACGCGGTGAGCGGCCGGAGCTTCATTGACCCGGACGTTGAATCGCGGGTACAGGAAGTGCGCCACAAGGACGAAAACGCCCCCATGGCCCTCCTGGAGCCGAACGAACAGCAGGTGGCCCGCCTGTTGGCCCAGGGGATGAGCAATGAGCAGATCGCCGCCCGTCTCAACTTCCGCGAAAAACGCACCATCAGCCGCATCAACGGCCAGATATACACCGTTTGGGGGCTGAACCAGTCCACGACGGACGAAAAAGTGGCCCGCACCCGCGCCGCCCTGATTGTGCAGAGCGGCCGTCTCCTGGCCTGGGACGACGACGGCACACCCCGCGCCCAAAACGAAAAGGGCGAATGGGTTGAATGGAAACCCTCACCCTAACCCTCTCCCTACCAGGGAGAGGGGCCGAGGGTGAGGGTGAATAAACGATGAGTCAATCTCCCCTTCTCAATTGGGCCATCTTGGCCGTCTCCTTGTTCAATACCGTCGCCTTGATCTGGTTGGGGCTGACCGTCTTCCTCAATTCGGATCGACGGGCCTGGGGTATTTGGCTAGGCAGCGGCGGCCTCCTCTTGGGCGGCCTCTTCTTCGTCACCCACACAGCGATTCTCGTTCTGGGGCTGTTCCGCCTGGGCCTGAGTATGCTGATCTGGTGGACGGTTGGCCTGTCTCTGGCTATCGTCTTGCCCTTTGCCTGGTACGTGGTCATGCTGTGGTACGCCGGCTTCTGGGAGGAACTCAAGGCCCTGACCGGCCGGGCCACTCTGGACTACACGCCCACCCTCTACCGGCGGCAGCGTTTTTGGTTCCTGCTAACTATCCTCTTTCTGGCCGGGGGCGTTGTCAGTCTCGTCCTGGGCGTCTTCTTGCTGGCGACACCTTCCACCCTGCTGGCCCAACTGCGCCTCTTTGCCCGATGGTCAGTGGCCGGTGTCCCCCTGGTGGCAGTCGGGTATTCGGTATACGTTTTACTATGTACCAGCCTGTCGCTGGACGCCCTGCGCCGGCCGGGGCTATCCACCCGCACGATGGGCGCATTGGCCCGCCAGAGAGCGCGGTCGTGGCTGGTCGCGGCCTCCCTGGCCCTGCTGGTCGTCAGTCTGGTCGTGACCGGCACGCTGCTGTGGCTGGTCGCCACCACCCGCCAAAGTACCTTCCACGACGCCTACGCCAACTCCACCGAACCCCTGGCCGCGCTGGACTTTATTGTGACGGCCGTCATTGCCCTGGTCGTCATCTGTCTGGGTCAGGCCGTCGTCTCCTACGAAATCTTCACTGGCAAGACCCTCCCTCGGCGCGGCCTGGAACGCCAGTGGCGGTGGGTGATAATCCTGGCGGCTGGTTATAGCCTGGTCGTCGGCGGCAGCCTCGTCCTGAACTGGCGGCCGATCTACCTGCTCCTCCTCACCACCTTAGCCATGACCGTCTCTTACGCTCTGGTCAGCTGGCGGTCTTACGCCGAACGGGAACGGTACATCGCCCACCTGCGGCCGTTCGTCGCCAGCCAACGCCTACTCGACCAGTTATTGCGGCCGGCCGCCCTGCCCGAACTGGACGTAGCCCGGCCGTTCCAGGCTTTGTGCGCCAATATCCTGGATGCGCGGGTGGCCTACCTGGCAGCTTTGGGGCCGCTGGCTCCCCTGGCCGGGCCGCCACTGGTTTATCCGGCCGGTTCTGCCCTGGCCGCCCCGTCATTAACCGAACTAGCCAGTCAATTTGGACGGCCGTCAACCGATCCCCTTCCTCTTGACCCTGCCCGCTTCGGCGGGGCGGTGTGGGCTATTCCCTTGTGGAGTGAACGAGGGTTGATTGGCGTTTTCTTGCTAGGCGAGAAGGGCGACGGCCGCTTGTATCCCCAGGAGGAAATCGAGATTGCCCGCATTAGCGGCGAACGGCTGATTGACACCCAGGCCAGCGCGGAAATGGCCCGTCGCCTGATGGCCCTGCAACGGGAGCGGTTAGCTCAGAGCCAGGTCATAGACCAGCAAACGCGACGGACGCTGCACGACGACATTCTGCCCAGTCTGCAAACGGCCTTGATTGCTCTGAGCAGCACAACCAACGGGACGACGGCCGAGGCCACCCGCCTGCTCTCCGACGCTCACCGGCAAATCTCTGACCTCCTGCGGAATATGCCTAGAGCGGCCGCGCCGGAAGTTACGCGCCTGGGACTAATCGGTGCTTTGCGGCAACTCCTGGATGGCGATTTGGGTCGCGCCTTTGACGAAGTGGCATGGGAAGTCGAACCAGAAGCGATGGAACGGGTAAAGGATGTTCCCGCTTTGGCGGCCGAGGTTATCTTCTACGCCGCCCGCGAGGCTATTCGCAACGCCGCCCGCTACGGCCGGGATGCTGGCTCAGAGCGGCCGTTCGGCCTGCGCCTCAGCGTCAATTGGCGCAGTGGCCTGGAACTGCAAATTGAGGACAATGGGGTGGGATTGGGGGCGGCCGTTCCATCGGGACAGGGGGCAGGGCAAGGCTTGGCCCTGCACAGTACCATGATGGCCGTCATTGGCGGCGCGCTGGCGATTCATAGCGCGGCCGGGCAGTATACGCGGGTTATCCTGACCTTACCCTTGTGACCAAAGAACCGACTAGCTGAATAGGCATAATCCTCGCCGCTCTCATCTCAAAGTTCATAATCACATATACCAAAGATTCGAGTGATAAGCGCGTGGAAGAGATAACGGGCCGCTTGAAGGCCAAAGCCCACAAACTAGGCTTTAGCCAGGTGGGGGTGATCGAGGCCCGGCCGGGCAGACGCCTGGACGCTTACCTGCGCTGGGTTGCTCAAGAGCATCATGGCGAGATGGACTACCTGGCCCGGCCGGATCGCCTGGCCCGCCGTCAAGACCTGAACGTGGTCCTGCCCGGTGTCCAATCCATCATCTGCGTTGGGCTGGACTATGCCACGCTGCAATTGCCGCCAGAAATCGCCAATGACCCCAGTCGCGGCCGCATCTCCAATTATGCCTGGGGCGCCGACTATCACGACCTGCTGCTCGGCCGCCTGGAAGAGTTGGCTGCCTGGTTGCACGACACCGTTGGGGCGCACCGTTACAAGGTCTACGTGGACACGGGGGCGATCCTGGAACGAGATCACGCCGAAACGGCCGGGCTGGGCTTCACCAGCAAGAACACCATGCTTATTGCTCCCCGGCGTGGCTCTTATCTCTTCCTGGGCGAGATTCTCACCACTCTGGCTTTGCCGCCTGATCCGCCGGCCGTCCACGTACCCTCCTGTGGAAACTGCCACCGCTGCCTGGACGCCTGCCCCACCCAGGCCTTCCCTGAACCCTACGTCCTGGACGCCCGTCGCTGCATCTCTTACCTGACCATTGAACTCAAAGGCTGGATTCCCCATGAGTTACGGCCGCTCATGGGCAACTGGGTCTACGGCTGCGACGTATGCCAGGTCGTCTGCCCCTTCAACCGCTTCGCTAGACCGACCCAAGAGGTGGCCTTTTGGCCGGGCAGT
>JBFMFT010000444.1:0-4369 GCA_040751925.1 Chloroflexota bacterium
GCCCGGAGAGACAAACTGCTCCCGCGTTGCCTCGCCCCTACCTAGATTGTAAAGACCCGCCACGCGCTGACGGCCAGGAGTAGAGAACCCAGGCCAACCAGTATCCAGAAAAGGCGACGGTGGCGACGGCCGCCGATGCCCAGCCCGACCAGCCCCACCCGCAGACCGTTTAGACCGTGAAACAACAGGCCAAATAAGAGTACCACGTCCAGGGTCAGGAACAAGGGACTGCGGGCCAGGGCGATGAAGTTGTCCCACTGGCTCTCACCCTGGGCCAACGTACTCAGGACAGCCAGGTGAATGAATAGGTAGAGGGTTAGACCAAGACCAGTCAGGCGGTTGAGGGCAAAGGCCCACGCGCCCAGGTGATCGCGCCGGACGTTAAACCAGGCCCGCAACCGCCGCCTGGGGCGTCTGAAACTCTCCAAAGTTCTGTGTTCTTCCATACCCAAATCGCCTCTACTCAGCCGACCCCACCCTCACCCTAACCCTCTCCCTCTGAGGGAGAGGGAACGAATACTTCCCCTCTCCCTGATAGGGAGAGGGTTAGGGGGTGAGGGTGAGCAGTTACCAAAAATTCCCTAATCCCCTAATCCCCGCCTTTGAGGGAGAGGGAACGAATACCTCCCCTCTCCCTGATAGGGAGAGGGGGTAGGGGGTGAGGGTGAGCAGTTACCAAAAATCCCCTAATCCCCTAATCCCCGCCTTCCGTCCCCCGGCCGAACAGCCGGGCCACCTTCTGGCGAACCAGCGTTTGCCGCAAGGCCATAATCTTACCGGCCGGGTCCACGTCCGATGGGCAGACCTCACTGCACTCGTAGGCGACGTGGCAACGCCAGCAGCCATGCTCGCTGTCCACCCAACGGAGGGCAGCCTGGCGGTCATTGCCACGCGGCTCCTCCCAAGCCCGCCAGGCGGCGGCCAGGGCGGCCGGGCCCAGGTAGAGGGGATCGCTGCCAGCTACCGGACAGGCTGAGACACACAAGCCGCACTCCAGGCAATTCTCAAAGCGGGTGTATTGCTCCAGACCATTGGGGGTAGCGGCCGTGGGCAGGAACTCCGACGCCTGGAGCAGTGGGCGGCCGCTCGGAGCCAGACGGCCGTAGAAATCGCCCATGTCCACCACCAGGTCGCTGACCAGGGGGGCGTTATCCATTGGCTCGACGACCACCACTGGCGTCGCCAGGGCCAATACGTTGGTCACGCAAGCCAACACCTCCTGCCCATTGACCTTCATGCCGCAGGTGCCGCAGGAGGCGTGCAGGCAGGAATGGCGAAAAGTGAGGGTGCTATCTTGGCTGCGCCGAATGCTTTGCAGGGCGTCGGCGATGGTCGTGCGTGAGCCAACCGTGACGGTGAAGGTCTGGTAGGTGGGCGCGTTCTGCCCCTTTTTGTAACGGGCAACGCGGAACTGTCGCTGCTCTTTATTCATATCTACCTTGAGGCGTGAGGCACGCCCACGTGCCGGACGCGCCTGGGGGTGCTTACTCCTCCTTTTGGTCTATTCATACATATACTGCCAACGGTCGTAAACTGGCATTTTTTCACCTTGTCACCCCCTCACCTTGTCACCTTGTCAGGTATAGTAAGCGGTGTGGGGTAGCAAGACGACCTCGCGGGTGCGGCCGGGCGCGTCCACGCCCAACTTCTGACAAATCACGTCGGCCGTTACTTCGGCCATAGCCCTCAAAGTGGTGGCCTTGCCGCCAGTAATGGTGACGAAGCCTTCCACCCCTTCCCCAGCGTGATCAAAACACTTGAAGGTGCGGCTCAATTCACGGCCGGCGTCCGTTCCACGTGGGCCAAGCAACGGCCGGGCAGCCGACCAGGCGGCCCGGTAGGGAGTTTGCTTGACCAGGGGAATCAACTCCGCTCCCTTCTCATACATCAATTGCACGTGTTCCTCTGGCACGTTCAGGTCATCGGGATCGTCCACCACCCACGAACTGGTGCCGACGAGGGTCAAGCCGCGCTGGGGTACAAGAATGTCGCCGTCGCCAGAGGGGTGCAGCCGGTTGACCACCATATTGCACAGCCGGCCGCGCAGGGCCAGCAGGACGCCGGGTGACGGCCGGATAGGGACTTCCACGCCGGCCATCGCCGCCAATTGCCCACACCAGGGGCCGGCCGCGTTGACTACCAAATCCGCTCCTATCATCACCTCCCGACCTGTCGTATGGTCGCGCACCCGCACGCCGGTCACGCTGCGGCCGGGATAGATCACGTCCATCACCTGGGCGAAGGGCCTGATGACCGCTCCGCCTCGCTTGGCCGTAGCCAGGAAGCGCAGGGGCAGGCGCATGGCGTCCATCGTGCCATCGGGAACTTGCACGGCTATCTGGACGGCCGGGTTGAGGTTCGGCTCCAGCCGCAAGGCTTCCGCCCCGGTCAGGCGGCGAGTGGGGATGCCGCACGCCTGGCAGCCTTCGAGGAAAGTGTGGCTATAGGCCACGTCCTTGTCGCTAATGGCGACGAAGAGGCCGTCGTTGAGTTCGAAAGAGCCGGGGGCAATCCGGCGCAAGACGCGATTTTCTTCGATGCACTCCCTGGCCGAAGCCTGGTCATTGATGGCGTAACGCGCCCCACTGTGCAGCAGCCCATGATGGCGGCCGGTCGTGCCAGACGTGACTTCGCCACGCTCGACCAGGGTGACGCGCAGGCCGCGCAGAATCAGGTCGTGGGCCAGAGCCGCGCCCGTGCCGCCCCCGCCAATGATCAGTACATGAAACATTAGAGTCTTTGGAATTTTCGATATTGTCTTCATTCGACCCAGTTGAAGGTGCGTTCGACGGCTTTCAGCCAGCCCCGGTAGAGCTTTTCGCGGTTTTCATCGCTCATAACCGGCCGCCAGGTGTAATCTACCTGCCAATTGGCCCGCAGGTCGTCGAGGTTGTTCCAGAAGCCAACGGCCAGTCCGGCCGCGTAGGCCGCACCCAGAGCAGTTGTTTCGGCCACCTGCGGCCGTACCACCGGCACAGCCAAAACGTCGGCCTGGAACTGCATGAGCAAGTTGTTGTAGACCATGCCGCCGTCCACTTTGAGGGCAGTCAGGGATACACCAGAGTCTTTCTCCATAGCGTCCAGCACTTCGCGGGTCTGGTAAGCCGTCGCTTCGAGGGCGGCGCGGGCGACGTGGCCCTTGTTGACGTAACGGGTCAGGCCCACGATGGCTCCACGCGCATCGGATCGCCAGTAGGGGGCGAACAAGCCAGAGAAGGCCGGCACGAAGTAGATGCCGCCGTTGTCGGATACTGTACCAGCCAGGCCTTCAATATCGGCTGATTGGCTGATGAGACCAAGATTGTCTCGTAGCCATTGCACCAAGGCTCCGGTGATGGCGATAGAGCCTTCGAGGGCGTAGACGGCCGGCTCACTGCCCACCTGATAGGCCAGGGTCGTCAACAAACCACTGCGAGAGGGAACCGGCGTTGTACCCGTGTTCAAGAGCATGAAGCAGCCCGTCCCGTATGTATTCTTGGCCTCGCCAGGGCTGAAGCAGGTCTGGCCGACCAGGGCCGCTTGCTGGTCGCCCAGGTCGCCGCACACGGGAATCGCGTCGCTGAAGGGGCCATCGGCGGCCGTCGTCCCCCAGGCGGCCGGGTCACTCGAAGGCACAATGCGCGGCAGCATTTTGCGAGGAATGTCCAGGGTGGCGAGGATTTCCTCGTCCCAGTCCAGTGTCGCCAGGTTCATCAGCAGGGTGCGGCTGGCATTGGTCACATCGGTTACGTGCGCGCCGCCAGTGAGTTTCCAGATGAGCCAGGTATCTATCGTGCCAAAGAGAGCGTCACCGCGCTCGGCCGCCTGGCGCAAGCCGGCCACGTTGTCCAACAGCCACCTGAGCTTAGGCCCGGAGAAGTAAGTTGCCAGTGGCAACCCCACTTTGGCCCGAAAACGACCCTGGCCGCCCTCGGCCGCCAACTGGTTGCAGATTTGGTCGGTGCGGGTATCCTGCCAGACGATGGCGTTATAGAAGGGACGGCCGCTCTGCCTATCCCAGACCACTGTCGTCTCGCGCTGGTTGGTGACGCCCACGGCGGCCACGTCACCCGGCCGCACACCAGCCTGGCTGACGGCCGCCCGAATGACCGCCTGCGTAGATTGCCAGATTTCCAGGGGGTCATGCTCCACCCAACCCGGCCGGGGATAAAGCTGCTGATGCTCCTTTTGGGCCAGGCTGACCACCCGGCCGGCGTGATCGAAGAGCATACAACGGGTGCTGGTCGTCCCCTGGTCAATTGCCGCCACAAATTTAGCCATTTTACCGTTCCGCTATAAAATAGACCCTACACGCCACCGTAGAGATGAAGAGGGCGCAGAGTAATGGTTAAAGGTTGAAGGTTGAAAGTTAAAGGTTTTCTGAACTTTC
>JBFMFT010000445.1:0-4366 GCA_040751925.1 Chloroflexota bacterium
CCAGGATTAACGGGTATCTGACGAGGGAACGGCCGAAGGTGAGGGCCATCCTATTTCATACCTCTGGTTCAATGCCCATCGCCCGCAACTGGGCTGCTAATCGCTCGGCCCGTTGACGCTCCTCATCAGCCTGTTCGCGCTCTTCCTGAGCCATTTCCGCGCCGGTCAACAAGAGGCGGCCGTCCTTGTCGCACCAACGCAGCCATACAGCCGGCAAACCCTCGAACTCCCCTTCCCACAACGTCAGACCCAGACCCACACCGGGCAGCCACCGTTGGCGGCGCAGGGCGTACTCTGTACCACGCAATTCGTAAATGCGTAGCTTATCCTGGCTCAACAACCGTTGGGGATCAAAGACCACGTAATAAGCAACGCCAATGCGGGCGTATAGACGACGCTTCGCCCCTAACTCCTCCCCTTTGCGGTTAGAGACAATTTCGATGACCACTTCCGGCGGCTTGCCATACTCCCAGATGAAGTAGGAACGGTGTCGCTTTTCCCAAACTTCTTCCGGCAACCATACGTCCAGACTCACCAGCACGTCGGGGACGACGGCCGGTTGGTCCCAGGCGTAGAAAAGACCGACGTTAGCCAGGGCCACCAGAGGACGGCCGCTGGCTTGCGGCCCCTGCCGGGGCAAGTACAAGGTGTGAGTAGACAATCGCTGCTGTTTTTCCGAAAAGATATTACCCACTGGTGTATCATCCTCTGTCACGAGATGGGAAATATCGAGTTCGGGGATTTCCAGCAACTCCGGGGCCAGCAACAATTCAGCCATCGCTTTCATCCTCCGTCAAGGCAACGGGAAAGTCCTTACCGGCAGAACAAAACCTGGAGAAGTGAGGCGCGCCCACGCGCCGCGCCGCACCTGGGGGCGATTCCTCCTGATTATGACCTGCTAATTATATCACGTTGAGGCTCTTTGCAGTGGGAATTTGGAAATGGGCTATAATAGGCGTTACATTCAGGTTGACCATGCGATCCCTCCGTTGTGTTTTCAGAGTTACCCGGCCGCTGGGCCTGCTATTGGCCTTCACTACCCTGGCCTGCGCCGTGCCGCTCATCGGCGGCCCGGCGGAAACACCGGTACCACCGACGCCGATGGGCGATACTCTGCCCTTTATCGTCCCTCTCTATAGTATCACCCTCGACCCCGGCGACACCGTGCCTGGCACCCACCTCACTTACGTCGGCCAGCGCGACGACGCCTACGACGTGACGATTGATGGTCTGACCGCTACCAAGCGCAGCGGCGATTCGTTCATCTGGCGAGGGGTGATTGGTCCTGGAGTAGTGGCTAAGTATAATCTGCGAATTGGCACGGCCGTTCGTGGACGCTTATTGGCCGCCGGCCCGGTGGAGTTGAGCGTATTAAGCCCTACTCCGGTAGAACTCAGCGAGATACCCCTGGCCGACAATGCCCTCCACTACCAAAACATCGCCGTCCAATACGTCATTCCTCAGGGCCGGGCCATCCCCGGCACGACCCTGGTTTACGAAGGGACGGCCGAGGAGGGTGTGCGGCTGTCGGGGATCAACGGCTATCCCTACCGCGCTCTGGGCGACTCATTGATCTGGATCGGCCAACTGCGTGAAGGGTCGGTTATTCGCTACAGCTTGCGGGTCGCCAGCGTGGACGAGCCGGGGCTGCAACTGGTTGGCACGGCCGAACTGTGGGTGACGCCAGCACAGTGAAAAGTGATGAGTGAAAAGTGAAATCTCATCTTTCACTCTGCACGCTTCAGTGAATTTCATGCCTCATCCTACTTATCCTCGTCCACCTGAGCCCCTGGTCGCCCAGAACACGTTTCGTGGCCGGGCCTACGATGGCCGGCCGATTCCCAGCTTTGCCGAGGCCAGGAATCTGCTGCCTGTGCCGGTGCTGCCCGACCGGCCGGAATGGACGGAGATGTATTGGCGGGCCTGGGAGGTTGCCTGGTCCAATCTGCGGCGGCCAAAAGCGGCCAGCGGTTTCGTCGCCAATTTTATTGACCCGGCTTTCAACGACCACACCTTTCTATGGGATACCTGTTTGATGACCCGCTTTGGAGTGTATGGCCGGCGGGCCTTCGATTTCATGGGCAGCCTGGACAACTTCTACGCCAAGCAGCACAATGACGGCTTCATCTGCCGCGAGATCAATACTCAGGAAGGCTACGACTTCTTCTACCCCTTCGACCCCAATGCCACCGGCCCCAATATCCTGGCCTGGACGGAATGGCGATATTATCGGGTTACGGGCGATGACGGCCGCCTGGCCGCCGTTTTCTGGCCGCTCTTGGCTTACCATCGCTGGTGCCGAGCCAACCGCACCTGGCCCAATGGCCTCTATTGGGCAACCGGCCTCAGCAGTGGCATGGACAACCAGAGCCGTGTGCCAGACAGCGCGCACCATCACCGCCACTGGACGTGGGTAGACGCCAATGGGCAAGCGGCTCTCGATTGCCTGGCTCTGCAAAAAATCGCCGAGTACGTGGGGGCGCGTGAATTTGTGCCAGAACTGAGCCAGGAGCGAGGCCACCTGCGCCACGAGGTGAATGCTCGCCTCTGGAGCAGTGAGAAGGAGTTTTACCTGGACGTGGACCCCAACGGCCGCCACAGCCCGGTCAAGAGCATTGGCGCCTATTGGGCCTTGCTAGACCCGGAGTTGATCCCGGCCGACCGGCTGCCCGGCTTCCTGCGCCACTTGCGCGACGTGAATAGCTTCAAACGGCCGCACCGTGTGCCTTCACAGGCGGCCGATGACGAGGGCTACGACTGTGAAACGGGCGGCTATTGGCGCGGCGGTGTCTGGTCGCCCACCAATTTTATGCTGCTCAAGGGCTTGCGCGTTCAGGGCCAGCACGCCCTGGCCTACGAAATTGCCCTCAACCACCTGGAAAACGTGGCCGCCGTTTACCAGCGCACTGACACCTTTTGGGAGAATTACGCGCCGGAATCGGCCGCCGCCGGCCAGCCGGCCCGCCCCGACTTTGTGGGCTGGACAGGGCTGACCCCCATCGCCATCTTGCTAGAGGATGTGATCGGTCTGCGAATAGATTGGCCGCAACGCCAGGTGACGTGGGATCGCCGCCTGGTGGCCCCCGGCGGCTACGGCGTCTCCCGCTATCCGTTGGGCTCCGACGGCCTGCTCGACCTCTTTGGCGACGCCCAGCAAATCGTCATCGCCACCAACGTCCCCTTCAACCTGCTGGTCTACGACGGCGACCTGACCATCCGCAAGGCTATTTCCGCTGGCGAGACCGTGTTAGCAATTGGGGCTCTACCGGATCGAACGGGAAACCCCGCAGGTCTATAGACGGGGGCAGGACTTCATTGAACGAGACCTGCGGGGTTTTTGCCCGGCAAAGTCGGTAGACCCGCAATTGGGTAAGTAGTTGTCAATTACCACTTACCCGTTACCAATTACCGCCTTGTTCCACTGTACGGTCGTTACCCTCAACCTGCGGAACCAGGCGGATCGCTGGCTGGAACGGCGGGATTTGGTCGTCCAGCAGTTGTTGGAGACGCAGCCGGACCTGATTAGCTTGCAGGAGATCAGTTTTCCCATTGGGCAGGGTCGCTGGCTGGCTCACCAACTGAATTTGCGCTTGAGTGGCTCGATGCGCCGGCCGTACCGCCTGGCGCAGCAGCGCAAACGTCACTTGACGAAGGGTTACTTTGAGGGCATTGGCATTTTGAGCAAGTTGCCCATTGTCTCCCACGACGCCCTCTCATTGGGCTATGGCGGCCGGGTGGCCCTGCGGGTCAACGTCGAGTTGCCTAGTCGCCAGACGGTGGATTTCGTCGCCGTCCACCTCCATCACGTGACCGAGGACAGGCAGGCCCGCCACGAACAGGTGATGAAACTACTGGGCTGGCTAAACGCCGGCGGCCGCGCTCCTTTGCAAATCATCGCCGGTGACTTCAACGAAACGCCCGGCGGCCCGGCCGTCCAACAGATGAAACAGGCTTACCGTTCCGCGCTGGCTGAGGCCAACGGCCGTGACCCACTGGCCACCTTCCCCACGGCCCTGGTCGCCCGGCCGGACGGCTGGGCCGGCTGCCTGGATTACATCTTTGTTTCTGGGCCCGTTCACGTTCTCTCCGCCCGTCTGTGCTGCCATCGCCCGGCCGCCCACGACGACACGCTGTACCCATCGGACCACGTAGGTCTGCTGGCCGCGCTGGGTATGGAATAATCTCATCACTCGTCACTCCCCATGAACTACGTCACTGGTCTCCGCTGTGTTCTCTGCCACAAACTCTATCGCCCCGACGAAGTTCGCTACGTCTGCCCCGATCACGGCCGGGAGGGGATTCTGGACGTGGAATATGATTACGAGTTAATCCGAAAGGAGGTGGCGGGTGGCAGGGGGCAGGGGAG
>JBFMFT010000446.1:0-4347 GCA_040751925.1 Chloroflexota bacterium
CCCCGCCAATTGGCAAAAAAAAGGCCCGATCCCAAAGGGATCAGGCCAAGTTGGATGGTGCAAACGCTGCGTCCGGCGTGAACGCCAGAGCAACAGACACTTTCGACGCTCTAAATGCTGGTTTTTCCAGGTGTTCGTCGGCATTTTCTTCTCGTCGAGGGCCAATCGCCCGTACACACTGGAAAGCTAGTTTAGCACGGCCGGGCGGCGTGGGCAAGGGCCGCCAAGTGAAAGATTGGTGAACGTAAAAGTCTCAAAACCCCGTAGGTTTCGGAAACCTACGGGGTTTAGCAGTAGAAGAATTCGGCAAATCGTTCTACAATCGTAGCCATGACCTACCTGGAAAAACTGCGTGCTGCCCAATCCCAAAACAACTCCTGGCTCTGCGTCGGCCTGGATCCCCAACCCTCCCGTCTCCCCTTGCCGGCCGTTCACTGGGACGAGCCGGTGCTGCCTTTCTGCCGGGCGATCATCGAGGCGACGGCCGACCTGGCCTGCGCCTACAAGCCCAACCTGGGCTTCTTCCTGCAATGGGGGGCGGCCGGCGTCATTGCCCTGGAACGCACACTGGCTTTCATTCCTGACCACCTGCCCACCATCCTGGATTGTAAGACAGGGGACATTGGCAGTACACAAGCAGCTTGGGCGGCCGGGTTGCTAGACGAGTGGGGCGTGGACGCAGTGACAGTCAATCCCTACGTGGGGGCGGAAGCGGTGATGCCCATGCTGGAAGGGCGGCCGGACAAAGCCGTTTACCTGCTGGCCCGTACCTCCAACCCCAGCGCGCCCCAATTCCAGGATTTGGAAGTTGCCGCAGAGGCGCAGAGGACGCAGAGAGGAGTGGAAGCAAGGCTCTGGTTAGAGGTAATCCGGCAAAGTCAGGAATGGGTGGCGGGTAGCGAATCCAAAACCGAACAGGTGGCAAGTGGCAAGTGGCAAGTGGCGGATGGCGAATCCAAAATCCAAAATCCAAAATCCAAAATCGGCAAATCCAAAATCGGCGCGCTTGGCTACGTGGTCGGGGCGACCTACCCCGAGGAATTGGCCTTAGCTCGCCAACTGGCTCCCACCGCCAACTTCCTCATTCCCGGCGTGGGGGCGCAAGGGGGTGATTTAACGGCGGCCGTGCGCCATGGCCCCGACTCCATCGCCGGCCCGGTCATCAACGCCAGCCGCGCCATTCTCTACGCCTCGGCCGGACTGGATTTCGCCGAAGCAGCGCGGGCGGCGGCCATGGCCCTGCGTGACGAGATTTACGGGATGCGAATTGCGTAATGCGTATTGCGTAAGGAAGTAACGACGTGTCACAGATTACGCAATACGCAATACGCCTTACGCACTTCATCCTCCTCGGCCGTCCCCTATTCCTGGCCGGCGGCTTCATTCTGCACGGGCTAGGCGCAGCCATTGCCGTTTACGATGGGGCGACACTCAATGGGGCGGCCCTCTTGTGGGGACAGGTGGCGGTGACGGCCGTCCAGTTGATGACCCATTACAGCAATGATTATTTCGACCTGGCGGCCGACCGCGCCAATAGGACGCCTACCCGCTGGTCAGGCGGCAGCCGTATTCTGGCCGACGGGTTGCTGCCGCCCTGGGTGGCTTTGGCGGCCGTCGTCCTCTTTTCCCTGGTGGCCTTAACCGCTACCCTGGTCTTGGCTCTGGTCGTCCAGACCGGCCACCTCACTTTGCCCCTATTGAGCCTGGCTTACTTGTTGTGCCTAGGCTACAGCGCACCGCCCTTGCGCCTGGTCTCGCGGGGATTGGGCGAGCTATCCGGCGCGCTCATTGTGCCGGGGTTGACGATGCTGGTGGGCTACTACTTACAGAACGGCCGGCTGGCCTGGCTGCCCATCCTGGCCGTTGTTCCCCTGTGCTGGCTGCAACTAGCCATGCTGCTGGCCGTCGCTTTTCCCGACGCCGAAGGAGATAGGGCGGCCGGCAAAGGGACTTTAGTAGTACGGTGGGGTGGGGTGCGGGCGGCCGGGCTATACCTGGGCGCACTGCTAGCTGCTTACACCTCTTTGCCCTTTCTGCTCATCCTGGGCTTGCCGGGGCGAGTGGCGGGGGCGGCCGGGCTGGGTCTCCCCCTGGCTCTCTGGTTAGCCTGGCGCGTGCAGGAGGGTGATTGGGCCGAGCCGACCAGGTGGGGCCGCCTGGCCTTCTGGACGATTGGCCTGCTGATGACCACAGCGGCGGCCGAGTTGGTGGCCTTCTTGTTGGCTCTCGACGTTGTGTAAGTTAGTCCATCACACCGCCGGCGACGGCCGTGCGTACCCTGACCATCATGGGCGATTCGTGGGGAACTCTGCTCCTGGATTCCATCAAAGATGAACTGGCCGAACGCGGCCTGGCTGGGCGGGTACTGGTATTGCAAACCTCCATCCCCGGCAGCACGGCCGACTTCTGGGCCAACAACGAATGGGGTAGCCTCGACCTGGTCAAGCAAATCGTGGCTCTGGACCCCAACCCTATCGTCTACATATCCCTGGGTGGCAACGACCTGGTAGGACAATACGCGACCCTGGGCGACGCTGTTTTTACCGAGATAGAGGCCGACTTACGCTTCATTGTAGATGAACTAGTCACCACCCGGCCGAACGTCGTCATCATCCTGGCCGGTTACGACGTTCTAAACTTTGACAAATCGGCCTTTTGCCTCCTCTTTTCCGACCTGGTCTTTGGTTCGACCTTGCCCGAAGTCGTCAATCCTCTGTTCCTGGAGATTGGCGACGTGCAGGCCACCCTGGACGCCGATTACAGCCAGGTCGTCTACGCCAACGCCTGGGGCGCGTTGCAGGGAACGCCTGGCCTGCCCGACACTGCCAGTTGGAGCCCCGACCGTTTCTTTCCCGACGACGATCTGGATTGCTTGCATCTCAACGACCAGGGCTATTCCGTCTACACAAACGCCGTCTTCGACATTCTGTTGCCCAGGCAAGTTGTACGAGTTAGTGACGAGTGATAAGTGGTGAGCAACGAGTGACTTCACGCTCATCACTCATCACTCATCACCCTTACTCTGCGCTCTCCGCGTCTGCGGTGGAGTCAAGCAATTGTCCTACAACTCGCCGCGCAGATAGCGGCCCCAAAGGTTGGTTGCCACCTGCGCCGGCTCTGTCTTGATCCCGAGACGGCCGAAGTAATCACATACCCGCTGCACGTCCCGTTCCAGCAAGGCGGCCGCGTGAGGGTTGCTGCGAGCGTCTACCAACTGGGGGAAGTCAATAATCGTCACCTCACCCTCCCAGTACAAGATATTGTAGGCGGATAGGTCACCGTGAACGTAGTTATGGGCGAGCATCAACTCCACGTTGTGCAGGATACGCTCGCAAAGCGGCTGGGCTTCTTCTCTGGTTAGCGACACGTCACTCAAGACCGGCGCAGCCATTCCTTGTTCACCCAGGTAAGCCATCAGGATCGTGTGGCCGCTATGGGCTACCGGCCGCGGCACGTCTGCCCCGGCCTCAAAGAGTTCGCGCTGGACGGCGAACTCGTTGCCAATCCATAGCAGGGTATCCAACTCCTGACCAAAGCGGGTTTTCTGGACCATCGCCAGTTTTTCCCGCCGGGCCGGACCGAACAGGGGCTTACCGGCCGCGTCGCGCAAGAGCCGCCCTTCTTTGTAGATGGCGTCGTTCTTCAGGTGGCGCAGCATCTTCGGCCGGTAGATTTTCGCGGCCAGCAATGCCGCGCCCGTGTGTGGGTGCGCCTCGCAGCAATAGACGTTGGCCTCCTTGCCGCCTTTGACCAGGTGGGTCACGTCGGTTATCAATTCGTCGCGGTAGAACCCACTCAGCGCGTCAATTACCCACTGCCGCTCGTAGTGCCGGGGGTCTAGTGGGGCGCAATAGGTAGGTACCCATTCGCTCGCTCTATCGTCGAAATCGGATAGGGCGGCCGTCACCCGGCCGTTGGGTTTGCGTTTCTTCTGAGGGTTGTTCAGTTCGCTCTGCCGACGGTGGGCTTGCCGACTCAGATCCGCGTACTCGTAAACCTCAAAACGCTCATGCCATTCGTACTTACTCATTGATGGTGCTGTTCCGGGGCGGGGATTAGGGGATTAGGGGATTGCATAAGAATCCCCCAAATCCCCTAATCCCCGCGAAAGAAGGGAAGGGCTGAGGTTAGGGCTGATTTGTTTCAGGTAAGGGGAAACAAAAAAGCCACAGGGTGGTACACCTGTGGCCGGGGATGGCGGATCAGGAGGATTGGCGGCCTAGCGGCCGGCAGGTGTACTCACACAACGCTCATTTCGCGCAGCAACAAACTCTTTCACTTGTAGCATCGTGCGAGTACCTCCTTTCTCAAGATATAAGATGGGTAGAGTTTACCATTATCAGCGCA
>JBFMFT010000447.1:0-4335 GCA_040751925.1 Chloroflexota bacterium
GCGGCGGCCGAGTGGCGGAGGGGGCGGGGATTAGGGGATTGGGGGATTGGCATGGTTTACAGAAGGAACTGGGGGAACTGGGGGGAACTCAGGCAATTCTAGCAAGTTCCCTGAGTTCCTTGAGGCCCTTCGAGTCGAGCAGGGACATTTATTGGAAGAAGTAGCGAGTTTCACCGGCCGTGTTCACACCCCGCAAGGGATCCACCTCGAAGAGCAGGGGGTAGTGGGCGGTGGCTGTGCCGATGACCAGGGCGTGGCGTTCGCGCAGGCGACGAACAAAGGCGGCCATCGTCTCGTAATCAGTAGCCGCGCCGCGTGAGACGTGGCGCACGTCGTCCTCGAAGGGGATCCGCAAGAGAAAGAGATTGTCGGCCTGGCGCAAAACCGCTTCGTCTAGCCCATGAATCATGTTGGTTACGAAGAAACTGGTAATCCCCAGGTGGCGGGCCCGCGTCACAATGTAATCTATGCTCTGGCGGGAGACGTAGAGGTGGGCTTCCTCAAAGAAGATGAAGGGAAAGCGGTGGTTGCCGCTGTCAATCTCCTGGATGCACAAATCCTTGACCAGTTCGATGATGGCCTGGACGAAACCCTCACGGGCTAGGTTGGAGAGGCCTGATACGTCCACCACTAGCGCGCCGCCGTGCCGGATTTTGCCATAGGCTTCGCCCAGGGAAGTAGCCTCCTGGGGTGTGCGGGAGAAGATGCGGGTATTCCGCACGGCTTCCAGACGCGAGCGAATGGCGTGGTTGATTATGACCGCGCTGGAACCGCCGCCAAATTCGTTTTGTTCGGCCATTTGCATCAGTTGTTCCAGGCCAATGTAGGGGGCGCGGTTGCCGTTTTTCTTTTCCAGGCTTTCAGCTTCGGCCCACAGGCGGGCCAGGCGGTTCTCGAAGTGGAGGGCGGAGACTTCGGGCAGGCCGAAGCGTTGCAGGAGGGTCATCAAGGGCGGCAGGCCAAATTGGCGCACGCTGAGGCGGAAGTTGCCGCCGGCTTCCAGGTGGACGATGCCCTTGCGGAGAAGCCGGCCGCTCTGTGGATCGGTTTCGGCTTTGGGCAGATGAATGTACTCTTTGTTGATGTCAAAGACCACGCAAGGCGCGCCCTGCTCAATCAGTTGCAGCAAGATCACTTTGGAGAGGTGAGACTTGCCCGAACCCTTGACGCCGGTGATGACGTTGACTTTTTCCAGGTCTTGCCCTTCGACCTGAAAATCCTGGCCGGCCAGGGTGCGCCCCAGACGCAGGCGGTGGCCCATGTCGTGGGTGGAGTTGGCAAATACCTCCTGGTCGTCGGTGCGGTACACGTCCACCGTGCGGGCCGGTATCCAGCCATCCCATTGTTCCCAGCGGCCGTCAGCCGCCGGTACCGTCTTGCGAATTTTAGCCAGGGCCACCTTGAGGTTGCCCAACGTTTCCCCATGACCGTTGTTGGAAGGGGAGAGGGTTTGTAAAGACAAGAGGGATTCACGGGCGAAGGTGTCTAGCAAAGGGGCGTGGAGGGGTTCTGGCCCGACCAGGCTATAGAGTTGGTCGCGCACGAGGGAGGGATAGGTGGCCGAACGGAAGGCAATGACCTGGATGATGACGCTGCGCCCGGAGTCGCGCTCGCACAGGGTCAGCGTTTCACCCACCCGCAGGTCGGCCTCGTGGGGATTGAATAGCAATTCAACAAGATCGCTCTCGATCCGGCGGACTTGTACGTTGAGAACTTCCATGGGTGAGTGATGAGTACTGCCCGGCCGCCTGGCGCAGTTCGCTGGCGATTTGCTCACGCAGCCATGGGGGGGCCAGGACTTCGACTTGCGCGCCCCAACTGCGGATCCAGGGCTGCATTTCCAGTGGTTCAGCCACGTAGACTCGTAAAAGGCAACCACCGTCGGCCGTCGCCTCTAGTTTCTGCGAGGGATGCCAGTGGCGTTCGTGGAGGTGGGAGGTGACGGCCGCCGCGAAGCGCAGAACGACTTCTGTCACTTCACTGCCAGCCATGATGTTCCAGCCGGTAGCCAGAAAGGCTTCCAGGTCGAAGTCGGCCGGAATGGTGAAGGGCTGATCCAATACGCGGGCGTCTTCCAGGCGGTCTAGCTTGAAAGTGCGGATGCCGCCGGCCCACTCGTCGTGACCGATGACGTAAATGCCAGAGGCGGTCGGTTCCAGGGCGTAAGGCGACAGGATACGTTCGCGCAGCGAGCCACTGCGCGGCGAACGGTAGTTGACCCGTACCTTCCGGCCGCTGCCCCAGCCTTCGGCCAGGGCTTCCAACACCAATACCTGGCGTTGGTCGTGGCTGTGGGCCTGGATGCGGGCGGCCGCTCGCTCTAGTTGCGCGTGGAGGGGGGCGCGTGGGGCCGGCTGGCCGTTGCGGGTCGTTTCCAATTGCCATTCGGGCATGATGACAGCCAGTTTCCGCAGAGCGGCGGCTACGTGGGGGTTGCGCTCGTCAATGGTGCGGGAGAGAAGCAACCCGGCCAGGACGAGGGCCAGGGCTTCGTGGAAGGTGAGGCGGACAGCCGGCATATAGTGGGCGCGGTTGATGCCGAAGCGGCCGGCGTGTTGCCAGAGGGGGACTCCCTGTTCAGAAAGAAAGTCCAGGTCTCGATAGATGGTGCGGCGGTCTACTTGCAGACGGCCGGCAATCTCCGTCGCCCGTAGGCCGTCGGGTACGGCTAAGAGCAATTCCTCAATATCCCGGATACGTGAAGTACGGGTCGCCAGGCGAGACATGGGTAGTGAAGCGTGAAACGTGAAGCGTGAATAGACCCAATGTTCTAGGGGCTATTGTAGCACAAATCTGTGACAGGTAATGTCACAAGGGCTCCCCCCCAGGGATCGGAGGTTCGTCGGGTAGGGTTGGCGAACAATCAGAGTTATGGGGTCGTATCAGTCGTACCTGACCACCATTGGCAGGTAGAGGCGGAAGAGGCCGGTGTCGAAATGCCACACGTAGTCGGCCGCCAATGGATTGCCGGATGTGTCGCGCACGGCCGATGTGATCGTGACGGTGTAGAGACGGCCCCTAACCAGAGGCTCGTGCAGCACAAGCTGGATGGCTTGCAAGTAGTCGTTGTAGGTCACTTCGATGTCCAGAGTGTGGCCGGCGTCATCCACTAACGATACGGCGCCAGCGGCTAACGAGGCGCTGTCCATTGGCTCGGAGGTGTAGGCCAAAATAGCGGGCGCGTAGACGTTGCCGAAAAGCGGGTCATCGTAAACCTGGACACCGCGCGCGCCATCCGAGGGAGTCGTGGCAAGGATTTGCGGCGGGATGGTCTCCAACCCGGTATTGACGAGGATGTTGACGACAGCCGGCCGGCTCGTGGCTTCGCCATCGCTCACCGTGAACTCAAACCAGTCCGCGCCTTCAAAGTTATCGGCCGGGGTGTAGGTCAGGTTGGGCGCAGAGCCACTGAGTTCGCCGCCGCCTGGTTGGCGGGTAATGCTGAACTGGAGCGGATTGCCACTGGGCGAGTCGCCGGTCAGCGTAATCGCCACCGGCGCGCCCTCGTCGGTCGCCACGGACTGGTCATAGCCGATCACCTCCCCGACAAACGTGACCACATCGTTGGTCGGCGTCACTTCCGGCACGCTGGGGAAATAGACGACCGCGTTGGCGATGTAAATCGTTTCGCTGACGGCGTCCGCTGGCGCCTGAACCTGAAAGTGAACTGCGCCGCCTTCGCCGGGGCCGAGGGCACCGACGTCCCATAAGAGCGCGCGGCTGCCGTTGAGGTACATCCCGCCATCTTGCACTACCAACGTGTCTTCATCCAGGCCGTCCGGCAGCCGGCTTTCCACGTGGACGCCGTAGGCGGTGCCCTCGCCCACATTTTCGTACTCGATGGTGTAGGTGATCACCTGGCCTGGCAGCACCACTCCAGGCCCGTACATGGCATTGGGGTCGCCGGCGACCAGCACTTCAATCGGAATGCCATCACAACTGTACTCACAGTCGGGCTCGCAGATGCCCGCTCGACAGCTTTCGCCGGGATAACAAAATTGGTATCCATCAGAAGGTACCGTCCATTGGCATTCTTCGCACTGCCAGGTTTTCGCCAGGATATATCCATCGCCCAGATTGATGCATTCTCCGGTTTCGTTGCCATCCACGCACTTCCAGGTCTCCCATTGCGCGGGGTCGTTACCACAGGAGTACTGACACCCCTTGGCCGCCTCGGCGGAATTTTTCAAAAGGGTCAGTTGTCTGGCGCACAGTTCACACGACCCGGTCTGCCCGGAGTAGCAAGATGAGCAGGCCTCGGTGAAACCTACGGAAGGCGCAGAGCCGAGAGTCAGGATCAGACAGTTACGCAGGCAGCTACCCCTACCAAAGTAG
>JBFMFT010000448.1:0-4331 GCA_040751925.1 Chloroflexota bacterium
GGCCGCCCTCCGTCGCAAAGCCACCGAGGAACGGTTGGCCCTGGTGGATGCCCGGCTGGCCGACGTGGATCAGGAACTGGGCGAGAAGGAGGCGCGGCAGGCGGCCCTCCTGGCCGCCCAGGCGGACTTGAATGTCATTGCGGAGCAGTTGGCGGTACACGAAAAGCTACTAGAGCAGTGGCGACGGGCGGCGGCGGCCGTCAAGCAACAGCGGGAAACAGTGAAAAACCTGGCCGAGAACCTGGCCCGCGCCCGCCGAACGTTCGTGAACTTGCAGACAACGCAAGCCCAGCGCCAGAAAGAACGGGCGGCGTATCAACTGCTGCTCGACCAGGCGACCCAGATCACGGCCGAATACGCTGCTTGGGAAGCGGCCGACGCCCTCTGGCAAAGCTGGCAGGCCAAAGCGGAGCAATATCACGCGCTGCAACGAGCCAGACGGCCGCACGAACTGGCTCTGGAACGGGAACGCAGCAAGCTGGCCCAGCAGCAGGACGAGCTAGAAAAGCAGGCCGGCCGGGTAGCCGCCATGCGCGACGAGCAGGCGACCCTGACGGCCAGCCTGGCCACCGGGCGCGCCCACCTGACTGAATTAGAGACTCGCCTGACGGCGACCGGCCAGGCGGAGGTAGCCTTGCACGAGGCGCGGGCCGAATTGCAGCGATTGGAGGGTGAACGAAAGTTGTTGGCCCAAACAGCGACCCAGTGGCAAACCCGCGCCCGGCAAGTAGCCGCGTTGGCTGATGAACGGCCGGTGGTCGAGAAAAACCGCCTGGAGGCGGCAGCGATGATAGCCAACCTGACCGCCCAATTGGATAGCTTAACCGAACAGCAGGCGCGCCACGCCCAGGCGCGAGCCGAAATGGACAGCCTGGCGGCCGGACAACCAGGACTAAAAGATGAAATGGACAAGCTGAAGGATCGCGTTAATCGCCTTCAAGCGGAAAGTGGGGGTGAGTGTCCCGTGTGTGGTCAAGCTCTGACTGAGCAGCATCGCCTAAAGGTGCTGAATGATTCACGGGCGGAGGGCACGCAGAAGGCTGACCTGTACCGGCGGAACAAAGCGCGTATACAAGAGTTGGCGGCCGAGGCGGCCGAACTAGAAAAGCAACTGAAGCGGCGGCCGGCTATCGAGCGAGAGCAGCAAGCCCAGCAGCAACGGCTGGCGACGACCCAGGCTCGCCTGGACGAGATTGAGCGGGCCATCATCGAATGGCAGGCGGAGGGGGAAAAGCGACTGGCTGAGTTGCAGGCGGCCCTGGCTGACGACCAGGCCATCCAAGCGCAGCAGGCCAAAGTGGGTAGCCTGGCGACGGCCGTCCAGGTCAAGGCGGCCTTAGATAAGGAATATCGTGACCAGCAGCGACAGATAAGCCAGGCCGAGGCTCGCCTTCAGGAGATTGAACGAACGATCGCGGACTGGCAGCAGACTGGGGTGGGTATGCTGGCGGCCGTCTGCCAACGGCTGAACACCCAGAACATCTTGCCAGAAGCTCAGGCGGCTCTGGCTAAATTGGACGAGCAGGCGGCGGCATTGGGCTATGATCCGGCCGCTCACGAAACTGCCCGTCACTCCCGCCAGGCGTTGGCCCAGGCCCCCGGCCGCTTACAGGAACTCAAGCAGGCCCAGGCGGCCGTCAAGCCGTTAGACGAAACGCTGGCCGACCTGGCCCGCCAAATAACCGAACAGGAGGGCAACGTGGCTCACCTGGCCCAGCAGCACGAGGCGGCCGTGGCCCAATTGGAGGCGGCCGGGCCAGACAGTGAGGCGGAGTTGCTGACAGTAGAGGGCAAGGTCTTCGAGTTGCGTGAAGCGGCCGTGGCCGTGAACCGGCGGGTGGGAGCGGCCCAACAACGGTTGGACGTGCTGGCTGACCTGCGCCGGCAACGGGAAGAGCTGACGGCCGAACGCGCCGACGTGACCCGCCTCATTCAACGCTTGAAGGTGTTGGAGAAGGCCTGCGGCCGCGATGGGGTGCAGGCTCTCTTGATTGAACACGCCTTGCCCGAGATCGAAGAGACAGCCAACGATTTGTTGAGCCGGTTGACCGGCGGCGATATGCGGGTGACTTTTGAGACACAGAAGCCTATGAAAACCCGCGAGGCGATGGCCGAGACCCTGGAAATCAAGATTGAGGACTCTACTGGCGGCCGGCCTTATGAAAACTATTCGGGCGGGGAACAATTCAGAATTAATTTTGCCATACGGCTGGCCCTTTCCCACATTTTGGCGAAGCGGGCCGGGGCGCGGCTGCGGACGCTGGTCATTGACGAGGGTTTTGGCAGCCAGGACCCGCTCGGCCGCCAGCGTCTCGTCGAGGCTATTCACGCCGTCCAGCACGACTTCGCCCGCGTCCTGGTCATCACCCACATTGACGAGTTGCGCGACGCCTTCCCGACACGAATCGAGGTGGAGAAGACTCCGGCCGGGTCGGTGATTGTCGTGAATTGACTGCTACAAGTAGGCTAACTTCCCCCTGTATAAGCGACAGCCCGTAAAACGAAATCGGTCACGTCCTGCACGGCCGCCACTGCCTCCTGTCCGGGATCGGGTTGGTTGAGCAGGTTCAGGATGACCTCGTTAATGGCCCCGGCCAGGGCTTCGGCCGTGCGCCGCGTGTTTTGGGGGACGACCTGGCTCTTGTCCAGAGCAACGTCCAGGGGGCGCTGCCACATATTGACCAATTGCTCACGAAAGGCGGACTGTTTGGCGGCCAGGGCCGGGGCCGCCCCCACCCCTCCCACTAACAGCAATTGGACGACGGCCGGTTCATAGACGGCAATGTTCACGTAAGCCTGCACCCCGGCCGCCACCTGGCGGACCAACGTGGCCCGGCCGCTGACTGCCTGCTGGATGGCTTGCAGGAGGAAGTCGGCCGTCTCTTCGTACAGGTGAACGAACAGGGTTTCCTTATCGGGGAAGTAGAAGTAGAATGTGCCAACGGCTACGTCTGCTTCGGCCACGATGTCGCGGATGGTAGCCGCCTGGTAGCCCTTTTCGGCGAAGACGTGTAAGGCCGCCTGCATCATGGCCGTGCGCTTGGTGTCCTTTTTCTGGCGCGTTTTGTCGGTACTTTGATAAGGCATAAGTGATTTTGGATTTTGGATTTTCGATTTTGGATTGTAGAGCAGGCGGGCGAAATTCCAAAATGCGAAGGTGTAAGGCACTTTAGAAAGTGCCTCGCACCTGAGCCTGGTCGCCAAAATCCAAAATCCAAAATCCAAAATGGAATTGCACTTTGACCCCCATCGTTCGCTGCCGTTGTATGGGCAGATATACGAGCAAATCCGGCAGGGGATATTGCAGGGACGATTACCGGCCGGATCACGCCTCCCGGCCAGCCGCCAGTTAGCCGAGCAACATGGACTGGCCCGCGTCACGGTCACGGCCGCCTATGACCGACTCCGCGCCGAAGGATACGTGGTCAGCCGCACGGGAGCCGGCACTTACGTGGCCGAAATTTCGCCGGCCGACCTTCGGCCGGTGGAACGCGCCCCTTCCCCGCCTGAGATCAGACTGCCCCTTTCGCAGTGGGGACAGCGCGTAGTAACCTATGGCGCGGACCACGTGGAGCAGAACGACCGGACGCGGGTGGAGATTGACTTTGGCTTCGGCCGCTCCTTCCCGCACATCTTCCCTTATGACGTTTGGCGGCGGCTCCTGGCTCGTTACCTGAGTACCGACGACGCGATGTTATCCCGCTACGGCTCGGCCGCCGGCTTTGAACCTCTACGCCGGTCAGTAGCCGGCTATTTGGGCAGGTTGCGTGGCGTGCATTGTGCGGTCGAACAGGTCGTCATTGTCAGCGGTGTGCAGCAGGCGTTAGACATTCTGGCCCGCCTGCTGCTGAATCCCAGTGACGAAGTTCTGGTGGAGACGCCTGGCTACGCCGACGCTTTTGATCTGCTGCGGGCGCAGGGGGCGTGCCTGACGGCCGTGCCAGTTGACGAGCATGGCTTCCCGCCTGAGCGGATTCCGCCAGACAGTCGGGCGCGTTTGGCCTTTGTCACCCCTTCCAACCAATTTCCCAGGGGAGGCACAATGCCCCTGGCCCGCCGGTTGGCCCTCTTGGAATGGGCAGAGGCGGCCGGGGCCATGATCATCGAGGATGATTACGACAGCGAATTGCGCTATAGCGGCCATCCCCTGGCTGCTCTACAGGGATTAGACGAGGGCGGCCGGGTCATTTACCTGGGGACGTTCTCCAAAGTGCTGTTTCCGGCTTTGCGCCTGGGCTACGTGGTGCTGCCCGAACCGCTTCTCACCCCCTTCCTGCGGGCCAAAGGGCTGATGGATCGGGGTGCGCCGACCTTGATGCAGGCGGCCGTCA
>JBFMFT010000449.1:0-4317 GCA_040751925.1 Chloroflexota bacterium
TCCTTCCTTCATCCCATGTCTACCCTTCTCAAAACGTTGGCTATGAAAGTTCTCGAGGGTAAGAAGATACCCTACGAAGTCTTGGCCTATCCTGACCAACTGCGCGACGCCGAGGCGATTGCCGCCACGCTGGGGCTGCCGGCCGGCCAATTGTTCAAGACCCTGGTAGTGGCCCGGCCGCCAGCCAAACCACTCCTGGCCATGGTCCCGGCCGACCGCCAGTTAAACTTGAAGAAGCTGGCCGCGGCCACGGGCGACAAGAAACTAAAGATGGCGACCCACCGCGAGGCTGAGGAATTGACTGGCCTGCGGGTGGGCGGCATCTCGGCCCTGGCCCTGTTGAACAAAGGTTTCGTCATCCTGCTGGATCAATCAGCCCAGACTCACGAACACCTCTACGTCAGTGCCGGGCAGCCCGGCCTGGACTTGAAAGTGGCGACGGCCGCCCTGGTCAAAGTAACCAACGCCCGCCTGGTAGACGTATGCGATCACGAAACGCCTAAACAGCCTGTTTAACCCCCTGTGCTACACTACCCCAAAAAGAACAACACCAACTCCAACTTCCTACTCATCACTCACCACTCATCACTCATCACTCACCACTCACCACTCACCACTCCCGAATGATTGCCCCGATGATTAAACCCGATTTAAACATCACCCATGACCGCCACATCTAGCCCAAAAGGGCCAAAAACACCCCTTCAACCCCATATCTTGATGATTAAACCTCGAGAAAAATTTTCTCGCTTCATCCCCCCCGCCGCCGGCCGCGCCTCCCCCTCCGATCACGAATCAGAACGACGGAGTAGGGGAAAATAATAGGCGTGCGGGGTTAAGATCACTACCGCGTCGCGCACGAGGGGGTCTGTTGCCTGATCATCTATAACCGCGACAAACGGTAGCCAGCGCAGTTCCGCCCCCCAGTCGGCCGTTAATACCAACGATACCGTTACCACGTCCCCCGGCCGCATCTCCCCCTCCCAATGGATGCCGGCGGCGTCCAGGTCGGCCGCGCCGCCACTCGCCTGCAACGTTGCTGTCAGAGGATGGAGCGCATCCGGCAGGCTGAGGGTAGCCAGGGTGGTTGTGTCATAGACCGGGTGGTGGTTGTCGCCATCGTTTCGCAGGATAAGATAGGCAGTGATCGTATCGCCCGGCCGGGGCGTGTTCGAGCTAAAGGCCAGACCAGATGTGGTCAGGTCTGGGGCCGCCACCCAAACCGTCGCCAGCCGGTCGAAATGAAGCTGGTGGCGTTGGTAGCCAATGGTCAGGGCGTTGTCCAGGCGCGTCCCGGCCGCCAAACCGGCCGCCACCTCCGCCTGGTAGGTAATCGGCCACTCTGCGCCACTGGCGAGCGAGCCGCTCCAGGTGAGTTGGCGGCCGATAGGGTCATAGCCTGCGCCGCCGGTAATAGTCGTTGGGTCTAACTCCAGACCGGCCGGCAGGGTGTTGGTCAGACTGACCTGGTTGGTGGGCGCGCCGGCCAGGTTGCGTAAGGTAATCGTATAAGTGCGGCGGACGCCGGCCGGCGTCGAGCGTTGGTCAGCCGTAAACGTCGAATCGCCCAGGTCGCTCAACCAACCCACCACGCGGTTCATCGCCACCGGCTGGGCCTCCACTGGCAAGGTCTCAAATGGCAAGCCCCAGAAGATGGTGCGCCAATTGGAGCCAACCGAGGCGACCCCGGCCGCCATCCCCTGATCGTGCCACAAAATAGCCTGGCTGGTGGCGGCCGGGATCAGGCCATCACTAAAGTTTTGGTACGCCCCATAATCCAGGGCCAATGGCCCGGCCAGGTTACCCATGAAAGCGGCATCCTCTCCCCCATACACCAGGGTAGGTGTGACCGACTCGACGTAACTGATGATTCCCAGGTAATCTTGCGTCAGAGCGTCCTGGTAGTGGTAATAGAGAAAGTCCTGGCTGGTTAGGAACAGCCGGCCGCCTTGCCCCAGGTAACTCGTCACAGCCTCTACCTCCCCGGCCGTCACCGGCGCAAACCAATCATAGCCCGTGTACCAGATCACCAGGTCATAGTAACTCAAGAACTCGGCCGACGGGCTACCCCGCCCCTCCTGATCCCAACCCGTATCCCACACGTCGTAGAGGAGACCCATGCCGTCGAGAGCGGCCTGGTAAAGAGTCTCCTGGTCGTACCAGCGGTCGTCGTCCACCAGCAGAACGTGACCCGGCGTGCGGTGCCGCATGGTCAGGCTGGCCGTGTAGGCGTTGTTGGCGTTGGAAACGGCCGTCACCGTCAAGGTGTGAACCGTACCGGCGGCCAATCCGGCCGGCACGTCTATCGTTACCACACTCTGTCCAGACTGGCATGGCCCCAGGGTCAGGGTCGGCGTCACCACCGACGCCGGCCAGGTCGCCCCATTGACCGTGAGGGCCATGGTGTCCGTCACTTGCTCGCTCAGGTTACGCACCGTCACCGTATAAACCAGGTGGCTGCCCGGCAGAGCAAAATCATCCACCAGAAGCGGGCTGAGAGAGACGCCCACAGGATTCGGCGGCTCGTCGAAATAAACCAGACTACGGCTAACCACCTCGGCCCGGTTTTCCGCCCCACTGACCCCTTCCAGGCCAAAACCCAGGTAGACAATGCGGAATGGTTCACACAATCCGGCCTGTAAGCCCCCCGGCCGCCCATCCGCGTACAGGAAGATGCTCTCGGTCAGCGAATCGGCCTGAGGCTCGGCCGCGTCGGGCGCGACCTGGTTGCCCGTGCTATCCGGCCCATTCAAGGTCAAGACCAACTCCGCAAAGTGCGTGCCGCTGACGCCCCCTAAATCAAAGGGGGCGACCGCTTCGCCCAGGTAACTGCCCCGCAACTGGTCATACCACCAATCCTGAGTCAACCAGCCCACCCCATCTGTTGAGCCAACGTCCTGGCCGCTGATGAGGAACCGGCCGCCCAGCCCCAGGTAATCGGAAATCACCCGCCCGGCCCCCAACAGCCCCGGCGAATCGTAAGGCGAAGACCACACCACCACGTCGTAATTTCCCAAGTCGCTGGCGGCCGGCACGTCCTGGTAGGGATCGCGCACCGGCCATACGTCATAGCCATAGTCAGCGTCTTCCAAAGCCGCCTGGTAATAGTCCAGGTAGGAGGTGTAGAGCCACTGGCCGCTATCTACCAGGAGGATCGAATCGGCCGCCCCTAACAGGAAATCCTGCACGGTGATTTGTCCAGGGGTAATTGTTACCGTCGCCCGGCCGAGCCGATAGCCCGTCCTCAGCGCCAGAATTGGATATGTGCCGGCCGGCAGCCACACCGTATACGAACCATCGGCCGCCGCCCCAATTTCCACGGGCGTCCCTTCCACGCGAATGGTAGCCGTCAGGGGGGCCTGGCTATGGCTGTCGCGGACGAAGCCAGTCAGAGTTGCCCCAGGAAGCTGGGTCAGATCAACGTTCTGGATGGTTGTCTGGTTGGCCTGGACAGGTACGGCCGCCACACTTTCGGCCGCGTAGCCAAACGGAGCCACGGTCAAATCGTAGCTGCCCGGCCGTAAAGTGGCCTGGTAGCGGCCGTCGCCGTCAGTCTGGTAGGCCAGTTGCGCCCCTGCGCTAGTGGTCACCGTTACCACGACGCCAGGCAAGGGCAGGCCATTACTTCGCACCACGCCCTCTATTGCCCCGCTCTCCACCTGCCCGGCGACGGCCGCGTACACGTCCAGCCGCCCCCAACCCGTATCGTCGTTGGGCAAAGCGGTGGAGAGGGGGACGGCCGTGCTGGTGAGAATCGCCGTCAGAACGGCTTCCGATAGTTGCGGATCGGCGGCCAACGTCAGGGCCGCCGCTCCCGCCAGGTGGGGCGCGGCCATAGACGTGCCGGTAGCGTAGCCATACAAGCCGCCAGGGAGCGCGGAATAAACGTGCGTCCCTGGGGCGACCAGGGTGGGCTTGACCTGGGCGGTTAAGGGAGAGGGGCCGCGCGAGGAAAACCAGGCCACATTGTCCAGGTCGTCGCTGGCCCCGACGGCCAACGTGTCTGTGTAGCTGGCCGGGGCATTGATGGAACCGGACAACGGGCCGCCATTGCCGGCAGCGAAAACGGACACGATGCCGGCCGCCCGCAAAGCGGCTACGTCGTCGCGGTACTCTATCGAGTAAGGGGCCGCGCCCCAGGAATTGTTGATCACGTCGGGGGCCAAATCGGGGTCGCCGCCGGGAGCCAGCAACCACTGGTAGGCTGTATGTATCCCACTAGCCGTGCCAAAGCCGTTTGGGTCAAGGATACGCACAGCCATCCATTGCGCGCCGGGAGCCACACCCAGTCCCTCCTGCCCGACGGCCGTCCCCGCC
>JBFMFT010000045.1:0-18390 GCA_040751925.1 Chloroflexota bacterium
CGCGGCCTGGTGGTCAATAGCGGCGGGACGGCCGACTTCACCCACGTCGTCCTTCAATACGCTGGTTATGGGGACGTAGCGGCCGGGCAAGCCCTGGGGGGCGCGTTACGGCTACAAGATAGCCAGGTCAATCATAATCTAGCCCAGGGCCTTTACATCGAGGATAGTTCTCCCACCTTACTCAATAACGCCTTTGAGGGCAACGGTCAGGAAGCCGTCGTCGTCCGCTTTCTGAATGGCGTGGCGGCAGGCATGGCCTTCTCCGGTAACACGGGCCGTAACAATGCTCTCAACGGCATCTTGCTCAATGCCAGTTTGGGTGACAACACCCTGGCGGCCAACCCCGATTTTCCCTACGTGGTCGAGGATATGACGATTGAGACCGGGGCGACGGTGACGGTGGAAGCGGGAGCGGTTTTTAAGTTGGGACGCACACTATTGGAGCAGGGCACGCTGGTCAAGGTCTTTGGCACATTGAATACGTGGGGGACAGCCGCCGAGCCGGTTGTTTTTACCTCGGTGAACCAGACACTCTATGGAGGTGACACCTATCCGGCCGGCGCACGGACACCCATCGCCGGCGACTGGCGGGGAATTGCGGTGTGCGACGGGGGGGCGGCCGACCTGGAACACACCATCATCGAGTACGGCGGCTACAGCGACCCCGGCCAGCCGGGCATCGCCCAACTGCAAGTGCTGACGGCCACCGCGACGCTGGATAGCGTGACCGTGCAGGAAGGGTTGCTGCACGGCATCTATGCTGAAGATACCTCCCTGGTGATGCGGGATAGCGTGGTGTCGGCGAACGCTGGTTTCGGCCTGCGCGTGCATGGCAAAACCCGCCCCATCGAGCCGGTCATCCAGAACAACGTCTTCAACGACAACGGCACTTATGGGATGTATCTCATCCTGAACGGGGGCGGGCTGGGCGATGGCGATATTTCGGGCAACACCGGCGGTGGCAATGGGATGGTCAATGGGGTGTACATGGAAGGCCACATTAGCGACACGACTAGCTATTGGGCCACCAACCCGGACTTCCCCTGGGTTATCTGGACGCTGTACGTGGACGAGGGGGCGAAACTGACCATCGCTCCAGGCAATGTCCTGAAATTTATTAACCCACCCGACGGCCACGATGGGGTAACGTTTGCCCGTGGCACGGGTACGGCCCTGATCACTGGCACGCTGGAAGCGATTGGCACGGAGACGGAGCCGATTATCTTCACTTCTTATTGGGATGATGCGGCCGGCGGCGATACCAACGGCGATTATGGCGGCGCGGAGGTCTTGCCAGGTGATTGGCGGGGGTTCATTGTGCGGCCGGGCGGCCGGGCCGTCCTCTCGCACACCGAGTTTCGTTGGGGGGGCGGTACGGACGGCGGCGACACCAAAGCTGTCTTTGTGGATGGTGGGCAAGCCATCGTTAGCTACAGTGGCATTTATAGTAGCTCTTGGACGGGTGTAGGGGGGACGGGGGCCATTACCATCACCGACAGTGTGATTCAGGGCAACCTGGGCAACGGCGTCCAGTTCGGCGGCCTCGGCTCGGTGCAGTGGAGTACCATCGTCAACAACGGCGGCTACGGCCTGGCGAATTACTACAGCCCCTACTCCGACTACCGCGCTCTGGCTACCAACAACTACTGGGGGAACTCTACTGGCCCGGCTTACGACGGCTTACCTTGCCCGTTCGAGCCGCCGGCCGGATTGGGTTCGATGATCAACTGCCCGGTAGAATGGGCGCCTTACCTGGCTTCGCCGCCGTAAGCGGCTCTCTTCTACCTACCTTCTACTTCGGAAGGGCGCACGTGCTTCATACTTCACTTCCGAAAATAGGATAGGCTCTAAAGGATTACGCGAATGAAGGGGAGGCGTCATCCGGTAATCTGGCGAATCCCTGATGCTGACTATGACCCGGCGGTGCGCTCGTAACGGGCGCGGCGGCCAATGGTTGTGAAACCAAGCCGGGCATACGCCTGGATTGCGCCAGGGTTGTTGAGGTGGACAGTCAGCTCGGCCGATGGCGAACCAGCAGCCTGCATGCGACGCATGGTTTCGACCAGGAGCGCCGAGGCAAGACCGCGCCGGCGATGGGTAGGAATCACGCCGACCTGCCACACGAAGCCGCCGGGAGGAGCGGTGGTTAGGTCGACGCAGCCGATGATAAAGCCGAGCGGGACGTCAGCGGCGCGCACCAGCAGGGACCAGTCAGGGATCAAGTCGTTGCCGGTGACGCGGGTAATCCATTCGGCGGCGCTCCAACTGGGGAAGCCCGGCCGGTCGCGGAAGGCGGCATGGTAGGCTTGAAAGAACTGTTCGGCCAGGTCAGGCTGCCAGATGGCGAGGGTGATGCCCGGCGGTAGGTGACAGTCTGGCAGCGGCAGGCGCAGGTCGCGGCGCATGACGAGGGATTCATCCACGCGCTGAAAACCGTGGGCGTGGTAGAGGCGGTCGGCCGGCTCGGTGAGTGATTCGGTGCTGATTTGCAGGACGAGCTGCTTTCCAGGGGCACGGGCCAACAGAGACTGGGCCTGCGCCTGGCTCCAGCGCATCAGGTAGTCGCCAATGCCCTGGCTACGTTGGTCAGGCCGCACCTGGCCGACGATAATGGCCCGCTGATCGCCCGAATCGCCGTCAAGATGCACGGCAGCGCAGGCGACAAGGCGCCTGTCTGGGGCGAACGCACCTATGCGTGCACCGGGCGTGTCCGAGAAGTAGCGATCGGTGAGGGCATCTGGCTCGAACAGAAACCCCAGGCCGCCGTCGGCCACAAGGCAGGTGTGGGCCAGGTCGACCAGCACCCCTAGATCATCGCGGTCAACCTGGCGCCAGGTTAAGCCGGGCAGGGCTGGTGGGGGTGGGGTGATGGTTGGGTTGTTCATTGGTGATACCTCGAAGGTGTCTGAATCACGGATGACTCAGATTATGAGCCTATCCGAAAGCAGGATGGGCTGACAAAGATGATGCACCTGGTGGAAAATAGGATGTGCGAATAACTGTCAACTACCGAGGTCCATCATGAACACCAGAAAGAGTAACGCGAGACCACGGAATGTCAACCATTTCCGCAGTGGTGCCTATTAGCCTCTTTCTCCCACCGCCTGATCTGCCCAAGCCTGGAAATACTTTCGTCTGCCAGAGGTAGCCACTCCCCGCCCGGCCGATAGCCCATCCTTCCTGCCCCGGCCGGGCTATAGCCCCCACCCACATCCCTCCCCTACCATGAGGCCAAACCTCATCAGGAGAGGTGTGTGGCATGAGTGGATTCCGACGAATCGGGCTGGCTTTCATGGTATGGATGGCCCTGGCAACGACGAGCCAACGCGCTCCGGCCGCGGCTACCGCTCCCTCTCGACAATTCTTGCCTCTGCTCATTCGCCCCAACGTGACGCTCCCCACCTGTGTTGAAGGCGGGCAGCTTGACCAGGACACGACCTGGACGGCCGGCTGTATTCACCTGACCACTGCGATTGCCACTGTGCCGGCCGGTCTTAGCCTGACTGTCGAAGCTGGGGCTATGGTGCAATTTCGGCCGGCCACCGCTCTGGTCGTTGAGGGTCATTTGGTTGCTAATGGCACGGCCGGTGGGCGGGTGCAGTTCGTGGCTGACCAGCCAACGGCCGCCCCTGGCTATTGGCAGGGTGTCCAGTTGCGGCCGGGGGCGACGGCCGACCTGTCTTACACGGATATTATGGATGGCGGAGCCTACTCAGCCAACCTCTACTCTGATGGGGCCAGCCTGACCCTAGACAACGCCCTGGTCGGCCGCAGCGCGGGTTATGGGCTTTATGCCCGCGACACCGTCCTTACCGCCCAGGCTTCCACCTTCAGCGACAACGCCAGCGACGGCCTCCGCCTGTTAGCCCAGGGCCGCGCCCTTTCACCCCTGCTAGACGGGAACACCTTCCTGAACAACGGCGAGAAGGCCCTGTTTCTACGGCTGGTCAACGCCACACCCGGTAGTTTCACGGCCGACGGCAATAGTGGTAGTGGCAATGGGACGAATGGTATTGTCCTGGAAGGTACTTTGGGCAATACCACTCTGACGCCTAACCCTGGCCTGGCTTACGTCTGGCAGTCGGTGACAGTGGCGGAAGGGGCGACGGTGATGGTGGCGGCCGGGACGGTGATTAAAGCTGACCGGCTTTACGCTGGTGGCGGTAGCCTGGTCACTGTCTTGGGGACGTTGGAGGCCAGGGGGACGGCCGAGCGGCCGGTTATCTTTACTTCGTTGCAGAACGACGCAGATGGCGGTGATACCAATGGGGACGGCGGCCTCTCCTTACCCGCTCCTGGTGATTGGCGGGGGGTCGTCGTACAGGGGAATGGCACGATTGTTATTGACTACACGAAAATCGAGTATGGCGGTTACAGTGACCCTGGTGAGCCAGGCATCGCCCAACTGCAAGTTCTGGGAGGGACGGCCGACCTCGACCACCTGACCGTGCGTTATGCCCTACTCAATGGTGTCTATGTGGAAGACGCTTCCTTGACTATGCGAAACGGCGCGGTTTCTGACAACGCGGGCTTTGGCTTGCGGCTGCACGGCCGTACCCGCTACCTCGAACCCATCATCCAGGACAATGACTTCAGCCGCAACGGAACGTATGGCCTCTACCTCATCCTCAACGGCGGGGGGATGGGCAATGGCGACGTGTCGGGCAACAGCGGCCGGGACAACGGCATGGTCAACGGTGTCTATATGGAAGGACATATTTCCGACCCTATCAGTCAATGGAACACGAACCCCGACTTTCCCTGGGTTATCTGGACGCTGTACGTGGACGCTGGGGCCAGGCTGACCGTCGCTCCTGGCAATGTGCTGAAATTCATCAACCCGCCCGACGGCCACGACGGGGTGACTTTCGCGCGCGGTACCGGCACGGCCCTGATCACCGGCACCCTGGAAGCGGTTGGCACGGAGACAGAGCCGATTATCTTCACGTCGTATTGGGACGATTCGGCCGGTGGCGATACCAACGGCGACACCGGCGGGACGGAGGTCTTAGCCGGCGACTGGCGAGGGTTTATTGTGCGGCCGGGCGGCCGGGCCATCCTCACTCACACTGAATTTCGCTACGGCGGCGGCACAGAAGGTGGCGACACGAAGGCCATTTTTGCCAATGGCGGGGCGGTGGAGATGAGCTACAGCCAGGTCTACAGTAGTTCGTGGACAGGGGTCGGCGGCACGGGAGCCATTACCATTACCACCAGTGTCATCCGCGACAACACCGGCAACGGCATCCAGTTCGGGGGGCCAGGCTCGGTGCAAGGCAGCGCTATTCTGAACAATGGCGTTTATGGGCTGGCTAATTACTACGCCCCCTATAATGAGTACCGGGCGATGGCCTATAACAACTATTGGGGCGCAGAGGACGGCCCCTCTAGCGACGGCCTGGCTTGCCCCTTCGCCCTGCCCACTGGTAATGGGGCGATGGTCAGCTGCCGGGTGGACTGGCAACCATTTCTCACTGAGCCGCCCAATGGTGTACAATAGAGCGACCCAGTAATGAGTGATGAGTGATGAGCAGTGAGCTACTCGTCACTCATTACTCATCACTCATTACAGGCTGAGGATTGTTTATGCGCGTGGCCATCGCGGGTGACTTTCCCGAAGAGCCCGGCCGCATCGTGGGCGGCATCCAGGCGGTGATTTATTACACCCTGCTGGGCCTGGCCGATTATCCCAACCTGGACATTCACGTGGTCAGTTGCGAAAAGTGGGGGCAGGCTGGACAAAGTGGCCCTTTTAGCCGGCCGGGTCCCCACTGGCAGGCCCACTACCTCCCCTCCCCCCAGGGTATTCCCCATACCCTCTCCATGCTCACCATAGACCGGCGGCGGTTGGCCCAGGCCATTCGCGCCCTCAAGCCCGATCTGGTTCACGCGCACGGCCAAGCGGCCGCCTATCCCTGGGCGGCCTTTGACAGCGGCCGGCCCACGGTCGTCACGGCGCATGGCCTCAACAGCCTGGAAGCGCAGGTGGATCAACGGGGCGGCTGGCTGCGCGGCCGTCTACGCGCGCTCTTGTGGCGGCAAGTCGAGCAAAGCTGTTTGCGGCGGGCGGCCGACGTAGTGGTGATTAGCCCTTTCGTAGCCGACACGATTCGCCCCTGGACGCGGGCCAGGCTGCACCCCATCGAAAATCCGGTAGACCCCACCCTCTTTGACCTGGATCGGCAGGCAGGTATCCCCGGCCGCCTTCTGTACGTCGGCTCCATCCAGAAGCGCAAAGGGTTGGCCGATTTGCTGCAAGCCCTGGCCCATCTGCCGGCCGCGCACCTGGTGGTGGCCGGTGGTTTTAGCCAGCCCTACGCCGATTACGGCCGGCGGATCCGGCAATTGGTGGCCGAATTACACCTGGAAGAGCGAGTCCACTTCCTGGGCCACCTGGATCGGGCCAGCCTCCAGCAAGAGTACCGGCAGTGCGCCGTCTTCTGCCTGCCTTCCTACCTGGAAGCCTCGCCGGTGGTCGTGGCCGAAGCGATGGCCGCCGGCTGCCCCATTGTCACCACCGCCATTGCCAGCACGGCCCATTTGATTGAAGACGGCCAGACGGGTTATCGCGTTCCGGCCGGCAACCCCCTGGCCCTGGCCGCTAGAGTAGAGCAACTGCTGTCCAACCCGGCCGAGGCGCAGGCGATGGGCGACGCGGCCCGCCGGGTGGCCTTGCGTCGTTTTACTCCCACCCAGGCGGCGGCGGCAACGCACGAACTCTATCAACAAATGATGAATGATGAATGGTGAACATCTTTTTCACCCAGACGGCGTATCCGCCGGCCGTTGGCGGGGCGCAGGAGTATTTACACCAACTGGCCCGGCTGTTGGCTGAACGCCATCAGGTGCAGGTGGCTTCCTTTTGGGCGGTGAACCGCACGGATTGGCTGCTTGGCACAACCTGGCTGGCCCCCGGCGGCCGTCCCTATGTCCTGGACAATGTACCCGTCACCCTCATCAACCTCTCGCGGCTGGAACGCTTACGCCTGTCGCCCTGGGTGCTATCCTATTACTTGTGGCAGTCGCAGGCCATCCGACGCATCGCTGGTGTCATATTGCCGCATTTGCGCCAGATCGCCGGCCGCGTTGACCTCATTCATCACGGCCGGGTGGGGCGCGAACCCCTGGCCTTTGCTTCGCTGGCCCTGGCCCGCGAACTGGACATCCCCTTCGTCCTGACCCCCCTTCACCATCCGCGTTGGGGAGGCTGGCTCTATCGCCATTACCACCACTTGTACCGCCAGGCCGACGCGGTCATGGCCCTGACCCCGGCCGAACGGGACACGCTGATCGCTCTGGGCGTGCGGCCGGAGCGCATCTTCGTCACCGGCACCGGCGCAGTATTAAGTAGCGCTCCTACCATAAGTTCCCCTGAGTTCCCTCAGTTCCTGGGGAACTTAAGGAACTCAAAGGAACTCAAGGGCCAGGTCATGGAAGAGCAGTTCCAGTACGACGCGGCCGACTTTCGCCGCCGCTATCGCCTGAGCGGGCCGATTGTGTTATTCTTGGGCCAGAAATATCCATATAAGGGCTTCCGGCCCTTGCTGACGGCCGCGCCCCTGGTCTGGGAGCAGTGTCCAGAAACTTGTTTTGTCTTTATTGGCCCGCGTACCAGGGCTTCCCAGCGCGTCTTCCGGCGGGTGGGTGACTCGCGTATCGTGGAATTGGGCGCGGTCAGCCTGGCCGAAAAGACGGCCGCTCTCGCCGCCTGTGACGTGCTGTGTGTGCCGTCCACCCAGGAGAGCTTCGGCGGCGTCTACGTGGAAGCCTGGCAGATGGGCAAGCCGGTCATCGGGGCGAATATCGCCACCGTGTCCCAGGTCATCAGTGATGGCGTGGATGGCTTCGTCGGCCCGGCCGAACCCACCTTCCTGGCCGGCCGCCTGCGGCAATTACTCCGCGACCCGACACTCCGCGCTCGAATGGGCGAGGCCGGCCGCCGCAAAGCCGAACAACTCTACGACTGGCGCGCCCTGGCCGGCCGCACCGTAGAAATATATGAGTCTTTGCGGGGATTGGGGGATTAGGGGATTTTCTTCTTTGGCCATCCCCCAATCCCCTAATCCCCGCCCAAACATCTATGGAACTCACGTGGTACGTCACTGTTCTGCGCCGCTACTGGCGCATCCTGGTCCTGGGCGCGCTGCTGCCGGCGGTGGCGGCCGTCGTCGCTAGTCTGCTCTTGCCCAAGAGTTACGAAGCTCAAGCTCAGGTGGTGCTTTATCGCACCTCGGCCGACGTTACCTTTGACCCTCGCTTCCAGACCGTCGCCGAAGACCAATCGGTCAACTTCAACAACCCCCAGGATCCCCGGCGGCAAACGGTGGCCGCTCTGGCTATGAGCGACGCTGTGCTGGCGCAAACCCTGGCTTCGTTGCCGGCGGATATGCAGGCGGGATGGTCGCTGACAGCCCTCAAGAATGGCCTTGAAGTTAGCGTCGTTGGCAACCTGTTCCAGTTGAACGTGCAGGCGGATAGCCCGGAGACGGCGGCCGCTATCGCCAACACCTGGGCGACCACCGTTACCCAATTCACCAACGACGCCCTGCGCCAGCAAACGACCACCGAGGCTATGAGCGAGCAGGTACAAGCAGCCCTGGCTGACTATGAGCAGGCCCAGACCGCTCTGCAAACTTTCTTGCAGAGCAACCGCCTCAACCAACTGGAACTGCAAATTGGGGTCAAGGAGCGGGCCATCGCCGACGCCCAGGACGTCTTTCAGTCGTCGGCCGAAACGGAGTTGAGCGCGAATCTGGCCGCCAGCGAGCACATTCCCCTTTTAATTCACAGTGCGGAAGCGTTGCGCGAACTGCTGGCCCAGAGCCGTCCCGGTGAGCCGGTCGCGGCGGCGACCGAACTCACCTTGCTTTACTTGCAGGCTGGGGCGTTGAGCGCGGGCGTGACCCTGCCTGGTGAATTACAGTTGGCCCTGACCCCCAACAGCGCGGACTCCTTGACGGCGGCTGAGGCCATTGACCTGCTCGACCAACTCATTCTGGCTTTACAGTCTCTACAGGCCCGGCTCGATGAGGAGGTGGCCGGCCGCAGCCAGGCTCTCCTGGCCGGTGGTGATTTGGAAGCGACGCTGGCCGGCCCTATCCAAGAGGCCCAGGCCGAGATCAACCAGTTGCAGGCCGAATTGGAAACGGAGCAGGCTCGCCAACGGGAATTGACCACTGGCCGCGATTTGGCCTGGGAGAACTACCTGACCCTCCGGCGCAAATTGGCTGAGGTGGCTATCGTGGAGCAGACGGCCGAAACCGAAGTGGTGCTGGCTGCCCCGGCCGTCGCCCCTGAAAAGCCCGCCGGCCCTAATCTGCTGCTCAACACGGCCGTCGCTCTGGCCCTGGGGGGAATGGTGACGCTGGCGGCCGTCTTCTTGAAGGCGCACCTGGATCGGGCGCGAGTTGATGACCACTAAACCCTTCCACGTTGGCACGTCAACAGACAAACTGCTAACATCTGCTTATCCGCTTTTATCCGCTGCCCAGGGAGAATGGGATTATGGAAAGGACATTGAACAAGACGTTACCCGGCCGCGTTGGCCAACGAGTCCAGATCGCCGGCTGGCTGCACAACCTCCGCCGGCTGGGCCAGGTGAACTTCCTCTTCGTCCGCGACCGCACGGGCGTCGCCCAGGTCGTCCTCAACGATGCTGAACTCGAACCGCTGCGCGGGCTCCAACACGAAACCGTCCTGGAAGTAGAAGGCGACGTGCAGGAAGGCCCGACCGCCCTGGGCGTCGAACTGCACAAGGCCGAGGTGCGTGTTCTCTCGGCCGTGACCGACCCCCTCCCTTTCGACCTGTCTAAGCCAGAGCTAAAGGCCTCCCTGCCCGTCTTCCTGGATAACGCCGTCGTCGGCCATCGTCACCCCCGGCGGCGGGCCGTGCTGTCACTGGCGGCCGGACTCATGGAAGGCTTTCGCGCCGCCCTGGGCCAACGCGGTTTCACCGAAATCCAGACGCCCAAGCTGGTCGCCTCGGCCACCGAGAGCGGGGCCACCGTCTTCCCCGTCCGCTACTTCGAGACGACGACCTATCTGGCCCAAAGCCCCCAGTTCTACAAGCAGATCATGGTCGGCGTCTTCGAGCGCGTCTTCGAGGTGGGGCCGGTCTTTCGCGCCGAGCCGCACAAGACCTCCCGCCACGTCAACGAATACGTCAGCCTGGACGCCGAGATGGGCTTCATCCGCGACCACTTCGACGTGATGGCCCTGCTCAATGGCCTGGTGGGCGACATGATCCAGCATTTGGGCGACCATTACGCCGACGCGCTCAAGCTGCTGGACGTGACCCTGCCGGTCGTACCGCCGGCCATACCCTGGCTTTATTTCCCCGAAGCGCAGAAGCTATTGGAGGGGAAGCTGGGGCTGACCCACGTGATCGGCGAGCCAGACCTGGCCCCCGAACACGAGCGCGCCCTGGGCCGCTGGGCCAAAGAGGAACACGGCAGCGACTACCTGTTTGTGACCGGCTACCCGATGGTCAAGCGGCCGTTCTACAGCCACCCCCATCCGGCCGATCCCCGTTACTCCAACAGTTTCGACCTCCTCTTCCGCGGGCTGGAACTGGTCACCGGCGGCCAACGGCTGCACCGCTACGAGGATTACCGGCAAGCGGCCGTCGCCCATCACCTCAACCCCGACGCCTTCCGCGAATACTTCCAGGCCTTTCAATATGGGATGCCCCCGCACGGCGGCTTTGGCATGGGGTTGGAACGCTTCTTAGCCAGCCTGCTGGAAACGGCCAACATCCAAGAAGTCACCCTCTTCCCCCGCGACATGGAGCGGCTGCGGCCGTAGCCTGTTATTGCCACAGGAGAACAGAGGGAAAGAGGTCTGGATAAGCGGCTCTAAGGAATTGGTAGCCAATGCCGGCCGTGCCCGAAAAAAAGCCGGGCACGTATACGTCGGCCGGTAAATCAGCCACCAGGAAGAAGGCACCCCTTTGCCTGGCCCGATGGACGATCCAGGCCACCTGCCGGCGGGCCAGTTCCAGCAGTTCCGGCCGCTTCAGGTAGCCGGCCGCTACCACAAGCGTTTCTGTCCGCCCGGCATTCCCGCAGCAGACGTGGTCCACGTCTTGTAGACCGTAACTCTGAATGGTGTTCAAGGCTGCACTGATCTCTTGGCGGATAGGCTCTGTATCTAACACGGCCAGACCGCCAAGACGAGCCAGCCCAATGCCAGGCGCGCCATTACACCAGCTTGTCATAAAGGTCACCCGGCCACCTTGACTGGCGGCCGGCCGGAAGTCCGGCCAATTGCCGGCCGTCGGGACAAAGACGGCCCGCTCGTAAGCCATGGCTTCTTGTGCAGCTTCCAGGAAAAAGACCTCCCCTGTCACGCCATACAGCCGCAGCAAAGCGTAAGCAATGCCGGCCGCTCCATGCGAGAAGCCGGTTAGCAGTTGGCCGGTGGACAAGCGCCAGGCCCGGCCGCCGGCCGCACTGGCTTGCTGGTGGTGCAGCAGGTGACGGCCGCACTGGACAGCTTGTTCCAGGATAGAAGCCAGGGCGGGCTGCGAGTCTGAGTCCGGCTTATCTTTCAATGCTCCCCACAAGGTCAGAAGGCCCAGAATGGCCCCGGCCGCCCCCGATAGAACATCAAAAAGCTCGTCGGCATTGATAGCCTCGGGTGTAAGCCATTCGGCTAGCCGCCTGGCATCCTCAAGCAAGGCCGGTTCGTTGAGAAAGGTACCGACTCGTGCCAGGACATAGATGATAGAGCCGAGGCCCGTTGCCCCACCTATCCCCCATTGGTGAACGAGAGTTGGCCGCGCCGCTGGCTCCACATCCAGGAACGTCTCGCGCCAGAGCTGCAGAGCCGCCAGAGCCAGGGAGCCAAAGCCAGCCCCAGGAGCCACCTTCTCCACCGCTGCCAGAAACAAGGCCACCCCGCCCACTCCATCATAGAGGCTGTTTCCCAGCGGTTGCAACTGAAACCGGCTTACGTCAACCAGGTATTCCAGACCAATCCAGGTAGCGCTACCATCGGCAGCGCGGATGGCGCGCTCTTGCAGGTCCCTGGCAATCGCCAGAGCCTCCTGGACCAACTCGGCCGGTGTCAAAGGGGTGACCGCCCCAAGAGGCAAGTCAACGGCTGGCGGCTTAGAGCCGGCCCGGCCGGTCGTTTGAGCATACAAGGCACTACGAATGATCGCCTTCTGTCGGGCCAGGTCGGTTTCATCCAGGTTGTTCAGGTAGCGAAGGGCTTCGGCATAGGTGGAAGTCGTAAGACTATGGGCAAGGGTCCCGTGGCGGCCGAGGGCTAGGGTGTCACTATCGGCCGCGACCCCAAAATAGGGGATATCCACCTGTTCCAACGCTTGCCGTTCCTGCTCCACCAGCGGCCAGAGGGCCGGCCTGGTGTCCGCATCCAGAAACGGCCGGCACAGGACGTCCAATTCGATACTGCGCGTGACCCCATCACGCAGATACTCGGGTTGCAGCAACTTGTCAAGCAGTGCGCCATAAACGTATGTATCGCGCAAGACGAAGCGCAGACGTTGGTGAGCCAGAGCGGCCAGGGGGCTGTCTGGCCCGGTCAGAGTGTCCCGGCGGGCGATCAGAAAGCGAATCATCTGCTCGAACCCCTCGACTACCTGGTTGGCAAAGGCCGTCACAGGCACGGGCTTGCCGCGCAGGGTGGGCAGGTTAGCCCTGGGTCGCATGGGGACGAAGTCGTAACTCAAGGCCACCTGATCGGTGTTAATGGCCCGCCACACAGGGGAACGGTAAGGGGGAGCCTGTTCCCCATCGCCACCCAGTCCACTGATATCGTAAGCTATGCGTGTCCCGGCCGCCAGTTGCCAGCGGGGCAGAAGCCCAGTCCGTAGAACGGATTCCGACAATTGCTGGTGTGAGAGGGAGCGGGCATTCAAGACCTCTCTCTGGTCATACAAATCATGGCCCGGCGGGTGCATCAGCGTCTCCACGTCTACCAGGACAGGATATTCCCCGCAGGCGATCAAATTCTCAAAGTGGCAGTCGTTTCCGCCCAGGACGTAAAGCAACCCCAGGAGCATTCCGGCTCGCCAATAAAATCGCTTCACCTCCACTTCAGTCTGACACGGCCGCCGCTCGACCCACTCCAGCCAGCCATGTGTAGACTGGTTCAACACCTTGAGGACCCTGGCCGGCGGCAGTTCTCCCTGCTGGTTGAACCAGGCCACCAGATCAAAATAGGCGGCCGTCAACCCCATATCCCGTGGCTTGTAAACGAGTTTCAGACCCGACGACCAGGTGACGAAGATAACCGAACGCCCCCCCTGGTGCGGGTCCGAGAGGGTTGGCTCGACCGCCGCGATTGTCCCAAGCTCCTCGTGCTCGCCAAAGATCGCTTGAAGACGACGCCGGTCGGCCCAGGCCCGCTGGAGAAAGTCGGCCGTCGCCTCCACCCAGCCGTCCGTCACCGTAGCCACCAGCCGCGCGAGAACCGGATACTCCTGGAAAAAGGCGGCGAGTCCCCCGGCCAGCATTTGCTGGGCAAATGCTCGATAGAGCTCGGCTGGTGCCTGCCCCTGGATCTGCCCCAAAAGGCGGTTCAAGGAACTGCTCCGGGTAGCCCGATAAATGGTGAATTCCAGGTGCAGGCATTGGGCGCAGAGACCAGCCAGCCGGCGCAAGAGGGCCTGTTCCAGACTCGTATGGACTGCAGCGGCCGCCACCTCGTAGTATCGCTCCGCTCTGGCCGCCAACCGCTGACGCGCCAGGCGAATGAAGGGCACTAGGATGTCCTCAAATGGAGTGGGTTGTTGGTTATCGAGGCTCCGATCTCGTTCCGTCCCTTCCCTATCCATTAACTGCCCTTCCGCCAGGGCTGCCGCCAGCGTTCCCGCCCAGGCCGGCAAGGGCTGTCCCTCGGGCAGACGCACGATCCCTAAAGCACGGCTGGCTCTTTCAGCATCCAGGTTGTCCCAGGCCAGGCGTCTGGCGAACCGGGCCGGGTCATTCCGCGCCACCGTCCGCTGCCACTCTTCCAGCCGTTGGTGGACAAGAGCGCGGCCGGCCGACGAGTTATCCGGCACCAATCCCTGGCTCAACCGTTCAAACAGGGGTGTGGCTCGCGCCACTATCTCGCGGAGTTCTAATGGGGAAATTGTCGCCAACTCCTCACCGCTCTGGCTCCTCGGCCGCCGCCCACAGCCACCGATGTTCGATAGCCAGGTACGCCTTAGCTTCCATTCCACCGGCCGGATCGTAAGTGAGCTTCACGTGATGTACGCTCCGTACAAAGGCGCTGCGCGCCCGGAAACCGAGTAAGGACGAAACCATCGCCAGGTTTTCAGGCCAGCGGTCGGGGCAGGTGTCTTCAGTTGTGTATCCGGGCCAGGCTCGCAAAAGGGCCTCGGCCTTGTCCGGCCGACATAAGCCGCAGGCGATCAGCCCATGCAGCAGGGGCCGCCAGGCATCAGACTGGCCCTTGTCCCGAACGTAGCACTCCAGCCCGATTTGCGCTCCCAGTCGCTCTCCCAGGTCAACGTGTAGGGCCACACTATCTACCCAATCTGGCAAAGGCTTCAACCTGGCCGCCAGTGCCCGCGGGGAGCCCGGCCAACCAAGCTGGGATAACACGGCCGGCACGTCGGAGATGGGTACGTGCCCAAACACCAGGCGCAGGCTGTCCGTTGTCCTGGGTAGCATCAAGCCAACGTGAACGAGTCGCGCCGGCCGCGCCGCTACCAGGCAGGCTAACATCTGCTTCTCCAGAGAGGCGGCCACCGGCCGACCCAACACCACCGGCAAGGCCATCTGCGCGATCCACCGATACCCCTCAGCCGCCAGCCCTCCTTCCCCAGAAGTAACTCCACCTCGCAGGCGGAAGAAGAAATTGGGAACGGGCAAACCGGCTGGGCGGCCATCTACGTCAAGTTCCAGCCAGAGACTATCTATTTGCTCCGGCCATCCAGACGCGGCCTCAGCCCATAGGCCGTAAAACTGGCGTAGGCAGGACCATACCAATCTGCTCATCCCGTCTTCCGCCCCCTCCAATTCTGAATTGTCCCACAAAGGGAAGCCCCGGCCACCCAACACGGCCGCCTCACGGGCGTTCGTCGCTACGGCCAAATCCACCCTAGACGGGCCCGTCCCCAGGCGACACTCAAGGCCCAGATACGATGTCATCTGGCGCGGCAGAAAACGGGCTACAGCCTTTATGTGGGCCAGGTTGTCCCTGGATACTAGTTCCCCAGGCACAGAAGGCGCGACAACCGCCAGGTAATCTTCCAGTGTGCCTGTATTCAATCCGTCTGCTACCTGAGCTGGTTCAAGGATAAGCTATACCCACCACGGATCGCACGTCCAACACAGGTAATAAGGACAATCAATCCCCTCTGGAGACGTGCGGCCGGGATTTTGCACCGCCCCCCGCCCCATCAGGTCGGCTTCGCTCAGTTCCCGGCTGTACTTGGCAGACATGGCCGGCAGCACCAGATAAACCGTATCTGGAGTTTCCTCCACCACCTTTATCTGAATTCCCCCTGGGATCGTGACGTTAAAAGCCTGTTCGATAGCCGTTCGGGGATCGGCAAGCAACTGTTGCCGAAAAGTCAGGTCTTTGGCTGCCCGCGCCACCAACTTTGCCTCAAAATCGGTCTGGGACTTCGTATCAGTAGCCATGTTTATATCTCCTTAACTTTTCTTGGCAGTGATGGATAACAGGCACATGGCTGGCGAGTATTTCCCCAATTAGGCTCATAGTATAGCATCAAACGGCCGTCACTGCAAAGAACAGGACGAGGGGGGCATTTACGTTTTGGGGCAGTTCTGACTAAAAACAGCCGACGTTTGGCAAACGTCGGCTGTTTGCCCCCAAATAAACATGCACCTGACGAGGCAGATGATTTCCCTGTTGACATCACGGCTATAGTATGCTATTATGTCGTCAATGCACACGTGTGCATTGACCAGAGAGTTTCTCGACAATAAGTTTGGGACAGTATTAACAGGAAGCCCAATCCTGTCAACCCTGTCAATCCTGTCCGACCCTGGCGGTAAGATGGCTGTCACCCTCCATACCATCGCCAAAGTTGCCAACGTCTCGCATAGCACCGTTTCGCGGGCTTTGCGCGGCCATCCCGCTCTGGCCGACGACACCGTAACCCGCATCCGCCAGATCGCCGAGGAACTGGGTTACATTCCCAATACGTTGGCGCGCGGCCTGAAAACTAACCGCTCTCGCGTCCTGGGGGTCATTGTGCGGCGCATCGTTGACCCGTTCTTCGCCGAAGTCCTGCACGGCATCGAAGACACTGTGCGGGCCAGCGGCTATAGCCTCTTTCTGGCCGCCTCCAACCGCGACCCGGCCCGCGAGAAGGCCATCATCTGCACTATGAGTGAACACCGGGTAGATGGGGTGATCATTTCTTCGACCGAGGTCGGCCGCGAGCATCAACTGTACCTGGAGCGGCTGGGTGTGCCAAGCGTGCTGATCAATAACCAGGCTTTGGAAACGCCCTTGGCCTATTCGGTCAGCCACGACGACGTGTACGGCAGTTACCAGCTTACCCGCCATTTGCTTGACCTGGGCCACCGGCGCATCGGCTACCTGGGCAACGCCCGCGCCGGCCGCACCCACCATGACCGCCTACAAGGGTATCAGCAAGCCCTGGAAGAGGCTGGCCTGACCATACCGGCCGGCTACGTGACCATCGGGCCGAATGGCGTCCCCGACGGCGGTTATGAGGGGATCAAGCCGTTCCTGGAGCTGGCGGAGCGGCCGACGGCCATTGTTTGCTACAATGACATGATGGCGATTGGGGTGCTAAAGGCCCTTCAGGAAGCCAGTTTGTCTGTGCCGGCCGATTGCTCCATCACTGGCTTTGACAACATCGAACTGAGCGCGTATGTGACCCCCCCGCTCACTACTTTTGATCAACCGAAGTATGACTTGGGCCGCCAGGCGGCCGGACTATTGCTGCAACTCCTGGAAGACGGGAGTGGCCCCCCGGCCGAAGCAGCGCGGGTCTTGCGCGGCCGGCTCTGCCTCCGCGCCTCCACCGCCCCACCGGAAGGCGGAATTAGGAAGGATGAATGATGAATCAGAGCAGAGACTCTTCCATTCATCATTCATCATTCATCATTCATCCTTGATGAACGAGTCGCCGTTGTTAGTACACCCATCGTCAGAGTCCGGCGAATACGTGCGGGTCACGCCGGCGACGGCCGGTTGGGAACATCTGAGCTTTGCCGCCCGCCTTCTGTGCCAGGGCGAACGATGGTCACACGAAACGGCCGACCATGAATACGCCCTGGTCGTTCTCGGTGGCGTCTGCTCCGTCCAATCGTCGCGGGGGACGTGGGAACGGCTCGGCCGCCGCCCCCACGTCTTCAGTGGCCTGCCCTACGCCCTCTACCTGCCCCGCCACACCTCTTTCACGGTCACGGCCGTCAGTGAAGAAGTGGATATTGCCTATGGTTGGTGCTACACCGACCAGGATCACCCGCCCCAACTGGTGACGCCGGCCCAGGTGGGCATCGAAATTCGCGGCGGCGGCAACGCCACCCGCCAGATCAACAGCCTCATTCCACCAGGCTTTGACTGCCACCGTCTCGTCGTGGTCGAGGTCTACACCCCCTCCGGCAATTGGAGTTCCTATCCCCCCCACAAGCACGACGACCACCGCGTGGACGCGGACGGCCGTCTGCTGGAAGCTGATTTGGAGGAAGTGTATTTCTATAAGATGGATAGGCCCGATGGCTACGCCTACCAGCGGGTGTATACGGGTGACGGCCGGCTGGACGAACTGCTCCTGGCCCGCCACAACGACGTGGTTCTCGTGCCGGAAGGCTATCACCCCGTCGTCTCCGCCCACGGGTACACCACCTATTACCTGAATATGCTGGCCGGCAGCGCGCAATCGCTGGCGAACGCCGACGACCCGGCCCACGCCTGGGTCAAGGACACCTGGGGCGAGAAAGACCCGCGTTTGCCGGTAGTTAGCCTGGAGATGGAAAAGGAGTAGCAAGTGACAGGTAGCAGGTGGCAGGTAAGAGAAGACTTGCCACTTGCCACCTGCCACTCGCCACCTTTGAGCGACTGAGATGAAACAGTACGACCTCCTGACCATGGGCCGTTCGGGCCTCGATTTATACGCCAATGACGTAGGCGTACCTTTTGAGCAGATCAAAAGCTTTGCCGCCTACGTCGGCGGTTCGCCGACCAACATAGCTGTCGGCGCGCGCCGTCTGGGGTTGCGGGTGGCCCTGCTGACGGCCGTCGGCCCGGACCCGGTGGGCGACTTCATCCTGAACTTCCTGAACAACGAGGGCGTAGACACCCGCTTCATTCCCCGCAAGCCGGGCACGCGCAGTGCGGCCGTTGTCCTGGGCATCGAACCGCCCGATAAATTTCCCCTGGTCTTTTACCGCGACAACGCCGCCGATATTC
>JBFMFT010000450.1:0-4300 GCA_040751925.1 Chloroflexota bacterium
GCGACAGTGGCGTTGAGGCCGCCGATGGGGTTCATTACGCCCAGGCAATTGGGGCCGATGATGCGAATACGGCCGCGCCGGGCTTCGGCCAGAACTTGTTGCTCCAATTCCCAGCCGGCCGGGCCGGTCTCCTTGAAGCCGGCCGAGATGACAATAGCCCCCTTGACGCCAGCCTGGGCGCAGTCGTGGATAACGCCCGGCACCGTAGCGGCCGGGGTAACGACCACGGCCAGGTCAACGGGTTCGGGCACGGCCGTCACACTGGGATAGGCCTTGATACCCAGCACGTTGCCCCGCTTGGGGTTGACAGGGAAGATGACGCCGCTAAAGGAGTTGGTGAGAAGGTTCCATAAAATGGTGCGGCCGACGCTGCCTGTCTTCTCCGTCGCCCCGATCAGGGCCACGCTCTTAGGGGTAAAGAGCGCGTCGAGAGATTGCCGTTCGTAGCCCAATACGTCGTGGGCGGCGTCGGGAGTCAGAGTAGCTTCTTTGTGTTCAACTGGCTCACTCATTATTTGCTCCAACTACAGAGGTCACGCCTCTGGCGAAGGCTACTATCAGGTGAATGTGCTACCCTCAACTATATAGCCGCAGTGGTTGCAGGTCAACAGGAAAAGGTTATCGTAGTTGAGGATCCCTTGTTGGCACTGGGGGCAGGGTTGGCCCGGCCGGGGATGGGGCGTCTGGCAGCCGGCCGGCGTCTTGTCCGCCGCGCGCCACCAGTAAGTCTTAGAGGGCGAAGAATCCGTTAATCCTGCCAATCTGTGTCAACTATCGCCGGAAATGTAAGAGCGTGGCTTCCAGTTCTTCTGCCTCCACGAAGTGACCATCAGGAATCTTGGCTTTGGTTTTGGCGAGGGCCTCATCCTGGCCGCCGACGAAAACGATGGGTAGGGTGCGGGTGGCTTTGTACCAGCGTAGGGCGAAGGCGGTTTGGCGGCCGTGTGATGGCAGGCGTGTAAGGTAAATCACCAGGACGTCGGGTAGGTTATCTTTGACAGCCTGGCCGCCGCGTGCGCCGTCGGCCGTCTCAATCCCCACCACCTCCCAACCAAAGGCGCGAAGCTGGTCAGCGTAGATCTCAGCCTCGGCGGCGTTCCAATGAATCAGGAAAACTCTGCCGTTCATAGACCCTATTTTATGTAGAAGTAAGAGTAAGGCTACTCTCACTCTTACTCCTACGCTTACTCGCTAGTGGCGAGAGTGCAAGCCAACACGATTGCCTTCGGTGTCCATGAAGAAAGCGAAGTAACCGTTTTCCTCGTCAATCAGCGTTTTGGGCATGACGACCTGGCCGCCGGCCGCTTCGACCCGACCGAGAACCGGGCTCAAGTCCTCCCCGCAGGAGAAATAGATGGTAACACCTTTGTCACTGGGGGTATAAAACTCTCCCTGGGCAATAGCCCCGCCAACGCCTTCGCCATCTGTCTGGAACATGGCGTAAGGGCCACCGCCAGCTTCCATCGTCATCAATTCCTTGCCCAAAATCTCACCGTAGAACTTCACCGCCCGTCCAAAATCAGAGGCGGGAATCTCGAACCAGTTGATTACGTTTGTCATTTTATCTCTCCTTATCTGATCAGAATGTTGGCTTTCTGCCGGCCGGAATTGCCTAATGTTAGCACAAACGTTCTGGTTTGTGAAGGGCAAATCAGACCCATTTCTTGATTTGTGCCGTAGGGCCGGCCAGGGCGTGGGCTGAATTCACAGGGAAGTATATGACAGGCGGCCGGAGAGATCGGCAAAAAGGGCGTTAAATTGTGGTGTATTTTGCGTGTGTGGGCCGGTTATGGATCGGGTATAATGAATAGCAATATGAGTGCGCCCTTTGCCTTGCCGCTGTTTCCTTTGCGAACGGTCCTCTTTCCGGGTATGCCTCTTGTGCTGCACATCTTTGAGGAGCGCTATTTGCAGATGATCCAGGATTGCCTGGAAGAGCAGCGGCCGTTTGGTGTGGTGCTGATTAAGCGGGGAGATGAGGCGTTAGGGCCGGCGGCCGAACCGCATCTAGTCGGTTGTACGGCTCAGATTGCTCAAATCGAGCCGCTCAATCAGGGCCGCCTGAATATCCTGGCGGTGGGTCAGGATCGCTTTCGGATTCGGGCGCTACGAGGAGAACGGCCGTACCTGGTTGGCCTGGTGGAACTGTATCCTTTTGCTCCTGAAAAACCGGCCATCCTGGCCGGGGCGGCCGGCCAATTGCGGCCGTTCGTGGAGCGTTACGTGACCGTTCTGGCCGAGGCTGGCGAGATGAAGCTGGACCGCGACAAGTTTCCCAGCGATCCGTTGGAGTTGGCTTACCTGGCTGCTCACCTGCTATATGTGCCGCCGCTTGATAAGCAGAACTTGCTGGCAATGGAGGGGGCGAGTGACTTTTTGCGGAGTCTTCGCTGGCTCTATCGGCGGGAGTTACCTTTCTTGCGCCAGATGTTGGACCCGCCGACGGCCGACGCGGAAGGCCCTTTCTCCTTGAATTAAGGTGACTCAACTCCGCTTCCCGAATGGGCCGGGCAACGCGGCGGATAGCCTACTTCAGCCAGTGTCGTTGATGGAAGGGGCGGCCGGGGGCATAGAGGCCACCTTCAACTTTGTTCTGGATGTTGGCTCGGTCAGTGGCTTACCAAAAGCAATGCAGTTTTTCGAGGATCCATAGGCTGCACACCATGTAAAGCGATGTGTTCAACCCCGTCTTCCGTCCAAATAAACTCACGAATTCTCATGTCTTGAGGTTCAATATCCCAGCCATCTGGACGGCGTGTTCACTCATGGCTTGGGTATTGTTAGTGAGCAGAAATGCGTGTCGGAAGCAGCAACGTCGGCCGCCAAAGCCTGAACAGCGGCCGTGCGCTCCGGTGTTTGGTCTACGTGGCGGATGTATACGGCCGCGATGCGGCCGGGGTAGTCGTGGACGATCTGGTGATAGATTTCCGGGTCTTGCTGCCCGCTGTCGCCGATGAGGAGGAAAGGCAGGTGGGGGTAGAGGTCGAGAAGCCGGCCGATAGCCGCCAACTTGTGTTCGTGGTGGCCGGTGGGCAGCAACTCACTCTCACTGATGCCCCAATCGCGCAGGAGCAGGATCGGTTCGGGGTCAATCCCGTTGAGTTGGAAGAAGTCGGACAATAGCTCGTACAGATTCCAGGGACTACTAGACACGTAAAAGAGCGGGTTGTGGGTGCGGCCGTCCATCCCAGCGCGTAGCGCCTGGTAGAACGCAGCGACGCCAGGGAAGGGCAAACGGGTGCGGGCGTTGCCCAGGAAGACGTTTTTGGCCATTTTGAGCAGGTTGGTGACTTCTGCAACGACTATCGTATCGTCTATATCGCTGATGACGCCGAACTGGGCGGTCGCTGGCGGGACCAGGATGCGGCCGGTGGCCTGTACCGGCCGGTGACCGGGGCGCAGGGGTTCGACCAGTTCCAGGTTTACGGTGTGCCAGAGTTGGCCGGCCGGCAGCGGTGCGGCCGGCGTGATCCACAACTCGAAATAGCCTTCGTCGTCGGCCGTGACTTCGTGTACCTGGCCTTGAAAGCGGGCCAGCAGCCGCGCGCCGGGTATTTCGTCGCTCTCGAAGCGGCGGTACATGTTGAGCAGGTTGTCCCAGAAGGAATCGCGATCACTGCCCGGCCGGATGCCTTCGTCTTCGAGGACGCGACCTTTGAGGTAAAGGCGGTCGGCCGTGCCATAACCCCGGTAGGGAATGATTTGCAGGGGATCATCGCTGGCGAAACGTTGCCCTAACCTTTGGCGCAAGTTGTCAAAACGCTCGTCCACAAAGACCTTCCAGGTAGGTCACGTTTTTAACTTGACTGCCTCTCGTCGCAAGAGCGGTCAAGCTGGAAGCGTGACCTACAGGGGTTTGAATTGCTCGAACGGCTGCTGGCAATCGTTACAGTAGTAGATCGTCCGGCAGAGGGTGGGGCCAAAGGTGTTTTTCAGGGTCGTGTTCGACGAGTCGCAATAGGGGCAGGTGGCCGCGTCGTAAAGGATAATCTCGACCCGGCCGCCATGCTGGGGTGGCGGCGCGAGACCAAAGTGCTTGAGCTTGGCCCGCGCATCGGGGGTGATCCAGTCGGTACTCCAGGGCGGGTAGAGAACGGTTTCGACGTGGACGGCCGCCGCGCCCATCTGCCGCACGCGCTTTTCGATCTCCTCCTTCATCATGTGCAAGGCGGGGCAACCGGAGAAAGTGGGAGTCATTTTTACCAGAACGGTATTGTCGGCCGTGACTACTACCTCCCGCACGATGCCCATCTCCACCACCGAGACGACCGGGATTTCCGGGTCTTTCACGTCCTGGAGA
>JBFMFT010000451.1:0-4298 GCA_040751925.1 Chloroflexota bacterium
ACTTTGCTGGCTTGCGCCACTAATAAAGGAATGTCGTCCACTCGTTCTGTTGTTACGGTAAGGTTCTCTGTCATCCAGATAGCTTACCCTATTTCCTGTTTCTTGTTAATTTTGACCGAACCTTGAGATTCAACTCAAGTGTTGCAATAATTCGGTCGGCAGTTTGCCGGTATACAATCTTCTGTCGTTGCAAGAATTCTGGGCTAAACCTAAATGTATCAACTTTAGGATCCAGAAGTTCTTGATAATCATGGCGTAGCCAGTGATTGCCGAAGGTCAGCGAATACCTGTCTATGTCTCTTCCCTTCAGGTATGGCCTGTCCTCCGTGTTCCGTTGCTCTCCATTGTATAGCACCCTATCAGCAATGGAGCCACCCCTTGTCTTTCCGCGCCCCTGAGTCCAATAGTTAAGGCCTACGTCTTTTACCCAAGCCAGATCGTCAAGTTTGGTTCCATTTTGGAGAAGGCGAGCTACCAGTGTGTTTTCAGGGATCCAAGACAGGGAGTTAAGTGTTTCTCGATTCACCAGTTGGAACTGAAGTGATTGTGGGAACGACTGGGGGTTCGCCACTTTAGCAAATTTCGTGACGGTTTTGGCAGATTCCGCAGATTCAGTTTGCTGTTGCAAGAACAACAAAGCTGTAAACACATTGGGTTTAGCAAAAACCTGATTTAGCCCGAAATCAACAATTGAATGAACCTCAGTCGTTTCCAGAATGTGTCTTTTTAGGCCATCGAAGTACGGCCCCAGCAAGAACGTATTGGGGACAATGAAACCAAATAGACCGTCGGACTTCAGCAGCGCAATAGCTTTTTGTATGAAGGCCACGTAGGTGTCGTTATTACGGATGAAAGTCACATATCGGGACTCCAGATAAGGTTTCGTTACCTCATCGAAGACAATCCCATAAGGTGGGTTGCCGATGACGGCGTCAAAGCCGCCTTCCAGCATGACCTCGCGGAAAGCCTTGTGCCAGTCGAAGACGTTGATCCGGTAATGCTCCTCCTCACTCAAGAGACTCATCTGCCGGCCGTCGTAGAAATCCGGCCCAATCAGCGAATTGCCGCACTGGATGTTAGCGGCCAGGTCGGGTAGCACCCGCTCCTGGAAAAGACTCAATTGCCGGTTCAGGGTCTCGGCCGACTCCTCCTCCAGCACCTTCAATAACAGCGACAGCTTGGTCGTCTCCACCGCCTGGGGATCAATGTCCACCCCGTAAATGTTGTTGAGCAGGATGCGTTTGCGCTCCCCCGTCGTCAAGCGCCATTCACCCCCGGCCGCCTGGTAAATCGTCGGGTTCCGCCCCATCGCCCACTTCTCCACCCCATCGGCCACGTACTGGTCGCGGTGCCAGTCCAGCAAGAACTGGTACGCCCCCAGCAAAAACGAGCCAGAACCACAGGCTGGGTCCAGAATCCGCAGCTTGCTGACGCCGCCGCGCGGTCCCGGCCGCTTGCCCTCCACCAGCTTGCCCACCGTCTGGCGGACGATGTATTCCACAATGTAAGTAGGGGTGTAGTAGACGCCGCCGGCCTTGCGGACTTCGGGCTTTTCCTCGACCACCGCCCGGTGGCCGGCGGTCAGGCGGATGACCTTGCCCAGAAATTGCTCGTAGACCTGGCCCAGAATGTCGGCCGGCAGGACGGAGAACTCGTAGGGGCTGTCCGGGTAATAGAGGCCGCGGATGATCTCTTTGAGCAGCTTGTCGTCAAGGGACAACTGGAGGGTGAGGTCGTCGGGGGCTTCGGCGCGGCCCTTTTCCGGCCGGAAGTGAAAGAGGCCGGAGTTGTAGCGGTCGTCGGCCCGCCGGAACAGGACGGCCAGCCGGCTGTACACTTCCGGCGCGTTGAGCAGGGCCATCAGGCTGCCGTAGGGTTCGAGGCCGCGGTCTTCACCGATCCGCAAGAAGATGATGCGGTCAATGGTGCGCTGGACGGCGAAGTTCAACTCGCGCTGGCTGAGTTGGGGATTCCGCAGGGCCAGGTTGCGGGCCAGTTGCTCGCGCCAGGACTCGATGGCCTGCAAGAAGGCGTTGTCCACTTCGGCCGTGCCCCGCTTTAGCTTGCTCGACTCCACGTACTGGTCAAACGACCCCCGCAAGACGGCTTCGCGGGCGAAGATGGCGGCGATCTCCTCCCACCGCTCCGCGTAGTCCGTGAAGCGCAGATAGAGGGTGCGGGCGACGGCCGCTTTATCGGCCTGGTCGGGCTTGATCCGGCAGTCATAGACCGCCAACTCCTCGAAATCGGTCAGGATGCTCAGGGGCAGCTTGGCCGACCAGGCGTAGCGGCGCAACTGGTAGGCCGGGTGAACGTCGTTCTTGATGTCCACCGAGGGCTTCTTGGCTTCCAGGAAGAACTTGCGCGCCCCGCCGATGCGGAAGCAATAGTCGGGGGCTTTGGTGGCCCGGCCGACTTTGATGGCGTCTTCATGCACGACGTCCTTGTAGGCTTCGGCGTAGCCCTTTTCGTTGTCCACGTCCCAACCCAACGCCTTAAAGAAGGGATCAATAAACTCGCGGCGCACCTGGGTTTCGTTGTAAGCCCCCCGGCGGTAGGCTTCCTGGTTGCGGCCGAACCGCTCCACCAGGTCTAACACTTTGTCTGGAACAGCCATAGGTATTTACTGATCTTCTCGCCAAGAAACTCGGTTTCTTCGCTCAGAGCACGGCTTCACTTTGCCAGAAACCGAGTTTCTAAGACTTAGGTTTTTAGCAAAAACCTGGTTTCGATGATACCACAACCGCCAAGAAACCAGGTTTTTTCCGAAAAACCTGGTTTCTTGGCAATTCTGCGTCGGAGCGGCGGCAGGCGGCCCCAATAGGAGGATGACGGCCGTATATGTGGGGGTGGCAAACTTATTCAATCCCCATATATAGCCATTCCAAACCTGTTTAGTACCCTCGTACCAATTTCCTTAAAAATTCGCCGTTTCATCTTTCCAGTCTGGGGCAAGTGGTGTATACTGTGCCAGGATGTGGGTAAAAGTGGGGTAAAGTGGGTTGAGTCAGCCACGATTCTGGCTAAATCTAGCTTGAAATGGTGTGATTAGCACAAATGTTCTTGGGCGAGTTTACGCATACGATTGATGATAAGGGACGGCTGACCATCCCGGCCCGCTTTCGCGGCGAATTAGCCAACGGCCTGGTCATCACACGCGGCTTCGACCAGAACTTGATGATGTTCCCCCTGGCCGGCTGGGCCGAGTACGCGGAGAAGATTGCCCAACGGCCGTTGGCCGACGAAGACGTGCGGGCCTTCCGGCGGCGGGTCTTTTCAGGGGCGGTAGACCTGGCCCCTGACAAACAGGGGCGCGTCCTGCTGCCGCCCTACTTGCGCGACTTCGCCGGCATCAACGGCGAGGTGGTGATCACCGGCAACTTTAACTACGTGGAAATCTGGAGCGCGGAGGCCTGGCAAACTGTCCGCGCCTCGGTCGAAAACAGCAGCGACGCTGCGCGCTGGGACGATTTGGGGATATAGGACGCAATGCGTAATGCGTCATACGGATTACGCATTACGCATTACGCAATACGCCAATTATGGACACGGTTAATACCCATGTCCCTGTACTTTACCAGGAGGTTCTGGCGCTCTTGCAGCCCCGGCCGGGCGGTCGTTTCATTGACGGCACAGTGGGGGCGGGCGGGCACGCGGCCGGTCTCCTGCAAGCCTCCGCGCCCGACGGCCGCTTGTTGGCCCTCGACCGTGACGCCGAGGCTCTGGCCTTCGCCCGCCAAACGCTGGCCGCCTATGGCCAGCGGGCGACCTTTGTCCAGGCCAGCTTCGCCGAGATGGGACTTTTGGCCGCTGAACACGGCTTCGGGGCGGTGGATGGGATTTTGTTAGACCTGGGTTTGTCTTCGCGCCAGCTCGACCAGCCGGCGCGGGGCTTCTCGTTTCGGCAGGACGGGCCGCTGGATATGCGCTTTGACACCCGGCAGGCGGCGACGGCGGCCGACCTGGTGAATGACTTATCGGAGGCCGAATTGGCTGATGTGTTGTGGCGATACGGTGAGGTGGAGAATAGCCACCCGGTGGCGCGGGCGATAGTGGCGGCGCGGCCGTTGACCACCACCAGCCAATTAGCCCAGGTGGTGGCCGGGGTGGGGCGGGCCGGCCGCCGCAGCCACCTCCACCCGGCCACGCGGGTCTTCCAGGCCCTTCGCATAGTCACGAACCAGGAACTACAAGCCCTGGAAGAAGGCTTACCGGCGGCTATGGGGTTGTTGAAGCCCGGCGGCCGGCTGGCCGTCATCAGCTTTCACTCGTTGGAGGATCGGCTGGTAAAAAACACT
>JBFMFT010000452.1:0-4248 GCA_040751925.1 Chloroflexota bacterium
TCAGCGCGTAAGTCCTGGACCAATAGGAGGTAGATTGGCCCGGCCGTAATGGGAACGGCAAGCGGCCGGTGATAAGCTACTCTGTTATGCCGGAACGATCCGGGCTGTTTCGTTCATAGGGATCAGTGGTCAGTAATTTAGTAGGGGCGAGGCAACGCGGTGGCTATTTGTCTATCTGAGTGGCATCCTCTCCGTGTTGCCTCGCCCTTACATTTTTCACATAGTTCAAGGAGAAAATAGATGTTGTCCCCTAAGTACCGTCGTATTGGTCTGCTCCTCATGTTGGCCGGTCTGGGCCTATGGCTCTTGATCGCCAGTCCAGCCGGCTTGCGGCCGGAAAGCGTCGCCCGCCAGGAAGCCCAACTGGCCCTGGCCCCCGGCCGCGTTGGTGGGGCCCTCGACTCGGCCGCGCCGGTCGAATTGGGCATGGTGCGCGGCGAGCCGGTCAGCCCTGTTTCGGTAGATATTCGCACGTTGCCCAGCGGCCCGGCCGAAGTAGACAATTTGCTCCAAATGTACAAAGCAGGGCAAATAGATTTCGAGGTGAACGAAGGCCCGGTCAGCGAAGCGGCCTTCCAGGCCATGGTGGCCGAGTCTATGCGCGCTGGTGTAGACCGCACCGCGCAGAACTACTCGCCGGAGAACGTTCTAGGCACGCTGACCACCGGCTCTAACTGGAAGTCTATTGACTACACCCAGTCGCAGCAGGGCGTTCCACCCGACCCGGAGATTATGGCGGGGCGCGACCACGTGGTGGCCAGTGTCAACACCAGCTTCCAGGTCTTCGACAAGAATGGCGTGAGCCTGGTCGGCCCCTTGCTCTTTGACACCTTCTGGGGGAGCAACTGCGGCACGGGCAGCGCGAACATGGTGCTATTTGACCCCTTCTCTTCCTACGACGAACAGGCCAATCGCTACGTCCTGGGCATCACCGGCTACGATTCGGCCGTCAACGGGGGCAACAATGGCTACGCCTGTATCGCCGTTTCCAAGACCGACAGCGCGGCCGGTGAGTGGTGGCTGTATTCCTTCGACGGCAATCCCGGCGCCGGCACGGATTACTTCTTCGACTACCCCCACCTCGGCGTCGGTCAGCAAGCTCTCTATCTGGGGGCCAATATGTTCGGCACGATCTCCTTCGTCCGCAACCACGTCTTTGCCTTCGACAAAAACGCCATGTACGCCGGCCTGACCGCCAACTCGGTCAAGTTCGACGTGGGTTCGGCCAACTTCACCATACAGCCGGCCGACTTGCACGGCTACACCACCGGCGGCTGGCCCACCAACCCCAACGAACCCCACTACTTCGTGGACGCCCAATATGGCACGGGCCAGACCACCCTGACGGTCTGGAAGTTTACCGATCCCTTTGGCACAGCTTCCTTCACCTCGGCCGGGACGGTGACGGTCAACAGCTACAACCTGCCCGTCAACCAGAAGCAGTCAGGCGGTAGCGATATGCAGGGCAATGACAACCGCCTGCTGGACGTGGAATACCGGGCGGGCAAGCTATGGGCCACCCACACCGTTGGCTGCAACCCCGGCACGGGTACGGTGAACTGCGTGCGCTGGTATGAGATCAATATCAGCACTGGCACGCCCAGCCTGGTGCAGCAAGGCACTTTTTCGAGCAATGGCGACGGCCGCAGCTTCCCCGACCTGGCCGTGAACCGTTGCAATGATATGTTGGTCGGTTACACCAAGACCAATACCACTTCCTGGCCCAGCGTCTACGTGGCCGGCCGCGAAGTGGCCGACGCCACTGGCACGCTCAAGAGCGAAACGTTGCTCCACGCCGGCGAAGCCGTCTACACCTCCTACGACTCCGTGCCTTACCGTTGGGGGGACTACATGGGCATGACCATTGACCCCGACGGTGAACGGTTCTGGCACGTGGGCGAGTATTCGCGCAGCCAGGCCACCGCCCGTTGGTCGACCTGGATCGGCTCTTTCACCTGGTCTAGCTGCGTGGGCGGCGGCCCCACCCCCACCCCCGGCCCGACAGCCACCAATACCCCAGTGCCAACGGCGACCAACACCCCTGGCCCGCAGACCTGCACCACCTACGCCAGCACCGACGTACCCAAGACCATTTCGGCCAGCGGCACACCCAGCGTTAGCTCCATCATCAGCGTCGCCAGCGGCGGCACGATTGTGGACGTGGACGTGCAAAACCTGGTGGGGACGCACACCTGGATTAACGACCTGGACTTCAACCTGACCAGCCCGGCCGGAACGGCCGTGCAAATCATGGCCCAGTCGTGCAGTTCGGAAGACAACTGGAACCTGAACCTGGACGACGAAGCGGCCCCCGGCTCCTGGCCTTGCCCGCCCACTGGCGGCGGCACCTACCAGCCCAGCAACCCGCTCACTGCTTTTGACGGCCAGAGCAGCACCGGCACCTGGACGCTGCGGATTGACGACAACGCCAACCTGGACGGCGGCAGCCTGACCAGTTGGAGCCTGGAAATCTGCACCTCTGGCGTCGCCCCCACGCCCACCAACACCCCGCCTGGGCCAACCCCCACCAACACGCCCGTTCCGCCCACCCCGACCAACACCCCGGTTCCGGGCGGCGACGTGTTGATCTACTTGAGTTCGACCAGCAGCGGCACGGCCGGCGGCGTGGCCTTCGACAATGAGGACGTTCTCATCTACAACAAGACCACCGGCACGTATACCATGTTCTTCGATGGCAGCGACGTTAGCTTGAGCGGTACGGACCTAGACGCCTTCAACCTGCTATCCGACGGTAGCATCCTCTTGAGCGTCTACGCCACGACCTGGACGCTGCCAGACGTGGGTACGATTGAGAACCGCGACATCGTCAAGTTCATCCCCACCTCGACGGGAACGACGACGGCCGGGACTTACGAGATGTACTTCGACGGCTCGGACGTTGGTTTGACGGGCAGCACGGCCGAAGACATTGACGCCATCGCCTTCACCCCGACGGGCGAGATACTGATTAGCACGGCCGGGGCGGTCAGTGTAACGGGTGTCTCTGGCTCTGATGAAGACTTGCTCAAGTTCACGCCGACCAGCCTGGGCTGGACGACGGCCGGCACGTGGGCCATGTACTTTGATGGCTCCGACGTGAGCCTCTCCGCCTCCACAGAAGACGTGTGGGGTTCGTGGGTAGATGACGTGAATGGCGACATCTACTTGACCACCCAGGGTACGTTCTCGGTGACTGGTGTCAGCGGCGACGGGTCAGACATCTTCATCTGCGACCCCATCACCACCGGCAGCACGACCAGTTGCACCTGGAATCCCGTCCTCTACTTCGACGGTTCAACCATGGGCTTCTCCGGCGAGGTGACGGACGCGATAGAGATCGTCAAGTGATGAGTCATGAGTGATGAGTCGTGAGTGATGCGCGCCCCTCAGCACACATCACTCATGACCCATCACTCCGGTTTGGCCGGCCGCCCGTCCACACACAGCACGAACCGTTCCTTTAGGTCCGTGTGATAATCGTATAACTCCCCCTGAGCCTGGAGGGTTATCTGGTAGCCGGGTGTCATAACGGTCAGGTAGCCCACCCCAGGCTCAGGGCAGCCCAGGCTGCTGTCGCGCCACTCCACTTCTTCGGTTGAGACTAATTCCACCTCGCTTACGTCTATAGCGAGACGGCCGCTCAAATCCAGGCTGATCTTCTGGGTTAAAGCAGCCAGAGGGTCGGGGACGCCGGGGGCGGGCATCACCCTGGGGGTGGTGTCGGCCGGAGGTTGAGGGGTAAGCTGACCGAGGTCTACGACGACGGGGGCCACAGACTGGCCGGCCGGAGTGGTCGCGTTTTCACTCTCCTGAGAAGGGTCCCTCTCTGCCCCCTCTCCCTCCGAGGGAGTGGGCTGGGGTGAGGGTGGAGGTGTAACGGCCGGGCCGCTGGTGGGCGCGCAGCCGATGAGGAGGATTAAGGTGGTTAGGAGCATAATCAGGGCTTTGGACATCATCGTTACTCCGTGTCGGCCGCGTATTTTACACAGCCGACCTATCAGTACAACGTCCATTGGGGGCATATTGTTCCTCCCCACAGCCATCGTGACGACCATAGTATCAATATGATACTATAAGGCCATTGAGGAAGTTAATCCATGAAGCTCTCGGATCGATATCTTAAAATTGTCGAATGGAGCGAAGAAGACGGAAGTTACGTCGGCCGTTGTCCAGGACTGATGTTGGGTGGAGTGCACGGGTCGGACGAAGTGAAGGTGTATGAGGAATTGTGTGAGGTGGTCGAGGAGT
>JBFMFT010000453.1:0-4242 GCA_040751925.1 Chloroflexota bacterium
TCACCCCCTCACCCTGTCACTCCCTCACCCCCTCACTCCGTCACCTCTTCGCCCCCTCTCTGGCCCGTCTTGGCCCTCATCCTCCTGACGGCCGCCGGCAGCGGAGGCTACCTTTGGCGTCGGGCCACTCAGCCGAAGGTTACTGGCCTCCTGCGTGTGCTGGCTGGGCCGGGTCTGGTAGATTCTGATCCTTACGTCGAACTGGAGAGGCTACGACGGTCGCGGGTGACGGTGGGGCAGGCTCCGGCCGATGTCCCCCTGGTGGGGGCGACCGTGCAGGTGGTCATTCGCCCTGGCTATCGAGTAGGTGACAGTTGGCAAATGCTCGTCAGTGGCTCTGAACAGGCCAGGTTCAACGATGAGCCACTCACCGGCGAGCGGCCGCTGGCTGATGGCGCTATCCTAACCTTGGATAGCCACAGATTGCGCTACGAAAACCTGCGCCTCCATAGCATCCAGAGATCAATAGTCCGCCATCAACCACCGGGCCAACCTGCGTCACCCCTTCACCCCCTCACCCTATCATCACGGAGGTAAGCCATGAACAAAATCCTGGAAGAACAACTTGAGGTGATGCGGCCGACCCTGATTACCGGGGCCGGTGGTAGCGGTCAGATGGTCCTGACCGACATAAAAGCCATCCTGACTAACCGCCTCGGTCAAGTCTGGCGGCGCAAGATCTACCTGTTGGCCTTTGACACGGCCGAAGAACCTTTCGCCGTCCAGGTAGGCTCCCAGATCGTTCGCCTGGAACCGGGTTCGGAATTTTTCAACGTCGGCAATGTGCCTATCCCCAGCATCAAGCTCAACCTCGATGGCCTTAAAACTATCCAGGAGCGGCTGGGGCCGATCATGTCCAACCTTCCTCCCGTCGTCTTACGGAGCGGAGCCAAGCAGTTGCGGCCGCTGGGCCTGCTGGCTTTCCTGTGGAACTATGCCACGGTCAGCCGGGAACTAAAGAAAGCCATCTGGCGTCTGGCCGGCCGCGACCAGCAAGCCAGCGCGCTATCCTCCCAGCAGCAAGGCATCAACGTTTTCATTTGCGGCAGCCTGGTTGGAGGCACTGGCTCCGGGGCCTTCCTTGATCTGGCTTACCTTATCCGAGCCTTCTTTGCCGAACTGGGTAGCCAGGGCGAGTTTTGCCACGTCACCGGCGTTGGCTTACTGCCCCAGGCGTTTCATGGCATCAACGGTCCCAACCTGCGCCCAAACACCAGCGCCGCCCTCGAAGAGCTAAATCACGCCATGCTCAAGGGTGACTTCCAGGCGCGCTACCCCGATGGGTTCACGATCAAACAGACCGAGGCCCCTTTCAACCTTTACTACGTCGTGGATGGTGTGGACGAGCGCGGCCAGGCCTGGTCAGGCTTGAGCGAAGTAACGGCCATGACCGCCGAGGCCATTTACCTGCAAATGGGCTCCCAACTCGGCCGCAAAGGCGAGAACGCCTTTGACAACCTGGACGAAGTTTTAGTGGGTCGAACACCCGATGGCGACGGTACTTTTTTGGGTAGCTTTGGCCTGGGAGTCATCGAATTTCCCGCCCCGGCCGTAGCCAGCGTGTGCGCCGGCCAGGCCCTACAACAAGTCATTAGCCAAAGCTGGCTGCGCCCAGCCGCCGCTGTGTCGGAGATGGTGATGGGTCGCCTGCAACCGTTGGAAGCGGCCCCCCTGACGACCGCCTTGCGCCACGACCCCACCACCGGCGGCGAGATGCAAATTGACCTGCATCTACCTGACTGGCTGTTGCGCCTGCGGCCGGGCCAGGTACCGACTGAGGCTACCCGCTACGTCCGCGAGTACGGTCACGCCCGTGTCAACGAGACCTACCTGCCCCAAATGGACAGCAACGCCACGACCATCGCCACTGGGCAGAGCCAGGCCTGGCAAAGCTGGGTCAACACGCACCTGTTCAACCACGAGACCGGCGTGCTGGCTATGGCAAACACTCTGGCTGAAGCCCAGGCGCGTCTTTCCGCCTGGTCGGCCGCCGCTCGCCGTAAGTTGGCTGAATTCAACGTGCAGCAGGAGCGCCAGGCAGTCGAGGTCGGTCAATTGGAGAGCAGTGTCGCCCAGGCCGCCGATAGTTTCATGGTGGGGCGGGCCGGCCGGTTGCGTGAGGCGCTGACTCGCTATTTCCAGGCTGCCCAGACCTTATACGAGTGGCAACTGGAACAGCGGCTGTGGCAGGCCCACCTGAAAGTTTGGGGCGAAGTCGAACTGGCTCTCAACCAGCTTTATCAGGCCGTGCAAACCCTCTGCGAACGACTGGCAGCGATCTCCGGCCGTCTGGGCGCCTCCATCCCCAAGCAGCTCCGCGACCTGGCGGCCAGTGGCGTTGCCCGTATCAGCCTGGCCGACGAAGCCTACGTGCAGAAGTTGTACCAGCGTTATGCCCCGGCCGCCGCCGACGTGACGGCCGCTATTCTCTTTGACGCTCCGGCCGACTCTCAAGTCCCGGCCGGGGCTTTACACCTGTGTACATTGGCTTCTGAGGCGTTGGAGGAATACCTCTGGCAACGTCTCCGGCGAGCATTTCATCCTATCGAGGCCATGACCGTCGAAGAGGTCATCCGCGAGCGCAGTGAGCAAATGTCTCCCCAAGCCCGCCGCCAGCAGCTTTTCCGCCTGGCTACGCCCTCCTGGAACCTGGATCGGGCCCGATTGCCAGAGGGAGGGGCCGGCCTGGTCCGTTTAGAAGTTCTGGGCGTCTCTGATGAAACCGACACCCTCTTCACTGGTGAACCAATGCTCGTCTCCACTCACGACCCCCATCGCCTGATGGCCCTGGTGGTCGTGGTGGGCGCGCCCCGGTCAGCTTTACAGCAGTATCCGGTCTACCAACAGACTTTGGCCCAGGTGCGCGGACAACGGCCGTTCTACGTCCTGCCCAACTTCCTCAGTGACGCCAGCGAGGCTAAAAAGCAGTTCGCCCTCGGCCTTCTCTTTGGCCTCCTTTATAACCAGGGCGCTTTCTTCTACTACCGGCCGGCCGACCCCCTTGCCAGTCCTATTCTATTGGCGAATGGTCTGGCCAACGCCATCGAGGCTTTTGCTACCCAGGACGGCCTGGTTAATAGTGTCAACGAACGTATTAGTGGGCAAATCGCCCAAATTGGTATCCGGCAGGCCATCAACCTTCTGAGCGAATACTACAGCAAAGTACCTGACGGCAGCACCCCCGTTGACGAATTGACCCGCGAACTCAAGCGGCTGGTACGTGATTACGCGGACGAACTGCGCCAGATTGAGCAGATGACCCGGTGAGAGGGTGAGGGGGTGAAAGGTAGCAAGTAGCAAGTAGCAAGTGGCAAGTCAAACTTGCCACTTGCCACCAGCCACCTGCTATTGGAAGGTGAACTATGTGGCCTGAAAGTCTCAATCCAAAATCCAAAATCCAAAACCCAAAATCGGTGCAACGCTCTCTGGTTGTGACCTGTGGCCCATTGGCGAACCAGGTCGGCGAGCGATTGACGGCACGGCTGCAAGAGCGGGTCGGGCCAGCGGAAGTTGTGGCAGTAGTGGCGGCCGACCACGCACAGGCACTCGAATCCGCCCTGGTGCAAATTTCCCAGATGGCCGGTAAAGCCAACCTGTCCCAAAAGGGCTGGCAACTGGAACGGTTCAACGAAATCGCCGTTTACCTTATCCTCGACCTGGATGAGCGAGATGACCTGGACGTGCCTGAATTGATGGCGACTATCGCGGCGGCCGCTCATCGCCAGCTTGGGGCGACTACGACGGCCTTGTTGTTGAGCCTGGTTACCGACTCAGTTAGGCAGCAAGATGACAAGGTGACAAGGTGGCCGGGTGACAAGGTGGCAGAAGATTCCTCTGCCACCCCTTCACCCCTTCACCCCGTCACCCTCGCACCCCCTCACCTCTTCCCCCGCGGGGCCTTTATCCTAAGCCTTCTGAACGAGGAGGGGCTGCGCCTGGCCGACGCTTCCACGATGGTGGAGACGGCCGCCGAAGCCTTGTGGGCCTTTATCGCCACTCCCTTGCATGACACCCTAGAGTGGCTGGCTACCCAAAGTCCTAACGCCGGTTTATCTACCCTGGGTCTCCACGTCTGGGGCTGGTCGCCGACCCCCTGGCAAGAAGCCCTGACCCGACGCTGGCTCCTGGATGTCCTCACCTGTTGGCTGTCGGCCGTTGAAGAGGATAGGGTGAGGGGGTGGCAAGGTGACAAGGTGACAGAAAATCACCCCCTCACCCCCTCACCCTGTCACCCCCTCACCC
>JBFMFT010000454.1:0-4234 GCA_040751925.1 Chloroflexota bacterium
GCTGCCCATTGGTGGAATTGCCTTCGGCGTCTTCTTCCTGGCCCGCTACCTGCGAAAATTGCAGACACCGGCCGTGACGGAGGAGACGGCCGCCGCGCCACCCCCACCGCCACCTGACAACCCCTACCTGGCCCAAATCGAGCGCGAATTGCGCGAACAGGAGTAACCAGACCATGGCCGAGGCCCAAAAGGAACACTTACTGGAGCGTATCGAGTTGAACCCCAGTGTGCTGGCCGGGAAGCCAATCATCCGGGGGATGCGTTTGAGCGTAGAGCAAGTCCTGGCTTCTCTGGCGGCCGGCGTTTCCCTGCAAGAGCTATTAGAAGATTATGAAGGGTTGACTATAGAAGACATCCAGGCTGCCTTGTATTATGCGGTTGAGCTGGTCTCTACAGAACGGGCTTATAGTCTGGCTATATAGATAGCTATGCACCCTCTTCGTTTCCTGGTGGACTTTAACGTTGGACGATTTGTAACCGACGATCTGATCAGTCAGGGGTACGACGTAAAGTTTATCGGCGATCTGGATCCCAGGATGTTGGACGAGGCAATTCTCACCCTGGCTGTCAAAGAGCAAAGATTGATTCTGACGATGGACAATGACTTCGGTGAACTGGTCTACCAATCCGGGCAGAAACATGCGGGCGTTTTGTTGTTGCGGATGCCTGGCGCTGGGCGAACTCAGAAGGCGCGTGTGACTCGCCAGATACTCGCACAATACGCCGACCAGCTGGAGGGCAGTTACGCCGTATATAAGGGTGGCCGTCTCCGTATCAGAGGAAAGAAATGAACGAATCCGGGCCCAAAATGAAGACAAAGTTTTTCCTCTCCCCTACCCTTCTCCTTGCCATTTTGCCTCTCTTTTTGTTGCCATTATTGACGGTAACGGCCGCGCCGCCAGGTAGCCGGTACCTGGCCCCGGATGATGAGCGACAAACCATCGGTAGCTCTCCATTCCCCCTGTTCATTGAGAACGCTGGCCAGTGGGACACGGCCGCTCGCTTCCAGACGCGCAATGGTGGTAGTGTCATCTGGCTGGCCCAGGATAGTCTATGGCTGACCCTTCTCAGCGGGCCGGCCCTCGTCGAGAACAGCGAACGGGCGGCCGGCGGCGAACAGGCGTCTATAGCTTATCGCCCGTCGGACGCCGTCGGCGTCCACGTGAGACTGAGCTTCGTGGGGGCTAATCCGGTGCCACGACTGGAACCCTTCGGCCGGCTGGATACGCGGGTGTCATACCTGATCGGCAACGACCCGGCCGGGTGGCGGCCGGATGTTCCCGTGTGGAGCGGGGTGCGCTACGTGGACCTGTACCCCGGCTTGAACCTGGAAATGGCGGCTGAGGGTTGGCAGTTAGTCTGTCGAGCGAATTGCGAAGCTGCTTTACAGAGTGTGCGACTGCGGGTGGAGGGGGCCGCAGACCTGCGCCTGGAAGCGGATAGGCTGCGCCTTGATGCGGCCGCCGGTGACCTGGCCCTGCCCCTGCTGCAAGTGGTGACGGCCGACGGCCGCCCTTTAGCCGCCGCAACTCCGTCGCTCATCGTTCAAGGCAATGAGATCATCCATCCTTTTCTATCCGCTACCCAACGGCCGCGCCACATGTCTCCCGTACCCGTCAACGATTCGGGCTTACATTACAGCACGTACCTGGGAGGAAGTGACACGGATCGTAACAACATGGTGGCCGTAGACCAGGAGGGGGCAACTTACGTGGCAGGCCTTACCTATTCGGCCGATTTTCCTACGGTACCAGGCGCTTTTGATATTAGCTACGGAGGAGCAGGCGACGGCTACGTGACCAAATTCGACCCGGACGGAGGCGGCCTAATTTACTCGGCTTATCTGGGTGGTGCCGGTCACGACAACGTGCTGGAATTCATGGTTGATCGTGAGGGCAATGCCTATCTAGGCGGTACAACCGAATCAACCGACTTTCCGGCCACGGCCGGGGCCTTCGACACCACACACAATGGCGGCTACGACACATTTGTCGCCAAACTGAACGACGGTGGCAACGCTCTCATTTACGCTACCTACCTGGGCGGCAGTGGGCATGATTACCTTGAGGGCCTGGCGGTCAACGACGCTGGGGAAGTCTACGCAGAGGCGGAAACGTGGTCGTCCAATCTGCCGACGACGGCCGGCAGTTTTGACCAGACCTATAACGGTCAGGGCGATGTCGCTGTAAGCCGGCTGAATGCTGCTGGCAATGCGCTTGTGTATTCTACCTTTGTGGGCGGCGCAAACTATGATTGTTGGGATTGCGCGATGGCCATAGATGGGGAGGGCGCGGCCTACATCACCGGCTACACCAAGTCGGGCGATTATCCCGTCACGAGCGGAGCGTATGACGTTACATACAATGGTGGCTGGGATGGCTACGTGACCAAAATTAGCGAGAGCGGTAGCGGATTGGTCTATTCGACGTTCTTAGGAGGTAGCGCCGACGATTGTTACGAAGACTGCGACGTGATCGTTGGCGCGGACGGCTCCGCTTACATCGTTGGCAACACGTACTCGGCCGGCTTTCCCACGACGCCAGGCGCGTATGACACAACATTGGACGGCGGCCGTGACGCTTTCGTCACCCGCTTGAGTTCAGCGGGCGATAGCCTCATTTACTCCACCTTCTTAGGTGGCAGCAGCAGTGACCAGGCGCACGATGCGGCCGTCGGTTTAGCTGGCAACCTCTATGTGGTGGGTAAAACGTCTTCGACAGACTTCCCGACCACCGTAAATGCCTATGACGCAAGTCACAATGGGCAAACAGACGTCTTCGTGGTCAAACTGGACGCGGCCGGGAGTGAATTACGTTACAGCACCTACCTGGGGGGGAGTGGGAATGAATGTGGTTACGATTGTGGCCTTGTGGTTGGGCCAGGCAAGATCGTTTCTATAGGCGGCCTCACCGATTCCACCAACTTTCCCACCACGAGCGATGCTTACGATCCCACCTACAATGGCGGCTCCGACGGCTTCCTGACCCAACTGACCGAAACCACGCCGTCGGGTTGCACCGAGAACTGCCTGCGCTCGGCCGAGATTCGGATGCGCGGCCGGCACCAGGGAGGTTTGAAAGGTGTTCAGGCGGCCGTCACGGTGTTGGACGAAAATGGTGAGCCGGTACCCAACGCTGCCGTGTACGTCAACTGGTTGGTGGAGGGCGTGGAGGAGCAGCCAATCATTCCCGACCAGGCTGACCTGACCAACTACGCCGGTATTGCTCACTTCTTCGCCGTCGCCGGCATTGGCACGTACACCATTACGGTAGACACCATCACCAAACCGGACTACACCTTCGACCCGGAGAACAGCGTCTTGACGGCCACGATTTCTATTCCATGAGGACAGACGACATGAGTGAATCAGTGCAATCAACCGACGCCCCGGCCGCCGTCAAACCCATCAATTGGATGAGTGTTGGCGTCTGGGTGGGGGTCATCGCCATCCTGGCCGTTTTGGGTTGGGGGCTGGTCAACGTCAACAAGTCGCGGCCGGAAGAAACCGCCCCCGACTTCGATATGCAATTCTTCCCCGGCTACGAGTGGGAAGGACGGCCGGCGGCCAGCCTGAATGACATGCAGGGCCAGGTCGTCGTCCTCAACTTCTGGGCTTCCTGGTGCGTTGAGTGCCGCCTGGAAGCCGACCTGTTGGAGCAAACCTGGCGGGCTTACCGCGACCGGGGCGTAATTTTCCTGGGCATCGCCTACATTGACGCCGAACCCAACTCCCTGGCTTACATGAAGGAGTTTGACATCACCTACCCCAACGCCCCCGATCTGCGCTCGGCCATCTCCAGCGATTACGAGATTACCGGCGTCCCCGAAACCTTCTTCATCGGCAAGACCGGCCGCGTCGAACACATTCAGATTGGCCCCCTCGACCAGCCTACTCTCGTTGGCCTATTGGAACGGCTGCTGGCGCAGTAGCGGGTGGCAAGTGGCAAGTGGCAAGTGGCAGGTGGCAAGTAGTGCAAGCCGCTGGCTTGCCGGTGGCAGGTGGAATGGATTATGCAAAGTAACTATTCGGCCAGAAACCAGGTTTTTTCCTAGTAGGTAGCCTTGATTACTCACCAAAAACCTGGTTTCTCCAGAGAGCCTGACTAGTTACTCAAGGTTCGGTCAAAATTAACAAGAAACAGGAAATAGGGTAAGCTATCTGGATGACAGAGAACCTTACCGTAACAACAGAACGAGTGGACGACATTCCTTTATTAGTGGCGCAAGCCAGCAA
>JBFMFT010000455.1:0-4215 GCA_040751925.1 Chloroflexota bacterium
GGCGGTGGCGGTAGCGGCGGTGGCTGTAGAAGTGGCGGGGGCGATGGTCGCCGTTGGACTAGCAGCGATCCTGGTTGCCGTTGGACTGGTGGTTGGCAGGGCGGTGGTGGCGGCCGGGCTGGGGACGACGACCATAGCTGTAGGGGTGACAGGAGTCGCCGGTGGCCCAATCCACCGGCAGCCAGCCAGGGCCAATCCCAGCAATGCCAGTGGGAGATAAAGGTAGAGTTTGTTCATTGGTATTCTCCTTTCTCGCTTAAGGGTTTAAGACCCCGCGAGGGTTGTCACGGCCGGCGAGAGGGAGGAATGACCATCATGGGTATAGTAATCCAAATCGTGGCCGTTTTCTAGTGCCGTATGTCACTTGTTGGTTGATCGTAGGGGGAACGGAGGGCGGTCAGCGCAAAGTAAGCTACGCGCTGTGTATTATACACACGATGTTTGCACTTTTTACATTTTCCTCTGGCGTAGAGACGTTCCGCCGGAACGTCTCTACAGTGGCTCTCTGAAGAAACCAGGTTTTTTTGTTGCCAATGATCCCGCTCTGCCAGGGAAAAACCTGGTTTCTTGCTGAATAGTTACTATCGCCCTACCTTTGGCTATCAGGGTTTTGGGGTACAATGGAAGAAGTGAAGCGTGAAACGTGAAAGTGCATCATTCACGTTTCACGTTTCACGCTTCACATAGCATGATGGATCGTTTCAGGCACTATAAAACAGAGCTTCTGATTGTGGCAGGGTTTCTTCTCCTGCCGCTTTTGTTGTATGGGCCGGTGACGGTGGGCGGCCGGACGATGCTGCCGGCCGATAACCTGTTCCAGTGGCAACCGTGGGCCGGCGCGGCGGCCGACCTGGGAGTGGAAGTTCCTCATAACAGCCTCGTCAGTGACCTGATCCTGGAGAATTACGCCTGGAAGCGGTTTATTCAGGACAGCCTTCAGGCGCGGGAGATTCCCCTGTGGAATCCCTACCTCTTTGCCGGCGCGCCCTTCCTGGCTAATGGTCAACATTCGGCCTATTACCCTTTCAGTCTGTTGTTTCTGGTCTTGCCGCTGGCGAAGGCTTATGGTTGGTACACGGTCAGCCAGTTGTGGCTGGCCGGCGCGTTGGCTTATTTCTTCGGCCGCGTCTTGGGGCTGCGGCGGGGCGGGGCGGCGGTGGTGGGGTTGGTTTACCAGGGGAGTGGGTTCATGGTCGTCAGCGCGGCCGTCTTTCCCATGATCATCGGCGCAGCGGCCTGGCTGCCCTTATTGCTGGCTTGTATCGAACGGGTCATTCGCCACTCCACCGGTACGAACGGCGGCCGGACACTCCCCTGGGTCGTGTTGGGAGCGGTGGCCCTGGGCTGCCAGGTCTTGGCCGGCCACGTGGAGATTACCTACTACACACTTTTGGTGATGGCCTTTTATGCGCTTTGGGAGTTGCTAAGGCAGGTGGCAAGTAGCAAGTGGCAGGTCCAAAATCCAAAATCCAAAATCCAAAATCTAAAATCGGCCGCCTGGTTGCTTGCTTTGGTGGCGGCCGGGCTCACGTTGGGGGCGATCCAGTTGATTCCTCTGGCGGAGGTGCTGCCGGCCAATTTCCGCGAGGGGTCGGCGACGCTGGCCGAAGTACGCAGTTGGGCCTATCCCCCCCGCCACGCCCTGGCCCTGCTCATGCCCAACTTCTACGGCAACCCCACCCACCACGACTACGTGGACGTATTTACGGGTGGGCGAGTGCCATTCACCACTAATTACAGTGGCGAAGTGAATCCACATGGAGCGTACAGCAGTGATTGGGGGATTAAGAATTACGTGGAGGGAGGAATTTACCTGGGTGTCCTGCCCTTGTTGTTAGCCGGGTTGGGGGTGGGGGCAATTGTGGCAGGTGGCAGGTGGCAAGTGGCAGGTCGTAGCGCAAGCCGCCGGCTTGCCTCTTCCTCCAAAATCCAAAATCCAAAATCCAAAATCGAACAGGTGGCAGGTGGCCGGTGGCCGGGTGGTTTTTTTCTCGTCCTCTCCCTTCTCTGCCTGGCCTTCATGTTTGGCACACCACTGTACGCGCTGCTGTATTATGGCCTGCCAGGGATTAACCAGTTACATTCTCCATTTCGCTGGGTCTTTCCCTTTTCGCTGTGCGTGGCGGTGTTGGCGGGGGTTGGGCTGGATTACGGAGTGGCAGGTGGCAGAAGGGCAGAGGAGCAGAGGAGTAGGGGAGCAGGGGAGCAAGTGGCAAGTGGCAAATCCAAAATCCAAAATCCAAAATCCAAAATCGAAGGGGTGGCCGGGGGCAGGGGGCAAGTGGCAGGTGGCAGGTGGCAAGTGGCACGTTTCACATTGCTGGCCGGCTTGCTCATCCTGCTTGGGCTTGCTCTGTCGAGCCTGTTTTACGGCCGCCTGGAGCCATTCGTTGAGCGTATCTTTTTGGCCCTGGCCCTGGCCCCCGACGCTTTTCCCGACGCCCGCGCTTTCTATAGTTACGAGTTCCGGCAAGTGCTGATCCTGGGGCTGATGGTGACAGCGGCCGGCCTCCTTCTGCGCTACCTGCCACTTGCCACCGCAAGAAAGAGGCAAGCCAGCGGCTTGCGCTACCCCCGCCACTTGCCACCTGCTCTCCTGGCCTATCTCCTCATTATCCTCGACCTCTTCCTGGCCGGCCGGGGCTTCAACGCGGCCGTTGACCCGGCCCTGCTCGATTACAAACCGGCTTTGGTGGAATGGTTAGAGCAGCAACCGGGACTGTGGCGGTTGACCACCTTCACGCCTCACGGCGATAAGCCCCTCAACGCCAATACATCCTGGCTGTATGACCTCCAGGACGTGCGTGGCTACGATTCCATTATCCTTAAGCAATATACGGAGTATATGGCGGCTATCGAGCCGCAAAACGAACTGGCCTATAATCGCGTCCAGCCAGTTGCCAACTGGGAATCCTTGAACTCGCCCCTGCTCGACTTGCTGGGAGTGAAATACGTCATCACGGCCGAGACGCTGGCCCTGCCTAAGCTAAGGCTGGCCTGGGAAGGTGAGGGGTTACGGGTGTACGAGAACCTGGCGGTGGCGGCGCGCGCCTTCACCTTGCCGCAGACGGCGACGGCCGTCGTCCCCAACCCCCTAGCCGCCATGCGCGAACTAGACCCCAGGCAGTACGTGATTTTGGGGGAGGGGAAGGAGGGAACGGAAGGAACTGAGGGAACTAGAGTTCCCCTAGTTCCTTTAGTTCCCCCAGTTTCTTCTTCTCTGCGCCCGGCCGAAGTCGTCCACTACAGCAACCTGGAAGTGCAGGTGGAGACGACGGTGAATGAACCGTCGTGGCTGGTGTTGAATGATACTTACTTCACGGGCTGGCAGGCTTACCGGCGGCCGGCCGGTGAGGGAGAGGAAGAGGAGCAGGAAATCCCTATCTACCGGGTGAATGGCAACTTTCGGGGCGTGTTATTGGCGGCGGGCAGTTGGTCGGTGCGCTTTCGTTATAGTCCCCTTAGCTTTAAGTTGGGCGGACTGGTATCCCTCTTAAGTGGCCTGACTGTTCTGTTTGTGACGGCCGTCTGGCTGTGGCGGCGTTTTTACAATCCCCAGGCCAGGCTGACCAATACGCGCAGCATTGCCAAGAATAGCCTGATTCCCATGGGCTTGAACCTGTTCAACCGGCTGATAGATTTCATCTTTGCCGCTTTCTATCTGCGGCTATTGGGCCCGGCCGACGCCGGCCGCTACGCCACAGCCATCGCCATTGCCGGCTGGTTTGAGATTGTCTCTAATTTTGGGCTGAATACGCTGGTCATCCGCGAAGTGGCCCAGGATCGGAGCCAGGCCGGCCGTTACCTGCTCAATACCAGCCTCCTCCGCCTGGGGACGACAATCCTGGGCGCGCTACCAGTGGTTCTTTACGTGGCCGGGGTAGGGCTGGCCGGCAATCCCCTGGATACCGAAACGGTGGCGGCGATTTTGCTTATCTGCCTGGGGATGGTGTTTTCTGGGCTGGGGCAGGGGGTAGCTGGGCTGTTTTACGCTTTTGAGGCGGCCGAGGGGCCGGCGGCCGTGGCTACGGTGACGACGTTAATGAAAGTCGGCTTGGGGGTGATAGCGCTGTTGTTGGGGTATGGGTTTGTGGGGCTGGCGGCCGTCTCTATCGTGGTTAATGTGATCACATTGGTTGTGCTGGGGGTGGCTGCTTTTCGGCTGTTGCAGGCACCCTCCCCCCCTCCCTCCTCTCCCTCAGAGGGAGAGGGAAC
>JBFMFT010000456.1:0-4214 GCA_040751925.1 Chloroflexota bacterium
GAATAGCCACCGCGTTGCCTCGCCCCTACAGTTTGCCAAATTTAACATTGTCAAGGCAGATACGAAATGAAAAGGAATCGCCCTATTTTGCTAATTGTCGCCTTTCTGGTCGGCGCGGCCCTCATGGCCGGGCTGGCCGCCCTGCTGACCAACATCCAGCAGCGCAAGAATGAGGCCCTGGAATTTCCCCTGAAGGTCGTGCCGATTGCCGACGATGAATTAGACCCGGCCGCGTGGGGGCAAAACTTCCCCCGCCAGTACGACAGCTTTAGCCACACCGAGGATACCACCATCCAGACCCCCTACGGTGGCTCGGTTCTCTACAGCAAGCTGGAACGTTACCCGGCGATGATCCGCCTGTGGGCCGGCTACGCCTTCAGCAAAGACCACAATGAGGAACGCGGCCACTACTACATGACCCTTGACCAGAAGAACACCCAGCGGGTGCAACTGGTCAGTCAACCGGGGGCCTGTATCAACTGTCACGCGGCCGAAGCCCCCTCCCTCATCGCTGAACTGGGCTGGGAGAATTTCAACCACACCCCCTACAATGACCTGAAAGACCGTTTGCAGATTGGCCCGTCCTGCGCCGACTGCCACGACCCGCAGACGATGGCGTTACGCCTGACGCGGCCGGCCCTCATCAACGCCCTGGCCGAGCAAGGCATTGACTGGACGCAGGCCGGCCGCCAGGAAATGCGGACTTACGTCTGCGCCCAGTGCCACGTCGAGTATTACTTCAAGGGCGACAACAAAGTGTTGACCTTCCCCTGGAGCCAGGGCTTGACCATTGACGACATCGAGGCTCACTACGACGCCTATGAGTTCAAGGACTGGCAGCACGCCGAATCGGGCGCGCCGATGATCAAAATTCAGCACCCTGAATACGAGATGTTCAGCACCGGCCTGCACGCCAGTTCGGGGGTGGCCTGCGCTGATTGCCACATGCCCTACGTCCGCGAAGGGGCGGTCAAAGTCTCCGACCACTGGCTGCGTAGCCCCCTGGTCAACATCGCCCAGGCCTGCCAGACCTGCCACCGCCAGGATGAAGCCGCCCTGGAACAGCGGATTCACACCATTCAGGATCGCACGGCCGCCCTCCTGCGCCAGACCGAAGAAGCCATTGTGGAGGCCATTGACGCCATCGTGGCCGCCCAAGCGGCCGGGGCCACCGACGAACAACTGGCCGAGGCCCGCCAGCTTCACCGCCGCGCTTCCCTGCGCTGGGACTTCGTTTCCTCGGAGAACAGCACCGGCTTCCACAGTCCCCAGGAAGCAGCCCGCGTCTTGGCCGAGGCCATCAACTATGCTCGCCAGGCCCAACTGTCGGCCGAGCGCTTGCTGCCGAATCCGTAAAGAGGACAGGATTTACAGGATTAACAGGATCGGATTTCGCCCTGTCAATCCTGTCCAACACGTGAAGCGTGAAACGTGGGCAGACTAACTGGCGACGGGGGCGGACTGGTTATCTGGTCTGGGCGTTGCTTCTCGCCCCCTTGTTAGTTGTCAGTGGCCTGGCAGAACCCTCACCCCTACCCCTCTCCCTCAGAGGGAGAGGGGAACAACCTCCCCTTGCCATCCCAGGGAGAGGGGTAGGGGGTGAGGGTGGTTTCCTCCCCGAAATCGAACCCAACGACCTCTACACCCAGGCCACCCCATTGAACGGTAGCATCGCCATCGTTCTCGGCCATATCTACCCCAACAACGACACCGACTTTTACTCCTTTCCGGCCGCCGCCGGCGACCGCGTCTACGCCGCCACCATGACCGCCTTCTCGGCCAATGGCAGCACCGACAGCAACCTGGACGTGATTGGCACCGATGGGGCTACGGTGTTAGAGAACGACAACGACAATGGCTCCTTTGGCAACCTTTCGTCCAGCCTGGCGGGGGTGGTTATTCCGGCCGACGGCCTCTACTACCTCCGTGTCCGCCACAACCTCACCAACTTCCAGCTTCGCCCCTACCACCTCTATTTGCAAGTGCAAGGTGGCAGCCCGGCCGCCGAAAGCGAACCCAACGACACCCTGCCCGGCCAACCCCTACCGGCCGCCGGCTGGGTCACCGGTACGATTAGCGGTACGGCCGACGTAGACCTCTACGCCTTGTCGCTGGTCGCCGGCGATACCGTCTTTGCCAGCCTCGACCTCGACCCTGGCCGCGACCTGAGCGAGTGGAGCGGCCAGCTTGGTCTAGGGCTGTTCGAGGGCGATTATCTACAGGTCAACGACGCCGGGGGAAGTGGCGCGGACTCCGAGACCTTCTTTCTGACCATCCAGGAGACAGGCGAGTATTATCTATCGGTCTCGGCGGCCACTGGCGCAGCCGAGGGCGGCGATTACCACCTGAGCGTAACCATCCGGCTGGCCGCCACCCCAACCTGCGCGACCTATAGCAGCACGGATGTGCCGAAGGACATCCCCAGCGGCCCGGCCGTCGTTACCTCCACCCTGACTGTCTCCAATAGCTGGCCCATTGGCGACCTGAATGTAACCCTTGACCTGGCCCATAACCTGATGGCTGACCTGGACGTGATCCTGACCTCGCCAGAGGGCAACGAGAATGGCTTGTTTACTGATGTGGGTTCGATGACGGCCGGCCGCCACGTGACCATGAGCCTGGGGTTGGACGACGAGGCGGCCGTGCCGGTGGGCAATACACAATTTACAGTAGTGGAGGGGATGGTTAGCCAGCCGGAATACGCCTACCGCCTCCACTGGTACGATGGGGAAGACCCCACGGGTGTGTGGACATTGACTGTGCGCGATGACGCCGAGGCCAACGCTGGCATCCTCACTGGTTGGAGCTTGACCCTCTGTGAGCCAGAGCCGCCGCCCACCTGCCCGGCCGGAACGGAGCCAACGGCCGTCTTGGCGGCCGATTTTGAGGCCGACGATGGCGGGTTCACCCATTCTGGCCTGAACGATGAATGGGAGTGGGGCTTGCCCACCTACGCTCCCATCGCCACCTGCCACAGTGGGACAGGCTGCTGGAAGACCGACCTGGACGGCACTTATGACCTGACCAGCGATCAGGATTTGCTCTCGCCGGCTGTTAGTCTGGCTGGTTACACCGGGGCGGCCTGGGTCACCTGGGCGCAGAAATACCAGATGGATTCGGCCACCTTCGACCACGCTCTGGTGGAAGCCCGCCAGGTGGGTGGAGCGTCGCCTCGCCTGTTGTGGCAATGGCTGGATGGGCTGATGACGACCCCTGTTGGCGATCCCCCGGTTACTCTCAACGAGAGCGCGGGCTGGGGGGAATGGACGGCCGACGTGAGCGACTATTTGGGCCAGACCATTGAATTGCGCTTTCACCTGGATAGTGATACGGCCGTCAACCTGGCCGGCCTGGCGATTGACGACGTGACGGCTATGGCTTGTGGGCTATTGCCAACGGCCACCCCCACCGACACACCTACCCCGACGCCCACCGATACGCCCACCCCGACGCCGCTGGATACGCCAACGCCCACCGATACGCCTACGATAACGCCTACGCCGACGGATACAATGACCCCCACCCCAACGGATACGGCCACGCCGACTCCTACACCGACAGCCAGCCATACCCCTACAGCTACGCCTACCCCAACCGATACAGTTACCCCAACTTATACTCCCCCTCCAAGTCTTACACCCACAGCTACGCTTACCCCAACGGATACGCCGACGGCGACGGCCGCGCCCACAGACACCCTGACGCCCTTACCAACCCCTTCGCCAACGCCCACCCCAACGGCGACACCGACGGTGACGCCAACGCCGACGAGTATGCCCACAACTATACCAACGGCGACGCCGGCCGCGCCGGTCTATTGGCTCTATTTGCCGGCCGTGCGGCGTGGGCCATGAGTGATCCATTCTCTGGCAAACGCTCGCGGCGGGTTGCCCAATCCACCGTCGGCTGCAAAACCCGGTAGATAGGACGCGGATGAACGCGGGTTTTGATTTGTCGTAGTGCGCTGCGGCGCATGATGTCTCCTCTATAGATTGCCTGACAAACTTTTAGCGCACCCGGTAGAACGACAGGGCTTTGCAAAAAACCGGCCGCATGGTACAATTTTTCTATCATCCTCGTCCGGTTCATTGGCGCCGTAGCTCAGTTGGCAGAGCGCGGGACTCATAAGCCCTAGGTCACTGGTTCAAGTCCAGTCGGCGCCACCTATCGTCTATCCATGAGACCTGACAGGTTTCCGAAAACCTGTCAGGTCT